>PNKB01000066.1 GCA_013997645.1 Cyanobacteria bacterium PR.3.49
AAGATTGTATTCGTTGATGCTCAATCGTCGTTGCATTTTGCCTGTTTCCACTCTGCTTCTCAGTGTGTTTATTTCATTGCGAACTTGAGTGATGCTGAAATTGAAACGATGGTCATATCTGGGGTCTCTCGGGTCAAAGCCGCCGCCGGGGAATCCTCCACCGGGGAAGTATCCGCCACCGGGTCTGGTGGCAACATAGCGATCGACCTTTTTGTCCAGGCTGGCCAGTTTGTTGGACAATGTTCGGGCTTCGCTCATAGTCAGATTGCCGTCGGCGGAATAAGCCATTTCCAGATTCATTATGTTGGCCAGTTCTGCTCGCATCGATGCGGCTTGAGAAGCGCTGATTCTGCCGGATGAGAGAGCGTAAGAAATATTAGCTTCGATCTCGCTGCGTTTGCTTTGAAAATGATTGCGGGCGAATGCCTGCGGATTGCGCAAATTGGTGACATTTACACCGAGCGTATTTTGGAAAAAGTCGACTAGATCATTAGCATGCGATGGTTGAACAAAAGTGAATGCCGAGGCGATTGCTATAAGGGATGCAGCTCCAGCCAATTTTCTTGAAATACGCATAAATCCTCCTCCGTCCCAAAGCTTCGCTACGTAAGCTTCAAACGGTGCAAATGTGTTGTGTGCTGCGCGCTGTGTTTGATGACGCCTCTCGAAAATTTTGGTTCCCAGTAGCTCGAGGGCACTGGCGGACAACCTAAAAATGTGATTATTACTGGGCTTGAACGGCTTCAGTTTCACAAACTGCAGTGCGCTATTGAGTACAATTCTTTTTCCCAACCAATTAATTAGCGTATCGAGCAGATTTGAACGGAAAAAATTCAATCATGAACACAACACTTACCGATGTAATCTGGCAACCCAAGGGCGAATACCTCGATTGCCGTGCAGCAGATTTTATAAAGAAGCACGGTCTAAAAGATTGGAAAGAGCTTGTCAAGAAATCTACTGACGACATTGAATGGTTTTGGAAAACGGCACTTGATTACATGGGAGTGCGCTTCAGCCGCAAATATGACCGCATTCTCGACATGTCAAAAGGCATGGAATGGGCTGAGTGGTTTGTCGGCGGTGAGATGAACATCTACGACAACTGCATCGATTGGCATTTGAAGAAGGGTCAAAAAGAAGGCGTGCGCGAAAGCGTCGGCGCCGATCATCAAGCAGTCATCTGGGAAGGTGAGGACGGCAAGATTCGCAAACTGACTTACGGCGAACTTGACGAAATGGCCTCACGCACCGCCGGTCTCATGCAGCGCCTCGGTGTAGGCAAAGGCGATGCAGTCGGAATGTACATGCCGATGGTGCCGGAAGTTGTCGCTGTCCTTCTTGCTTGTTTCAAAATTGGTGCTGTTGCAGTTCCTGTTTTTTCAGGCTTCGGTGTTGAAGCATTGCAAAGCCGCTTGGAAGATTCGGAAGCAAAAGTTCTTTTCACTGCTGACGGTGGTTCGCGCCGAGGCAAACTCATACCTATTAAAGTGAACGCGGACAAAGCCGTGAAGGGGCTCGAGCACTTGAAGCACACTGTGGTTCTCAAACACATGGGCAATGAAGTCGCATTCAACGAGAAAACGGATCTCTGGTTTGACGAAGCGATCAAAGCAAGCGATCGTGCTGAGACGGTAAATAATCTGCCTGCCGAACATCCTTCTATGTATTTGTACACGTCGGGCACGACGGGCAAGCCGAAAGGTACTGTGCACACGCATGCCGGCGCGCTGTCGCAAATAGTGAAAGAACTGGGATTTTCTTTTGATGTTCGCCCTTCCGATATATTTTTCTGGTTCAGCGACATCGGCTGGATGATGGGGCCCTGGGAAATCATCGGCGTCACCTTCTGGGGCGGCACCATGGTGATTTGCGAGGGAACACCGATTTATCCTGAACCCGATCGTCTCTGGCAGATGATCGATAGACATAAAGTAAACACGCTGGGTATCAGCCCTACAGCCGTCCGCGGCATGAAGTCGGAAGGTGATAAGTGGGTTGAAAAACACGATCTCTCCAGCTTGCGTTTGCTTGGATCGACAGGTGAGCCCTGGGATCACGACAGTTATATGTGGTTGTTCGAAAAGGCGGGCAAGAAGAAATGCCCGATCATCAACATCTCCGGCGGTACCGAGATCGTCGGCGGCCTTCTGACACCGCTGCCGCTCATGCCGCTCAAGCCCTGCTCGCTTGGTGGTCCAGGACTGGGCATGGACATCGATGTCTTTGACGAAGAAGGAAAGAGTTTGAAAAATGCAATCGGGCACCTCGTTTGCAAGAAGCCCGGTCCATCAATGACCAAAGGTTTCCTCAAATCACCCGACCGCTATATCGAGACTTATTTCAGCAAATTCCCCGGTGTCTGGTATCACGGCGACTGGGCGAAAGTTGATGATGACGGTTCCTGGTTCCTCTACGGCCGCTCCGATGACACTATCAAGGTGGCGGGAAAACGGGTCGGACCGGGCGAAGTCGAGTCGGTTTTGGTTGAACATGCCGGTATAGCAGAAGCCGCCGTCATCGGCGTACCGCATGAAATGAAGGGTGAGGCGCTGGTATGTTTTGTCAGAACAATGCCGGGAATTGAAACTAGCGACGCTTTGAAGAACGAATTGAAAGCGCTGGTGGGTGAAAGACTCGGGTCTGTTCTCAAACCGGAGAAGGTTCACTTCGTCTCTGCACTGCCCAAGACCCGCTCCGGAAAAATCGTCAGAAAGAACATTCGCCTGCAATATCTCGGCGAACCGGTCGGCGATCTTTCATCGGTAGAAAATCCTGAAGCGCTCGATGCGATAAAAGAGTTGGCCAAACAGTAATTTTCCAGTTTGGGGATAGAGCCTCAGAGGCGCGAGCTTTCAGGTGATTTAAGCGAAACTCGCAGACTGCAAAATGTAGTCTGCAAAACCAAAATGTTGTGTCTCGGACACAAGATTGTTAATTCAGCGTCATTTAGAACCATGGCGCTGTTCGAAGGGCGCCCATCCTGGGAAAGCTCTATATAGAGCAAGCGTGAGGTTCTTAAGTATGATCCGCTACAGCAAAGCCGAAAAGTGGGTAATGGCTTTTGTCGCAGCCTCTGCGATTTTTCTTCCCGCTCCGTCTTTTGCCGATGATGACGGCTCGGCTCAGACCTCGGGCTCGACGCGTATCCAGATCCAGCGCAAAGATCCTCTTCAGGCGCGGGCCAGCGTAGATCATGACCTTGGCGCTCTCAATAATGACGAAGCTGCCAAATTGCGCGCTGTTTTCGCTCAGCAAGCCGAGGGCGGGCGACCGCAAATGTACAGGGGTAATGCCGCTCAGTCAGGGCAACCTGCACAGGAAGATTCCAATTTTAGAGGGCGTACCCCCATGCTTGACCGGATCCTGGGCGGGCAGGCCAGTCAAAATCAACTGAGAGGAATGGCTCAAGATCAAGGCAGCGACAATGCTCCATTTATCTGGGCGCAGAGCACTCAAGGTGGATATTATGACGCCACCAATACTTTCAAAGGCGTCGTGCCGGGATACAGACTGAAAGAGCTGGGCGGCAAATTTGTAGACGGAACGCCTGTGCCTCGCGGCAATGTGAAGATGAATCAGGCCGGGCACGTCTGGTGGCAAAACGATCTGAGCCGCAATTTCAAGACTTTTCACTGAGAGTTAGTTACTTTGCGGATTTGGCGGCGCGAACCTGTTCGAGCAGTTTCTTGATGTGCACCCTTTGCGGATGATTTGCATCAGTGAAAAGTCGTTCAGTAAGCTGCTGTGAGGCTAAGAGTTTCTCTTCTGCTTCGGCGTAACGCTTCATCGCCAGGTACGCCATTCCTTGAAGTTTTTGAACCGAAATCATGTGTGAAGGTCTTTCCACAGCGTTCGATACTTCTTCGACCTGGCGCAAGCAACGAAGCGCTTTTTCCGGGTTGTTCATGCCCGGAGCCAAATACACATGTGCGAGCCAGAGCAGGTCATCGCTGGTCTCTGCAGAAAGACTGGAAATTGTCGACGAGCTGCAAGTAAGCGATTGCTGAAAATATTCTTCTGCCGCCAGGTAGTCTTTATGTATGTACTTGTAGAGTCCCTCGCGGTGCAAGATCGCGCAGGTCAGAGCATTTTCTTCTTGATGATCTTTGAGAATGATCTCTTTTGCACGCTTAACTTCCGGTTCGCCTGAATCTGTTTTGCCGGTGCTCCTGTACATGTCGGAAAGACCTATGTATGCTGATACAAGCGGCAAACGGTCGGTGGATTTATCATTCTCCAGCAATTCCACCGCTTGTTTCATGCAGCCTATCGCTTCATCCATTTTGTTCTGCTCGCGAAAAGCCTGAGCTTGCACATACAACTGAGCGATCTTCATCTCCAGTTCTTTGGAGATTTTGTCTTGCCGCTCCTCCGGCGCCGCCCCCAATTTGAAGAAGATACCGAGCCCAACCAGGCTTACAGCAGCAAGCGCAATGGTCATAACGAGGGCAGTGCTCGCCTTAAAGTGCGACTTTCGGGTTGTTAGACTTTGACGTGTCTGGACCATTAACCAAACAATGCTTCTACAAACAGATCCGGCTCGAAGTCTCTGAGGTCATCCATCTTTTCGCCCAGCCCGATCAGTTTTACCGGTATCTGAAGCTCTGATGAGATACCAAAAACGATGCCACCTTTGGCGGTGCCGTCCAATTTTGTCAGAATCACGCCGCTGAGCGGGCAGACCTCTGTAAAGACCTCGGCTTGCTTCATGCCGTTTTGTCCCGTGGAAGCATCGAGAACCAGCAAGGATTCAAGCGGAAGACCCTGCCCGTGCTTTTCGATAACGCCGCGAATTTTCTTCAGCTCGGCCATCAAATTAGTCTTGTTGTGAAGCCTGCCTGCCGTGTCGATGATGATTACATCGTAGCCTTCTTCTTTTGCTTTATTGAGCGCCTGGAATACGACCGCACCCGGGTCCGATCCGTCCGGAAGCCTGCAAATATCTACCTCGGCGCGCTCCGCCCAAATTTCCAATTGCGATTCGGCGGCAGCTCTGAAGGTATCGGCTGCAGCCACCAGAACCTTCTTTCCTTCGGTTTTAAATCTGTAGCAAAGTTTGCCGATGCTTGTTGTTTTGCCGGTGCCGTTGACACCGACGACAAGATAGAGATTGAGCTTGCCTTCTTTGTATTGCAGCTTCTTTTGCGGCGATTGATTGAGTATCTTTTTGAACTCGGCGCGCAAAAAATCTTCAACGTCGTTTGATTGCCAATTTTTGCCTTTTGCTTCTTTGCGCAAATGCTCGACCATCATCTCGGCTGTTTTCACACCGATGTCGGCCTTTATCAATTTTTCCTCCAGCTCTTCCAGATAGTCACTGTCTATAGGTCTGGGCGGAGCTTTAGCGCGGCTCGGCATCGCCTGATGTCCGGTTGATTGAGGAGGGCTGATTGTGCTTACAGGATCTTTTGTGCTTGTGCCCGACGCGTTTTGCGCAATTTCCGATGTCGAGGTGTTGGACTGGATGCTGTGATCCAGTCCTGGAATTTCTTCGTCGACGGATGTTTCTGTCTCTTGAGACTCACGCTCCAGAACGTCGTCTACTACTTCCGTGCGAGTGCGTTTCAGCGCAGACTTTAATTTCGAAAGTGTCGAGCCCCAAAAACCGGATTTCTCTTTTTTGTCTTCTTCGTCCATCTGCCCAACCTAATGCTTTGTCTCTTCCAGTGACTCGCCGATGTCTTCTGGGACATGACCTTGCAATTCGACTCTGGAAGCGTTTTTGATGTACTCCGGAAATTCTCCGGTGCGTCTGAATTCTTTTGCTTGTTCGGAAAGATCTGCCAGCACGCCGTTGACGAATTTGGCCGCTTTTTCGTCGGCGAATCGGTGGCACAGCTCGACGGCTTCGCTGATGGCCACGTTAATCGGCACTTCCTGCATGAAAAATGCTTCTGCGCAAGCCAGTCGCAAAATGTCGCGGTCGATAGAAACCATTCTTTCGACATTCCATTTTGAGCGCGTCGATTTGATGTATTCATCGATTTCTACTTTGTGCTCGCTGTAAGCGTCGAGCAATTTGATGAGAAATTCGCGAATCTCCTCGTGTGAGTATTTCTCGAAGCTGGCCCTGTTTGTATGACCACATTGTTTGCACGGGATATTGACGGTGGACGAGCCGCTGGCCAGTGTCATCTCGGGGATATCCAGGGCTTCGGCGACCAGGTGAAGAGCGCGTTCCACCTGGGTGATTTGCTCTCTGAGCTGCTCGGTCGTCATGGCAACGGCATGGAGATGCTGCGTGGATTTTGCATTATCGGGGTGCTCCGCCTCGATGTTATGCAACTCGAAATTGGTTTTTTCCAGAATGGCGCCGGCATCAAGAAGATTTTGCTTGGCGTAGTCCGCCAGCATTTTTACTGTCTTTTCGACCAGCGAGCTCATTTCGATGGCGGCGGTGCCGGTCTTCGACTTGGGGAGCTGCGGCATGAGAATAACTGCGATTTCGCGGGCAACGCGCCGGGCGGTCATGATAAGTCACTCGTTTCGAGGGGATGCCAGTAGACGGAAGTTGCCATGTTACCATGGTCCGTGCACTGCTGATTATGTTATGGACCGGCTCTTCATGCCTTAGTTCAATTTATAGGTCGGCGCACGTGCAGAGGAGTCGGGAGCACACAGGTCGAATTTTGCGCATCACAGGTGGAACAGCAAGAGGCAGAAGCGTCGAAAGCCCGGTTAGCGGCGAGGTTCGACCGACAGGCGCAAAGGTTCGGCAGGCGCTTTTCAATATTTTGGCTTTCCGAATGAGTGAGGCGCGTGTTCTGGATATCTGCGCCGGTACGGGGCTTATCGGTATCGAGGCCTTGAGCAGGGGGGCCGGAACGCTTATTTCCATCGAGGAAAATCGCGCTCTGGCCAAGGCTATCGAGACTTCCTTGAAAAAGCTCAAGCTGGACGGCGAGGTTATTTGCGGTGATTTCCGCCGCGTTCTGCCCATTCTCGAGCCAAAATCTTTTGACATAATATTTGCCGATCCGCCGTACAAATCTCCACATATCAACGAAATACCGTTGTCAGTGGCAAAACACGACTTGCTCGATGATGGCGGACTCTTGGTAATTGAGCACTTGAAGGGCTTTAAATTCTCTGAAGAATGCGCAGGGCTGGCGCTTACTTCCACTCGCAATTATGGACAAACTTCCCTTTCCTTCTTCTCAGCAGAAAAAAAGGACTGAAATTGGAGGTTTGTTCGCGCTTAGCAACTTAGGATAGGCCGGAACTGATAAGCTATTTGGCCAGGATTGCCGAAGAAACATGACCGATACTACGCAACAAGCACAAGGCACAACCCAGATTCGAATAGGCGAGCTGCTCATGCAGTCGGAAATTCTTTCTTCCGACTTCATCCGTGATGCTCTGGAAAGGTTCGAACAACGCGGTTTGCCGATAGGCAAAGTGCTTGTTATGTCGGGCTACTTAACTGAAGGCGAGTTGCGTCAGGCGCTGGAAGTTCAGAGTCTGGTCAATGACGGGCATCTGCCCCTGGAGCTGGGTGTGACGGTGTTGCGCGTTGCCCACAAAGAGCATATTTCTCTCAACGATGCTTTTCAGCGCTCGGGCCTTGTGGTGCCCGAAGATCAAGAGACGAACCGCCTGGGACAATTGTTCGTAGCATCCGGCATCGTCACTGAGAAAGATCTCGAAGAAGCGCTGCAGATAAACATTCGCACCGGACTGCCGCTCGGGCATATTTTCTGCTTCCATGGCTATGTTTCGCAAGCTATTTTGTACACGGCATTGCAAGTGCAAGAGTCGATTCGGCGCAATGCAATCGGGCGCAATGAGGCGATATTGGCTCTCAATGCTGCGGCAAAACGCGAACGCGCATTGGAGCGGTTGGAAATCAACAAAGGCTATCAGAAGCTGCCTATGAAGCAAGCTTTGCGCCTGGGAGAGATGCTTGTTGAAGCACGCGTTCTAGTGGACAAACTCTTGCCTGACGCCTTGGTGCGTTCGCTGCAATTCCAAAAACCGATCGGCGAGATTTTGATACAGTCTCATTTCGCTACTCCCGAGCTGATTGATGCAGCAGTGGAAATGCAGGAAATGATCGACAACGGCTGCTTGCTGCAACCGATGGCTTGCGAGGTTCTGCTCAATATGCGGGCCAGCGAGGTGCCTTTCGAAAAGGCACTCGGTCAGGCTTGCACATTCCGTCATCGCAACAACATGGCGAAAATTGTTGTCGAGCTGCTTGCATCGGCGCAAGCAGTGACTTTGACTAAATTGACTAAGGATATTCAGGAGCGTCTGGAAGTAAATTACAACCAGATCAATGATGTGAGCAAAGGGCTATTGGAGCACGATCTGGTCGATCCATGGCTTTTGTATGCAAGTATGCGATGCGTTTATTTGATCGACACCAAATTCATCAACATGGAACAGGCGATTATCATTTTGGAAATTACGAGCAAAACCAGAGAAGGCGTCGATGCCGTTTTGCACAATCTCGGCTGGACTGCCCGCACTAGATTGAGAGAGCCGAGAGGCATCTAGGCAGATTTAAAAAGCGTTTTTACGAACAGCAATCGCGTGGCGGTTCAGTCCCATCGCCACCGCCATTGGTGTCGCCGTTGTTCTCTGATTTTTTGACTTTGTTTTCAGTCTCAGAAGGCGAACTATTTGCTGATTCTTCTGATTCTATCTTAGTGGCAGTGCCGGATGTGCTCGGTGTGGGCGCTTCCGGCGCAATGGCCATTCTGCCTGTCGTCGTAGACGGGTATTTTAAGCGTTCGTGGTGCAGGGTGCGCCACACTCTTACGAATGCCTGACGGACCTTAATAAGCTCCTGATATGTCAGTGAGGACTCGTTAAACTGCCCGTCTTCCCAGCGGTTTTGGAACACTTTATCGATTGCCGATTCCACTTCTTCTTGTGTGGGATCGTGCATGCTGTGAGTGACCGCTTCCGAAACATCCGCGAGCATTACAATCGCTGTTTCCTTCGACTGAGGCTTGGGTCCTGGATATCGGTAGAACTTTTGGTCGACTTTATCGGCGCCGTCGCGCAGGCAGGCCTTGTGATAGAAATAAGCCATAAGCGATGTGCCCTGGTGCATCGGAATAAAGTCTTGCACCGCTTTGGGCAATCTGTACTTAACCGCAATGTCAATGCCGTCCGTGACGTGCGCCAGGACTCGTTCCCGGCTGTCTTCCGGCGTCATGTCGTCGTGTGGATTTTTGGCGCCCAATTGATTTTCGATAAAGTATTTTGGTCTCGCCATTTTTCCTATGTCGTGATAAAGCGCGCCGGCTCTGACCAGGTTCACATCGCCGCCGATGGCGCGCGCACCGCCCTCGGCAAGGTTTGCAACGGCCAGGCTGTGCTGATATGTCCCTGGTGCGTTTTCCTCCAATTGCCTGAGCAGAGGCTGTTCTGCATCGGTGATTTCCGCCAGGCGTGACGGGGTCACCATCCCGAAAATGCTTTCGAGGAAAGGCAAACTGCCGATGGCCAGCATGCAAGAGACCATACCGGCAAAGAGCTCGAAAAGAGTCGGGCGACCCAGATGGCTCACCGAGTCAATGCCGTTGAACATGATAGAGGAAAGGATAAAGGCAATCGCTTGCATCATCGCCACGACGACGCCGGTGAGCATCAGTGAGCTGCGATGTTTTGTGTAACAGAAAACGGCCGCTAAAGCCGCTGTGCTGAGCGCAATTAAATGCCGTCCTTCGATAAGTTGGGCGACCGCTAAAATGACTATCAGTGGAATTATCAGTGCGGCCGACACCCTGCGCCCGAAAAATATCGTCCATACCAGTGCCGCTGCCGGCAGTGGCACGAATTGCGGGTAGTTGTCGCCGATCAGACTGGCAGCAGTGACGACGGAAATTGAAACTGCGTACATCAGTCCGATTGAGTTGGTCTGGAAAAGGTGACGGGCATCAAATGTATAAACGACTCCGGCAGCCAGTGCGATAGCAGCCAGCAGGGAGACGCCCAGCCCGAGTATCATCGGCAGCCGGTTGGTGCGCGCCATGCCCAGCTCTCTTAGCGTTTCTACTTCCGATTGTGTGAGCGTCTTGCCTTTGTCGGCAATGACTGCGCCTTTGGCAATCAGCTTGTATACCGGCTCTACTCGCTCGATGCTTTGTTTGGTCTTTGTCTCGGTGGCAGCTTCGTTGACCTGAACATTTGTATTGAGAGCGGTGGATATGACCTGCGATGCTCTTGTCTGTTTTTCCTGCGACCAGTTCTCCGGCAAAAACTCAGCGATAATCGGCTCCCATTCGGCTTTCGTCTCGTGCGGATAGCGCTTGTGGATGGCCAGCAAACGGTCAAAACTTTTATCAATGCTGGCTTTGAAAGCCGTCACTTCGGCAGGCGGCACGACCATGGCCAGGTAAATTGTGGCATCAAGAATTTCCGGTCTTTCCGATCTGATTTCCTGCATGGCCCGGCGCTGTGCCTTCAAAATCTCGACAAGATGCGCTTCAGCCGGTCGCTCGGCAAGTTTTGCCATGGCCGAATCGAAGTCATGGTCGCTACTCGAGAGCAACGAGAAATGGGAGACAATTGCATCCCTTGTGGCTTGATCAAAATGCGCCCAGTCGGTTTTTGCCTGGAAAGCTTTCAGATTGGAAATGCTCTGCTCGAGTCTGTGGCGGCTCACTTTGTCGGCACTGCGGTCGGCCGCGAAAACAGGAACTACGCCGCGTTTAGCTCGCTCCCGGGCGCGTTCTGTCGCCTCCATGTCGATGACCCGTGTATCTTCCTTAGCTATGACTTGAGTAGCCAGAGTGTCACCGGCTCTCAGTTCCGGGCGCACAAGGTAAGTTGCAACCAGGGCCACGAAAAGGAGTATGAAGCCAACGATGCCCATCGTCAGCCAGTTGAAAAATGATCGACCGGTAGGAAAGATGTCGTGATGTATTTCTGGGTGATAGACCGGCTGGTTTAAGGTCGCACCTGGCGCGCCCGCAACCGGTTTTGCATTATGAGACACCATAATCCTGACTGGCTTTAACAACAGTGTGTCGCACCATCTGAATTATGCCCTAAGATGCGATCTATTTATGTATTAGTTCGGATTCTGAGCAATCAGTCCAGATTTACTTTCTTCTTGACCGTGTAAATGCGCTTGTCTTGAGACTCGTGATAGGTGCGCACGAGAATTTCAGCAAGCAGACCCATGAGGATGAGCTGAATACCGACCATGAAGAACATCGACACGAGTACCGGCAGCGGTGTCTCGATGAAAGAGGTGTCATAGCCGTATTTGAGGATGCACATCCAGGTGAAGGATGCCGCGCAGGCAGCCAGAGACCAGAGCCCGGCTGAGCCGAATATGTAAATCGGCTTGGTCAGATAGGACGACATGAATTTAATGGTGATTAAGTCGAGGACAACTTTGACAGTGCGATTGATGCCGTATTTGGATTGCCCGAACTGTCTGGCATAGTGATTTACCGGCATCTCGGTAACTTTTGCACCCATCCAGGAAGCATAAATCGGAACGAATCTGTGCATTTCACCGTACAGGCGAACGCCTTCCAGCACTTCGCGGCGATAAGCTTTAAGAGAACAGCCATAGTCGTGCAGAGATACGCCGCTGATTACCGAGATAATTTTATTAGCCGTCCAGGAAGGAATTAAACGCAGCACCAGACCATCTTTGCGGTTTTTGCGCCAGCCGCTGACACAGTCGTATCCTTCTTCCAGCTTTTCGATAAGCATCTGAATATCGGCCGGGTCGTTTTGCAAGTCGGCGTCCATCGGAATAATGATGCTGCCGTTGGCGTGATCAATACCGGCTGCCAGGGCCGCTGTTTGTCCGAAATTTCTGACGAAACGGACGAGCTTTACACGCGAATCTTTCAGCGCGATTTTTTCCAGTTTTTCAAAACTCTTGTCTTTGGAGCCGTCATCAACCAGCACCACTTCCCAGGTTCTGTTGAGCTTTTCGGCGGCGTCCAGGATCTTTTGATAGAGAAGCTCGACATTCTCCTCTTCGTTATACACCGGTATAACAAGCGATATGCCAGGTCTTTCCGGGTGCGCGGCAATAGATTTGCGCGTGCCTTCCGGGGCAAATGTGAGCGTTTGCGCCTGGGCGCTGAAATTGATATCGCTGCCTGTAGTCATCTGGTCTGACGCCTTTTAACTGTGACAACCACATTATCTTGTAGTTCTGCGGGCTGTCGGGTCACCTTGAGATCTTTTCATCATGTCCTTAACAGCCAGAACGCGCCATTTGCTTGCAATAATTAGGTGAGCCAGACCAGCGCGCTTTCTCCAGATTGAGAAAAACTCATATTTCTCACCAGCGTAAAATCAACTTACTACAAGCCTAGATTTCTCTTATGTAGAATTCTAAGTCTAAGCTCTAAAGAGAACGGTCCAGGAATATAGCCTAAGATGACAATTGTTCCAACTAATGGCGGAAAGAAAGACAAGAAAAGTGCCGATGCCGGTCTGTCTGACGTCGTGAAGACTGAAGTCGCTCACAATGATGTCCCGAAGCCGAAGACCAATCGCACCCAACTTCTGTCCGCCAAGGAAACACCGGCTGATTTGAAGTCGGACGCCACCTTGCGACCGCAGACTCTCGATGAATACATCGGGCAGTCGCGATTGAAGACGATGTTGACTATGTCCATCGGTGCGGCAAAATCCAGACAGGAAGCTCTGGACCACGTTCTATTTTATGGTCCGCCCGGTTTGGGAAAAACGACCCTTGCGCGTGTGATTGCAAATGAAATGGGCGCGCGTATTCATATGACGTCGGGCCCCAGCTTGGAACGTCCCCGCGACATCATCGGTCTTGTGCATCAATTGGAAGCCGGAGACGTGCTTTTCATCGATGAAATTCACCGCTTGAGCAGAGTGGCGGAAGAATTGCTCTATCCTGCTATTGAAGATTTCGTCATCGACCTTACATCAGGTAAGGGACACGCAACGCGAACAATGCGGCTTCCTCTGCCGAAGTTCACGTTAATAGGCGCGACCACGAAAGCAGGCATGATCTCGAATGCATTGCGCGATCGATTCGGCTTTGTGCTGCGTCTTGAGTTTTACTCGAGAGATGAGCTGGCCAAAATTGTTGCCAGAACCGCACGGTTGCTCAATGTCGCTATGACTGAAGATGCAGTCGTGGCAATTGCCGGGCGAGCAAGAGGAACACCGAGAATTGCCAATCGACTGGTGCGTCTGGTGCGTGATTATGGACATTTTCAGGGAGCAGAAACGATCACTGAGTCGATTGCTGTGGCTGCGCTTGATTCATATGCTGTCGATGCTTTCGGTCTGGACGCAACAGACAGGCGCATGCTCGAAATTTTGATCGATCACTATCAAGGTGGACCGGTCGGAATTGAAACCATTGCCGCCACACTCGGCGAAGATTCAGACACTCTGGAAGATGTCTACGAGCCATTCCTCATTCAAGCCGGCTTTATCCAGAGAACGCCAAGAGGGCGATGCGCCACCCCTCAGGCTTATACACATTTAGGCCGCGCTCCGATCAACAATCATCTCGGCGCCGGGCAACTGGGCATCGAGTTCAACAAGGAGTAAAGCGTAGTCGTGTGCTTACCCGCAAGAGCACAGCTTTTTTTCTGTTGTGCTCTCGTCTCTGTTTTTCTCAACTTCGCCGTCACCAGCGTGTCGGCGACTGCTGCCGATGGGGAGAAACCGACGGTTACCCTTGAGAATAAACCGGCTGTTGCACGTGTTGTAGAACGCGGTGCAGGGCCGATTGAAGAATCTTTCGTCGTCGGAAAAGTGAAGTCTGTTTCGCAGGCAAAACTTGACCAGTTGCTTTTGGACAAGACCGGCATGGTGAGCAATCGTCAGGCGGTTGAGGTGGAGATAAAAGAAGGTCCACTGGCAGGGCAGACTTTCACTGTGATGAATGAAATCACAGACAATCCATCCTTCAATATTTCGGTTCGGCCCGGTCAGGAAGTAATACTGTCAGTGGTGCAAGGCGGCGGGCAACGGGAAGTAAATATTGCTGACTATTACCGGGCTCCGGTCATCATCGGATTGGGTGTAGTATTCCTGGCGGCCTTTCTCTTTTTCGGCGGCAAGCAAGGTTTTAAATCACTGGCGGGCTTGATTGCCACTGTCGCATTGATCGCGTTTGTTCTCTTGCCCTTGAGTTTGAGCGGCATGAATCCGCTGCTGGTGGCGGTTTTTATTTCACTGGCTGCGGCCGCCTGCAGCATGTTTTTTGTCGCCGGCTTTACCCGCAAGGCCTATGCTGCCGTGATCGGCACCGTGGGTGGTGTAATCATCGCCGGCATTGCCGCTCAACTAGTTATCACTTTTGCGCCGTTGACGGGGCTTTCGAGCGAAGAAGCTCAAATATTGCGCGGGTCTGTTTTGAAACAGGAACCTGTTTTCTACAGCGGCTTGTTGGCGGCAGGCATGCTCATCGGTGCGCTCGGCGTCATCATGGACGTGGCAATTTCCATAGCTTCGACCGTCACGGAAGTGTCGCGCACGGCTGCCAATCCCAGTTTTAAACTGTTTTACAACGCCGGCATGAATGTCGGGCGCGACATTATGGGCACCATGACAAACACTCTGGTGCTTGCTTACGCTGGTGGTGCTTTGCCCCTGCTCCTGCTTGCCAGGCAGATGGACTCGACCAAGTTAATCAATCTTGATTTGTTTGCAACCGAAATTGCCTCAGCACTAAGCGGCAGTCTGGGCCTCGTTTTTACAATCCCTCTTACCGCCCTTGTTTCGGCGTATCTTATAGGACAGGCAGGAAACGCGACTCTGAATTCAGGTAAAACTGATGCAACAGTAAGCTCCGACCAGGGAGTAGAAATCGAGGATATGCCGGAAGGCGGTGCTTTGAAAGATAGCAGCGAGGGAATTCGATGAAAAGAATTCTCTACGGATTCGTACTCTTTTTCGCTGCTGTCGGGAGCATTCTTTTCGGCGGGCTGGTGTTTCCGTGCGTCATGGCTATTGCCTGCTACTGGGGCGGTAATGAGTTCATAAACATGGCGCGGGCGAAGGGTTTTAAGCCGTCGCCCCGGATTATCAAGGGGATGATCCTTGCTTTCTTCGCGGTTGCCGCTTTGCCGGTAATTCCCGGCTCGACAGTTTCCTCGACCTATCCTCTGGAGCACTATCCTCTGCTCTTGACCGTTGGAATTTGTCTTTCATTTTTCCGTCTGCTTTTCCGGCACGAGGCTCCACCAGCGACGATCGCGGATATTGCAACGACGATTCTTGGTTTCATCTACGTGGGATTTCTGCCCAGTCATTTGGTCTTGCTGCGCAACTTGACGGCGCCCGGTGCGGCTCAAATTGCCAATCCGTTGCAACAGCCTGGTCTGGCCTATGTTTGGGTATGCTTGTTCATTGTCTGGGCGACCGATGTTTTCGCCTACTACGGCGGCAAAACGTTCGGCAAACACTTGCTCTATCCGCAAATCAGCCCGAAGAAAACCATAGAAGGTGCTGTTGCGGGTGTATTGGCATCTATATTTTGGGCAACCGTGGTTGTCTATGGTGCCGACCATTTCTTGTTTGCGAATTCTGAACCGTTTCGCGGCAAAATCTGGCATGCGCCACTGATGGGGCTTTTCGTATCAATTGCCGCGCAGTTGGGCGATCTATGCGAATCGCTTCTCAAGAGAGATGCCGGTATTAAGGATTCAAGCGACGCAATCCCCGGCCACGGCGGTTTTCTTGACAGGGGAGACAGCCTTCTTTTCGGCTCCCCGGTCAGCTATTACTGGATTTGGATCGTCGTTTTGGGACATTTCTAGATTGGGGCGGCGGCTGTCGACCTCGACCTATATATGGTAGAGTTCTATATGGCCCGCAATAACGGGCGCATTCTTGGAGAGGTGGCTGAGTGGTCGAAAGCGGCTTCCTGCTAAGAAGTTGTACGGTCAAAAGCTGTACCGAGGGTTCGAATCCCTCCCTCTCCGAACTTTCGAACTAAACCCAATATCGCGGCTGTCCGGTGCATCGTCTCTGAGGTCGCTATTAGCCTTTTGGGCTGCTACAGTTTTTCAGTGACTACTGAAAACGAGATCGACAGCAACCAAGAGAAGCTCGGCTACAAATCTCAGCTCGATACGCTGAGGCTGATTGCCGTCATGCTCGTTTTCCATTTTCACGCCGGCGTTTTTATCGATCACAACGGCAATCAATTTCCTTTCGGCGCGCTGGGCGTGCAGATCTTTTTTGTGTTGTCCGGGTTTCTCATTACCCGAATTCTGGAAGCCAATCAAACCGGCGATTTGCTCAATGATTTGAAAACGTTCTACATCCGCCGCTGCCTGCGCATTTTTCCTGCCTATTATGTGCTGATCACGTTGCTTCTGGTAATTGGTCAACTGCCGTTTCCCATCTTTCAATACACGTATCTGTTCAATTTAAAGGTCTTTCTCGACAAAGGTTTTTCGGGAACTGTAGTGCATTTCTGGTCGCTGTGCGTGGAAGAGCAGTTCTATCTTTTGTATCCATTGGCGCTTTTGGTAACACCTAAACGGGCGCGAGTGTTTCTACTTGCTGCGCTGTTAGTGGCGTCAGTGGTGGCTAATTTTGGGGCGGAGAAACAGTTTTCCGACCGACCTTATTACATGCTTTTGCCGGTCTGCGGACAGTTTCTACTTTTCGGTTGTCTGGCTGGGCATGCCCAATTGCGCGGCTGGACGAAACACGTTTCCGGAACGTATTTGTTGATTGCCGGACTGATTTTGGAGGCGATTGATCTCTATCTCGTTTTCTCGGCACATAAGTTTCAAGATCAGAACGACGCATTTTGGTTCAGAAACTACACTTTGAGCGCATTTGGCATTGCGTTGTTCGTTCTAGGTTTGTGGGAAACGCGAAACGCACTTATTCTGAAGATCTTCAACTATCGACCGTTTTCCTATCTGGGCAAAATCAGTTACGGAATTTACCTGTATCATCCCTTCGGCTTCGTCATCCGCGCAATCATTGTCTATTGCCTGCCGGCAGCCGCCGTGGTGAACGGGGAACTGGTTGCGTTTATTGTGACCATTATCTGGTCAATGCTCTCTTGGCACTTCTTCGAATCACGAGTTTTGAAACTGAAAGACAAGTTTGCTTATCGTTCTTAAAAACTTTGATTCACAGCAACAGTACGTTTCACTCTTTCTTCTTTGGGCGTGTTGGCGCCAAGCAAAGAATCTATCTCCAGTTTTGAATTGCGCTTGTCCAATAGAATTTTGATGTTCCATTTTGCATGCCAAAGTTTAGTTTCGGAAACTGATTTGATGAACGTTTCGACAGCTTCAATAGTTAACTCTCTGGCCTTGCTCAATTCAGCCCATCTGTCTTTCGGCACAGGATATGATTTTAGCCAGACCTCCGGACCATCTAAAAAAATTCCATCAGGACTGTAACTGATTTCGAGTAACCTAAACTTGTCCAGGCCGATCATCTCGTCTCGACTTTTTTTCCGGATGTCTTGCTTGTCCCAAGCAGTGTTGTGGACTTTGACATTCGGATTTGCAGCAAGAATTATCTGCTTGATCATGCTTGGCCTAAGCGGAAGTTGGAGATTTGGTGGCAATTTACGCATGATGCCGTCTGAGCGCTAGATAAGTTTCGCTAGATAGAAATCAGGCTCGTCTGTAAAGTCTGCAAGTTTCATACCCAACTCACTCGCCCACTGCAGTAGCTGTTCTTTTTCAGGAAGAAGAAACGGGACGATCTCAGGATCCGAATCATGCAGAGCTTTGACGAAGCGTTTGCCGAGCGGATGGCTGATGATGATGCAGCCGTCGGAGCGCAGTAATTTTTGAGTTTTTTCCAAAGCCAGTTTTTGATCGTACAGATTGCCAAAGCAGGCGTTGAAAAATGCTGCGTCAAACTGATTGGGTTTCCCAATAACAGTGTCTGCATCAAGGATGTCCGCGTTGATGAAATTGACTTTCGGGAAACGTTCGCGCGCTTGGTTCAGCATTGCATCGGTAAGATCGACGCCGACGATGTTTTCTTCCTTCACTCCCAATTCCAAAAAGTGAACGATGAGCGCTCCTGTCCCTGTTGCGACATCAAGGACTTGGGAACCGGAATTTAGACCGGCGCTCTCGGCAATTTTTTTAGTGCGCGCCAGAATTTCATCTGGAATCGGCTGCAGAAAAATGCCGACGTGCGAGCGGAAATATTCCTGCTGCAAGTCCGCGTGTGTTTCCTTGCCTTTGCCTGACCCAGCCACTAAACGCCCTCACAAACCGAACCACTTATTAAACTGATTAACCTTCAGACGCAGATTATAGATCCAAATAGGCATACAATATCTAGCTTGTCGTTTGTATATATCCAACGGGGTTTGCCATGCGTCTGGTTGAGTGTGTTCCCAATTTCAGTGAAGGTCGCGACGAGAAAGTCATCAATGCGATTGCCGATGCGATAAGGAGCGTGCAGGGCGTCAGCTTGCTGGATGTCGACCCGGGTGTGAGCACAAACAGAACCGTAGTCACATTCGTAGGCAGCCCGGAAGTGATCGTGGAAGGTGCATTCCAAGCGATTAAAACTGCGCAAGCTTTAATCGACATGAGAAGGCACAAGGGAGAGCATCCGCGCATGGGCGCGACTGATGTGTGCCCGTTTGTACCTGTCGCCGGCGTGACGATGGACGACTGCGTGAAACTTGCAGAACAACTCGGTGAGCGCGTCGGCAAGGAACTTGGAATTCCTGTTTATTTGTATGCCGAAGCGGCGCGAACAGACGATCGCAAGAGTCTTGCCGACATTCGCAAAGGTGAGTACGAAGCTCTTCCTGAGAAGATGAAGGACAAGAGTTTTAAACCTGACTTTGGCCCGTCTGAATTTAACGCTCAATCCGGTGCCACCGTAATTGGTGCTCGGCAGTTTTTGATTGCTTACAATGTCAATCTAAATACGCGCTCGAAGAAACTGGCAAATGACATTGCGCTGACTATCAGAGAGGCTGGAAAGGCCAAGCGTGATGCGGAAGGGAATATCGTCAAAGACAAAGAAGGTATTTCCGTTAAGGTTCCCGGAACGCTGAAGTCGGTGCGTGCAGTCGGCTGGTACGTGGACGAATACAAGCGTGCGCAAATTTCGATTAACTTGATAGATTATTCGGTTTGCTCTCTGCATGAGGCTTTCGATGAAGCTGAAAGAGTTGCAAATGAGATGGGCCTGCGGGTGACCGGCAGTGAAATTGTCGGTTTGGTGCCGCTTGCGCCGATGCTTGAGGCTGGGCGTCACTACTTGAAAAAGCAAGGTCGTTCTACTGGTGTTTGCGAGCGCGAGCTGGTGGAAACGGCCGTTCAATCACTTGGTTTGGCAGAGCTTTCGCCGTTCGATATCGACAAAAAAATCATTGAATATCGCGTTGCTCCGCAGACCAAAGAATTGAAGAAACTTTCGCTCAGCGACTTTGTAGACGAACTTGCTTCTGACTCGGTTGCTCCGGGCGGCGGCAGTGCGGCAGCTCTTGCCGGTGCACTTTCGGCGGCATTGTCGGCGATGGTCGGCAATTTGACCTATGAGAAGAAGGGCTTCGAGGCTTCCAAGCCGATTCTCAATGCACTGGCGGAAGAAGGGCAGATTTTAAAACGCGATTTTCTGCGCGATGTAGACAATGACATGAATGCATACAACAGAATCATCGAGGCGCGCCGGATGCCGAAAGGCTCGCCGGAGGAAGTCAAGAGTCGTGATGAGGCGATGCACAATGCAACGGTAGAAGCTACATTGGTGCCTCTGGGTGTGCTCAAGCGCTGTGATGATGCGCTCAATTTGGT
Source organism: Cyanobacteria bacterium PR.3.49 (assembly GCA_013997645.1). Taxonomy (GTDB): domain Bacteria; phylum Cyanobacteriota; class Vampirovibrionia; order Obscuribacterales; family Obscuribacteraceae; genus QKMZ01. Next base: position 19,728 of record PNKB01000066.1, read on the forward strand.
CGACACAGCAATTGAGAAGGGCAATCCGAATTCGATGTCGGATGCCGGAGTTGCAGGTCTGATGGCGCTTGCAGCCGCCGAAGGTGCCTATTACAACGTCCTTATCAACCTAGCGGGGTTTGACAAGAGCCATTCCGATTTCGTTCGCAAGACTTCTAAAGAGGCCGATAGCCTCATGGAATCGGTCCGCAAGAAGAGCGGCCGTGCGGCAAAGAAGGTCCAGGATCACCTGATGAAAGAGTGCCAGCAGGCTGTGGCTAAATAAATTTGTGGAGTATTAGCTTCTAATCAAGGCTAACAGCCAATTTTGAGCTGTTAATGCCTATAATATTGGCTCGACTCCGGCAACTAAGGTGTATATCGAATGGGCAAGGTCAAGCAAAAGGGTGACTCGCAAGAAACCGGCGGCAAAAAGGAGATCAAGAATGAGTGGGAAACCGAAGATTTCTTGATGGCTCAAAAGCGCATTCACCGGGCGGCGCAATCGCTGAAGCTTGACGACAGTACCGTCGGACCATTGATGCAGCCGAAGCGGGCTCTGTCGGTCGTGGTTCCATGCCGCATGGACGATGGTTCTGTTCAGTCCTTTCAGGGGTATCGCGTGCACCACGATCTGGCGCTCGGACCCGGCAAGGGCGGCGTTCGCTATCATCCATTCGTCAATCTTGGTGAAATTGCCGCTATGGCAATGCTGATGACCTGGAAGTGTTCGCTCATGAATTTGCCTTATGGCGGTGCGCACGGTGGGATTCGCCTCGACCCGCACGCGATGTCGCAAACGGAATTGGAGCGCGTGACCAGAAGGTTTACCTCCGAAATCATCGATATCATCGGACCGGACGCCGATATCATGGGACCGGATCTCAATACCAATGAGCAAACCATGGCCTGGATGATGGACACGTACAGTGTCAACATCGGTCATACCGCCGGCTCAGTCGTGACCGGAAAACCGAAGAGCATCGGCGGCTCGCTGGCTATGCACGAAGCGACCGGTTTTGGTGTTTCACTTTGTACTCAAAAACTGCTGAAGCATATTGCCTTTAGCAAGAATGAACCGACGGTAGTTATTCAAGGTCTTGGTCGCGCTGGATCCGGCACAGCCAGAGATCTGGTCAAATGCGGTTTTAAAATCGTTGGTGTTTCGGAAACATCCGGCGGCGTCTACAACCCGAAAGGGCTGGACATCGAAGACGTCAAGGCTCATTACAGAGAACACCGCAGTATGGAAAACTATTCAAAGGGCAAATTCGTGCCTGTAGATGAAGTGGTGGAGCTGGATTGCGACATCCTCGTTTTGTGTGCTGTAGCCAACCAGATCCATGCTGAGAATGTCGATAAGGTCAAAGCCAAAGTTGTTGTCGAAGGCGCAAATGCTCCGACGACGCCGGAAGCCGATGAAGTGTTGGCCAAGCGTGGCGTGCATGTATTGCCCGACATTCTTTCGAACTCCGCTGCCGTGACGGTCGGATATTTTGAGTGGGTGCAGAGTTTGATGGGACTTTTCTGGAATGAGAAAGAAGTCTACGATCGCCTCGAGCAGTTAGTGACCAGAGCCTGCGATCAGGTCTTTGCCACTTCTTCGGAGCACAAACTTCCGCTCAGAGATTCTGCAATGCGCCTTGCTCTTCAACGTGTGGTTGAGGCTCGCAAATTGCGCGGACTTTATCCATAGGCACTTTCATGCAGGTGAATACAGTCGAAGAGGACCTGCATGATGAGGCAGTCCGGACCAGTTCGAATTTATCTGCAAGCACTGTCGGCGATGAAAGTCGTTCAAACAATTGGCGGCGAATTTTCGCTTTCATAATTTTTGCTCTGACCACTGCCGGTTTGATGCTTTTCGAATTTGGCGGCGCGCTGAGAAGCTATTTCACATCTGATGATTTAATTCACGTGACATACGCTTCTAAAATGTTTGCCGATAAGGCGGACCTTTTCTTTCGCACTTTCGCAACTGTTTGGATGCAGGACAACTCAACAGAAATTTTCTACCGCCCTTTGATTGAGGTGAGCTTTGCGCTCGATCAATTGATGTCCGGCGCCAATCCGTTGGGTTATCACATCTCCAATCTCTTGTATTCGTTTGCCGGTGCGCTTGCTCTATTTTTCATCACGCGCAGTTTAGCGCGGCGTTTTGAAGTTGCTCGCGGCGAACTCATTGCTTATTGTGCGGCTTTGCTTTTTGCCGTCAACCCATTGCACACGGAAGTAGTATCCTGGCTGATCGGGCGTGTAGACGGTCTTTCTACGATGTTCTACTTGCTTGCCCTGGCGCTTTTTTTGCAAATACCGGTTGGAAAAAATGCTACTAATTCATTTTCCGGATGGTTGTCACTTGGCTCATTCGCGCTTGCTTTGCTGAGCAAAGAAATGTCGGCCTCACTGCCTCTTGTTGTTTTTGCTTGCTCGGCATTTCTTAGCAAAGCAGAAAAACCGACCGGCAGATTTCGACAATCTCTGGTAAATGCCGCCCCGTATTTTGCCTTGCTAAGCGTCTATTTCGTGATTCGTTATATGGCTACCGGTCAGCTTCTTGGTGGATATGTCGGTGCGGTCGGAGAAGCGAATGTTTTTTCGATTTCGTCCTTAATCGATCGTTTTGCGCATTTCTGGAAAGTTGCTTATCCTTTCAACGAGGAATTGATTGAGAGAAATGGCGACTTTGAGAATGCTTTTCGTGCATTCTATATTTTCTTTGGCGTTTATTTACTGGCGCGTTTGCGATCTGGTGGTTTTAGCGGCGGGCGTTTGAAACTGGTCGGGTTTCTTGTTACTTGGCTTGTGCTGCAGTTCTTGCCGCTGTATCAAGTGTTTATGATCCACAATACCCTGGCCGGCTCCAGACTGTTTTACATGAGCACTGCGGTCCTTTCGGTTATTGCCGCAGTTTTGATAGTGCCTGATTTCAAGAACGTATCGAATAATGCTAGACGAATGGCGACGGCTGCTGCCGCCATTTTGTTTATGGCGACGATTGGCCTTTCAGTTTTTGTCGGCAAGCAAAACAATCAGTGCTGGATTGAAGCTGCACGCCACGTCGAGGATATGCAAATCGAGCTGAATAATGCTGTGGCTGTGTTGCCGCCGGAAAAGAAGTTGCTGCTGGCATACTCGCCCATTCAAGTCCTGGGCGCGCATATGTTTAACCGGTATTACTTGATTCAATCGCTGCTTTCTCCGCCGCTTTTGCGCCCTGACATATCCAATCGAATCGCTGTCCTGGAGCCGCGCTTCTACACATATGATCATTTAATCCCAGGCGGTGCTTTACGGAGAAAACTTGCCGATACAGATCGGTTTGCAACCGTTTATTGGAACGTGGACAGAAGAAAACTTATTGCAGTGCGCAGTGGCAAGCAATTCGCTTTCCCTTCCGGCAATACTGTTTTACCGGCACTGAAGATCCGGCCGGGCGATTATGGCATGACCGAGATAATTGCAGAAAAGCCGTTCGATCCCAGTGCGGTTCGATTTATTGACGTTGATATCGCCAACAGTCAGCCGGCTGTTGCGGCTAAAGACGATGTAATGGTGCTTTCTTTCGACCGAGAAAGAGTGCCGCCTAAAGGTCTGGACAATTGGGTGCAAGCAAGCTACGACCTGAGCAAAAAGCGACAAACCGTGCGCTTTGCGGTTGATCAGAAATTTGTCTGGTTTTTGCACAACAATATGTCGAAATTCGGAATATTTTTGCGTGATAAGCCGAATCTCAGTGTTGTGTCGGCCAGGTTGAACGATGGAAAGGCATTGATTCCCACTCTTGCTGCCTCTGGGCAAACCATAAAAGAGTTCAACGACGGCGCTTACCGTCCGCTCGAATTTCCTCTCAAGTTCGATTTCGATGTTTCAAAAATACCTGGCGCCGTCTCTTGTTATTGCGAGCTGTCTCGCCCGCGGGCGATGTTTCAACTGGAGCACTTCACCTATCGTGACGTCAGTCCATCAAGGAAGCCTCTGAAAAAAATGGACAGTCAGTGGTACTGCCGGCAGTATCAGCTTGGAGCGGTCTTTGTTTGGGGAAGACGCTTGCTATCAATTGAGAATCTTTGCTCAAAACGCTGATGGCAGGCTCTTGGGAGTCAGTTCCGATCTTGTTGATCTGGGCATCAACGATCGCCCTCGGTGGCAGCCTCTCTAAATCTATTGCATGTATGAGCCTGGTGGTGCTGTTTGCACAGGCGGCAGAACGGCTATCAGCAAATCTCCTGTGGCCGAGCAGGAGAGCTTCGCGCGCTGTGGGAATCCCGGAAACTGAATGTTTTGCGGGTTGGAAATCAAAGCTTGTTCGATAGCATTCTTGATGCTGGCCAACTGTTGCCCATCTTCTGTTGGAGAGGGGCTTTTGGCTTTGCCGATTGCTTCCAGAATAAAGTCCAGAGCACGGCGTGAAGCCATAGCGCGACTCTCATCGTAAGCGTCTCCGAGGCGGACAGCCATCGACTGCCCGACAATTTTGCCCCCGGCAACAGTAATTGTTATGCCTGTGCCGAAGCCGGGGCAGCGCTGTTCTTCGTCAGGTGTGAGCGGATAGGCGAATCGGTAATAGGTCTGGGCGCCCTTAGCCTCTTGAGTGCGAAACCGGTATTTCGCCGCAACCTTAGTGCGATAGGTGGCAAACGCTTCGCCGATCTTCGCCTGGCAGGGAAGCTGGCTGAGCAACAATATCGAGACGGAAAGGAAGATGGGTGCTTTCATTTTTGGAATTGAGGAAAGCGGCGGGCGATTGTCTTAGATACCCGCCGGTTCGAGTCGAAGAGCTTCATGGACCTCTAGTTTGGATACGCAGCTGTCGATGTCGTTCCCTTTCAAGATACCCTGTTCGGTGACTACTCCGCTAATGTGGCTGAAAGGAATTAGTTCGAAATGCCGATTAAGCACCCGCACACCTTTCGGAAAGTCGCTCCAGACCTCCTCTGCCGGTCGCTCGTGTCGCTCGAATTCAAACAGGCGCTCGTCTGTGACAAATTTCTCGGTGCCGGTCAACGCATACAGCGGAATGCCCAACTCCTTGCAGGCGATTGCTAAAAGCCAGGAGCCGACCTTATTTACGACGCCGGGACGGCCGACGCAATCGACGCCCATGAAAGCGGCAGTGCAAGTGGGCAGCAACAGACCCATGGCGTTATCGAATGTGTGCATCACTTCTATGCCGCCTTTAGCCAGGCGGCTGGCTAATTTGTTGCCTTCGAATGCAGGTCTGGCTTCGGTGCAGGCAACGCGGAAGAAACGCCCTTTGGCACGCGCATTAAGCAGGCAGCTGACCACAGTTGAGCTGAATGAATAGGCGAAGACCACTTCACCCGGCGGTATTAGTTCGTACACTTTATCGGCTATTACATTAGCTGATTCGCAAAGCTGCTTTTCAAAATTAGTCAGCGCTTCGTCGCAGCAAGCCTTGATTTGGTCCGCTGTCTCAGCCGAGCGGACCGACAGCAAAACCGCATTACCCAGATGAAAAACCGGTGCCATTGCCGGTTGGGCGTCAATCAGGGCAAGCGTGGTGTCGGTCAAGAGCTTTTTCAGTTTGACCGGATCTGGCTCGCTCTGCATCACAGTTTGATAAATAGTGATCGCTCTGAGGGCGACCTCAGCAGCGCCTGACAACAGGTCGTCTCTGACCGGTTGAACCAACTGGTTAATTTGCGTGGAGTTATCCATGCCTTCTCCCTGTATATCCTGCCCCTTTATGGTGCTGCCTTCAGTCTATAAGCTTTTCAACCGAATCTAAATACCGGTTGTGCAACTGAAATCAAGATTTATTGACCGGCAAGGGCCAGGGCTGCGTCATTGTGTTTGCGCAGGTAGAGTGTTTTCTCTTCATCTTGAAGATGGCTCCAGGGCAGGACTTCATTCTGCGGGATGTCTCGGAAAATGTAGTAATCGCGGATGTTATGCGGGCCGGCGCCGCCGGCAGATGCTTCCTTAATCGCTTTTTTCCAGGCGCCCAGATTGCCGGAATTTTCTTCCACGTCCTTCAAAATCGGGTGCAGACGGCGATCGCCGCGCGATAGCAGCGCTTGAATGTCGCTCCAATTGTGGCTTTCCGGGCGTACATCGATGCCGATTTTGGACAAATGCTTGCGAACATATTCGAGCTTTTTTCCGCAGTCTTTGTCGCGCCCATTCCATTGAAATGGTGTCTGTGCCTTAGGAACGAAGGAGCTGATACCAAATACGAAACGCAGCCTCTTATGTTTTTTCTTTAACTGTGTCATCAGTCGAATTGTTTCGTCGATATCGTCTTGCGTTTCGTGCGGCAATCCAGCAATGCCGTAGAACTTGATGGATTCAAGCCCGGACGCTTCCACATTTGCGACAGCCGTGAGAATTTCTTCCTCAGTGAGGTTCTTTTTCATTATCGATCTCAGGCGCTCCGAGCCTGACTCGATGGCGATGGTGACTGACTTTTGACCGAGCGATACGAGAGTGTCCAAAATTTCTCTGGACAGTGTGTCGGCGCGCACCGACGCGATCGACAAACTGAGATCGTCTCTGCCTCTCAATCTTGCTGCAATCTCTTCGAATTTTGGATGCTCGGTCACTGAAGGACCCAATAAACCGATCTTGTTTGTGTGTTTTAAACCAAGCTCAATTGCGCTCATCAGCGTATCGACATTGGTGGCACGAAAAGGTCGAGTAAGAAAACTGGCGAGGCAAAAACGGCATTCTTGCGGACAGGACCGCACGACTTCCACAAGAAACATATTGCCCCATGCCGAATCCGGGGTGAGAACGATCGAGTGAGCCACGTAATCGGCGGGCGGTGTGAAAATCTTTTTGCGAGGCAACTGAGGAACATCGGCGTTGTTCGGTTTTATGGCAACGACCGGACCGTCGTTTATGCCTTTGTCTGCCGCGTAGATCACATCGTAAAACTGCGGAATGTAGATTCCATCAGCGTTGGAGAGACGCAAAAGGCGCTCTTTTCGCGAGCTTGTTGATCTTGCCTGCCGATAGGCGGCAAGGAATGAAGGTACCGCTACTTCCGCATCACCCAGCAAAATCACATCGAATATGTCGGCAAACGGCT
>PNKB01000067.1 GCA_013997645.1 Cyanobacteria bacterium PR.3.49
GCACAGGCGCATCACCGCCTATGTATTGGTTGCCTACCTGCACCTTTATGGTTTTTCTTTTCTCTCGACTCATCGCTATAAATTGGTCCGAATCTCTAAAAGCCCGAGATTCACGATATCACAACCTCAATTTCGTAACCTGAGGTCTCTCATATCAGCGGTCGAAAGACCGTCACTTTCAGGGTTATTGGTATTTTGCTTTACTTCAAATTGTGCTAGCGCTCTTCCATAACTCGGGGTGGTGCTCTCTGACACTGTAAACAGAATTCTTCTTCAATCCCGGTCCAACGATGAGATGATCGATTAAAGTGACGCCTAAAAGCTTTCCCGCCGCAAGAAGCTGTCCTGTCGTCTCCAAATCTTCTCGGCTGGGAACCACTTTCGATCCGGATGGATGATTGTGACAAACTATAAGCGCATAGCTATTGGCAAGCAGTGCGGCTTTGAAAACTTCCCGAGGGTGCACGAGGGAGGCGGACAGGGAGCCATGGGAAACCTCATGCAAGCCAAGCACCTCATGTCGGGCATTGAGGTGCAAACTGACAAAATACTCTTCTGTTGCGTAGCGCAATGGCTTGAGAAACGGCGCAGCATCCTGCGGTGCTTGAATTGGAATTGGCTTTTTAGAACGATACGGCTCGCCGACAAGACACAATTTCAACTGCGGCAATGCAAAGTTGATTCGATCTTTATACTTGTGCTTCGGGTTGGATACTTCCTTTTCTATGCTTTCTTTCGCTTGCATAAACACCTCCAGGTAGTCGAGCGTGAGCAGCTAGCGCACGCACAAACGCCCGCACTGATGAAAGCGGATTCACACCGCCGGCATTTCTCTCACACCTTTAGATACGTATCGGCTGAGAAAAAAGTTCAATTCGTGCCAAACTTTTCTAGACTTTCTGCTCTTTCCAGACACCTGACTGAAAGCGCCAGACAGCAAGCATGCCGACGATAAATACGGAAATCGACACGGCCACCCAGGTGCCGGTCGGTCCCCAATTTTGAGTGACGCTCAAGTGCCAGGCCAAGGGCAATCTGAACAATGTCAATACAAGAGTACTGGCAATCATCGGCCAGCGCGTGTATCCGGCGCCCTGCATGGCGCCGAATAGAATCAACCAGAGAGCAACAAAAGGTTGGCACAAGCCTATGACGCGTAGATAGTCGCAGGTGAATGCTATTACCTTTTGATCGGAGCTCATCATACTGGCAATTTCGCGAGCGAAGAAAAAGAGCACGGTCGCTACTACAACGTTGAAACCAGCTCCGATTGCCGCAACATGCCAGCCTGCTTTGACCGCCCGCTCAGGTTGTTTGGCCCCAAGATTTTGTCCGACAATAGTGCCCACCGCCATCGATAGCGCATAGATGGGCATGCCGCCGATCATTTCCTCGACACGCAAACCTACACCCCAGGCGGCTTGAGCAGATGTGGGATCTTTGGTATGGGCAAGAATAATCAGCAACAAAAAATTCCCCCCCACCCAGGAAAGATCTTGAATGCATGCCGGAATGCCGATACGCAGCAAGCGCAACAACCACTCTTTAGACTTTTCTTTCTCGAATGAACCTTTCAAGTTGAGAGCCTCTTTCAGCTCCGAACGGGCCAGCACATAGAGCGAGAAGAGAACGCCCACTGTCCCGGCAATCAGCCATGCCAATCCGATTCCGGCTATTCCCATTTTGATGGGGCCAAGGCAAAGACCGACGTCCAATGCGCAAATCAAAGTAGTCATCAGAATCCAGGTGATCATCGGAACGCGAGCATCACCCTTGGCGCGGAAAATTGAATTAGCCACCCACAGCATCGTGAAAGGAATATGGCTGAGCAAATCCCATTTCAAATACTGCCATCCCTGATGCTCGACGTCAGGCGCAGCGCCCAGCATTCTCACCAGTGGTCGCGCTACAAGCAGACCGATGGCACTGGAAACGCAGCCGAATATAAAGGCAAAAATGAGCGAGTAACGCGCCGCTTCCACCGCGCCTTTGTAGTCGCCGGCGCCCCAGAATCGACTCACCAAAGCAGTGGTTCCGGCAGACAGAGCAACGGCAAGCATGATCATGAAAAAGCCTATCTGCCCGCAAATTCCTATTGCTGCCTGGGTGTCGGAGCCGAGCTTTCCGGCCACCCAAACATCGGCGAAACTGGCTACGGAAATTGTGCACATATTGAGCAGCAACGGCCAGGACATATGCCAGATGGCTGCCCAAGTCGTGCCACGGGTGATTACATCATCCGCGCGCTGTTCTTTAGTGTCGTCGACAACAACGCTCATACACAAAAAATCCAGTGGAAGAATACATAGACTAGATGAAACAGAAGGTCATAAGAAGGGGGTAAACACGAACCAATGGCCGGAACATGGTACGATGCCTCCGTGATCTTTATGCCGAAGGCTGTAAACGGTCACGACAGTGGTGTTTACGGGGATACAAGCAAAGCATGCCGGGCAGAGATTTGCTTAACAGAACTGTTCACAAAGAGCGAACAATTGTGCATTGGCTCTCATTCGACGAGCCTCAATCACGCCTGAAAAAAGCATTGAAGCGCACGAGTTTTTTTCAGGATCTGCTGCATTCAAACGATCAAGCACCATTGTCTGCCGGGCAAAAAGCGATTCGTCTTTCAGCACTTGCTTTCGTTATCGCCGACATATCTCGTTTTAAGTCCTTAAGTTTTGCCTCTGTCGCCGCCACGCTTGGCTCTATAAAGCAGCACCCGCAAAGCTTTTACACAAATTTTCTCGATCGAATTCATCCCCAAATGTCGGAATTCCTGAGTAAAGAGTATAAATGGACGGCGGAAGAAACAATTTGGGCGGCACTTAGTTGTGAGTATGTCGCCGCTGCGATTACCGCCACCCAAGACTGCCATGATTGCAAGGCAGAGAGTGATCCGTCAGCCTTTCTCTCATTAGTTAATGAAAAAATATTGCCGATCATCTCCTCATATCATGCCACCGAATGCAGTGCCCTGTTAAGGGCCGTCCTTTCTGCATTCGATCATTGCTATCAAAATGCAAAACATTATCTGGAGCCTGATTTTCTGCCGCAGAAGCTGCTCCTGGTCGAAGGCCAGACCGAAGCAATTCTCCTGCCGCTCTTTGCTGAAGTTTTCGAATTCGATTTTCTGAACAACAGGGTTTTGATGATCTCCGGCGGCGGCGCCAATCAGGTCGCCAAAAGATTTCTTTCCTACAGACAAACGACGAGGCTGCCGATTGCTTGCCTGCTCGATGGTGATGCTCAAAGTCAGTACGATGTCATCCAGCAACATCTAGACAATTCCGACTTACTTTTCAGTTTGGCAGCTGGTGAATTCGAGGATACTTTTGAATTGTCCGTGTTCGTCCGGCTTTTAAATCATTATCTGCAATCAATGACCGGAGTGAACGCGCCGTCCTTGATTGAATACCAGCCCCTGACAGAAGATCAGTTTGAGCAAGGGGTAAAACGCACTCAGATACTGAACAAAATCTGGCGAGGCAAATCCCTGGGAAACTTTGATAAAGTTGAGTTTGCTGCCTTTGTTTTTAAGAATATTGAAAAAGGCGAGGACATCCCGGAGGACTTCAAATTATTGATCCGACAATTGAAAGATCGGTGGGGAAGTTAAAATGACCGACATTGCAGAAGCTGACAAACCTAAGTCAGGCGGCAAGTGGGCTACATTTTCATCAGCGGTGCTCTGGATAGTCGGCTTCGTTATACTTTTCATTGTTCCTGCCGACAGCCCCTACGTCTGGGTCTCGGACGCCCTTCTGCTGCTTGGGTTTTTCCCGCTTCTAATTTTGTGGAAGCCGAGTTGGCCGTGGCTGGTTTTTGGTGTGCTCAATGTGGTTATTGGTTTTGTACTGCTCGTTGCCACTTATCTTCCGGTTGAATCGCTCACTTCTGAAATGGCGAAAGCGCGCCAGCAATTAGTCGAAACGAAATCTCCCTATGCTGCAGTTTTCTCTGAAGCTTCAGCCGCACAGATGGCTCATGTTCACACCCATGTGGTTAAACAGCACTCGCCCTGGACCTGGATGATTCTCGGTGTGATTTCCACAGTTTACGGGTTGATCCGCATGATCAAAAATACGATCAAATGGATAGCGCAAAAAAAACGGACCGAGTGATTTCGGTCCGCTTCGAAATTGTTTGAGCGCAAAAGACTACATATCTTCGTCTTTCTTTTTGGCCGGCGCCGGAGTGCCGCCAATTTTTACTTTGGAATCTTCAGGGATAAGAACGCGAGAGAGAAATTTCTTCTCTTTCTCCCAACGACCGGGTCTGGTGCCTGTCAAACCTTGCAGGTGTGATGCGCCTTGCATTTGCTGGTCAACGAATTCGGCTTTTTTAGCCACGTAGAGCCATTGCTTAACGACGAAGTTGTACAACTTTGGATCGCGTCTTTTTTGCTTTAGCAATCTCTTTTCAAGCGCTTCGGCGTACATGATACGACCATCAATATCGCCCGGTGCCAACTCAACGGAACGTTGCAAAACGGTCAGTGCGCGATCAAGATTGCCGATGCGCATTGATTGCTCGCCTTCCATACGCAGCGCATTGGCTGTCGGAACACCTAATTCCAGAAATTGGTCGGATGTAACTACGCCATTATTGCTTTTGCCAATCCCATCGGTATCCATGATGAAATCGTCATCTTTGGCTACACAGGGAGCAATACAGGCTAATGCTGTTGCCCATATCAGGGTTGCTTTTGCTAGTTTGAAACTATTTTGCCCAGCCATTTTTTGCTCCTTCACTTTACTGAGACCTTCTCTTGTCTGATCTGCGAGATTGCAGCCTTCATGTCGGCCGCTCCATAAACACTCTTTCCAGCCACCAATACATCGGCACCATGATTGATGCACTGCTTGGCAGTATCAGGATTGATACCACCGTCAACCGAGATTTTTACATCTTTGCGGCCGATTTCGTTGAACATTTCCCGGACGCGGGCAATCTTCGGAAGCACAGAAGGCAGAAATTTCTGACCGCCGAAACCGGGATTGACCGACATAACTAAAACCAGATCGATATCTTCAAGAACATATTTCAAATGATCCGCCGGTGTGGCAGGGTTGAGCGCAACTCCGGGCTTTTTGCCCAGGTTGCGAATCTGCGACAGGGTGCGTTGCAAATGAACACATGCTTCCGAATGAACAGTGATGTAATCTGCACCGGCTTCGGCAAAATCGCCCAAGTACTGATCAGGATCGCTAATCATCAAATGGACATCAAAAGGCAATTTTGTCGTCTTGCGCAAACTTTTGACTACCGGGGCGCCAATAGTCAGGTTCGGCACGAAGTGCCCGTCCATGACGTCGACGTGAATCCAGTCGGCTTTGGCCTCTTCTGCACGCTTAATATCAGCGCCCAGATTGGCAAAATCGGCGGACAAAATTGAAGGGGCGATTAGAACCGACATGGTTGTAAATTGACGTTGAATGGCGACCTGATTTAGCTGGCAGCACCGCCTATTGACAAGCAGGGCGGAGATCCACGTAATCATGACTACCCTTCGACCACTGGTCAAGAGAAGCCTTTTCACATTCGTATAAACGCCATTTCACTAAAGTGGCGCCTCCTAGATTGAGAAGGCGCCTGCGAACCTCTAGAATAGGTCTTTGACTTTGCCCAGCAGTCAGGTTCAAACCTGACTCACAATTGGACACAAACCCGAAAAAGCCGGACTCAAGAAGAGCAAAAAGATGTCTAAATTCAATTTAAGTGAAGAACAAAGAGAGTTTCAAAAACTGGCCCGCGACTTCTCGCAAAGAGAGATAGCTCCTAAAGCTGCTCACTTCGACGAGACGGCGGAATTGCCTCGGGAGGTTCTCACGAAAGCCTTCGAGGCTGGTTTGACCAATGTAATGGCGCCTGAAAGCGTCGGCGGTCTCAGCCTGCCGCTTTTTGAAGCCGTGCTCATGCAAGAAGAACTTGCTGCCGGTTGCAGCGGTATCGCCGGATATGTTGAAGCAGGCGCCATTGCCATGCTGGCGATTCTGGCTGAAAACAAAGCTGAGAAAGTAAAGAAATTCATTCAGCCTCTTATGGACGAACTGACCTTTGCCGGTTTTGCAGAAAACATTCTCCATGGTGCAGGCAACGACGAACACCTGCCTACAGTAAAGATTTCCGGATCGCAAATAGAATTGAGCGGTCGCGTTCGGGTCGTCGCCGGTGAGCAATGCAAATGGTTTGCCCTCAAAGCGAAAGACAGCCAGGGAAATTTATCGATTGTGATCGCGGACGGACAAGGGGATGGCATCAAGAAAATCGCCACTGCCAACAGATTAGGCAGAAAGTGCCTTGCTGCTGTCGATATGGAATTGAATTCATTCAAACAACCGGCCGAAAACATTGTCGGCACTGCTGGTGGTGCAGGCGAAATTCTGTCATTTGTTTTGCCGCGCGCCTATCTGCTTTTTGCAGCGAGCGCAATCGGCATAGCGAGGTCGGCCATGGAGCATTCGATCAACTACTCCAAAGAAAGAAAGACCTTCGGAAAACCGATAGGAGATCACCAAGCCGTCGCCTTTATGATGTCGGACATGGCCAAGGATATCGAAGCAGCCAAACTGCTCACCTACAAAGCCTGCCAGTTGGTTGATCAAGGTGAAAACGATTTTGAAGCAGCGCGTTTGGCAAAAGTGTTTGCCCAGGAATCAGCAATGCGCATCGCCACTGATGCGGTTCAAATCTTTGGCGGCTACGGATATTCCAGAGAATACCCGGTCGAGAAATTAATGCGTGATGCAAAAACGTATCAAATCACGGGCGGCACCACGCAAAAGCAACTGGCTGAAATAGGTCGCAATGCTCTGGCGATGGCCTCTCGCTGACAGCCGACACCATAATGTTGCCTGAGATAAAAAAGGGACAACTTCTGAAAGTCAAGGCACCGCCTTACTTTGAAAAAGAGTACGTATACGAAGTTACTGGTGCGGGCGACAAAATGATCCGCGCCAGTTTGCATAATTCACCGCGAGTCAAAAAGAACTGGACCAGAGAAGAGCTGGCTATCCTGTTTGACATGGGCATCGTCTCGCTGGCGGACGATTCCGCTCATTCGTGAGCTTGAGCAGCGGTCTTTTGTCTGGCACGCGGTCGTTTTTTGCGCACTTTTTTCTTCTTGGCCGGCTTGGCGGGTTTTACTGGCTTCTTGACTGCTGCCGGTTTTACCCCCAGAAAACTTTGAACGTGCTGAATGGGATCTTTTTGCATGATCGTATGCACTGTTCGTTGCACACCCTCGTGAAAGCTCTTCGGTTCAAGAACAAATCGAATCGCGCAAAAGAAAAGAGAAACTCCAAGAAATACATAGAAGACTTGCGTCCACATTCCTCTCACTTTGCGAAATCGAAGCGGCGTCTTTGCTTTTTTTAAATTGGAGAATTTTCCGTCGCTGATGTCGATTTTTTGCGTCAGGTCCGACGCTCTGGTAGCAGATTTCAGACCGACAATTTTGCTCGATTCACCGCCGCTGGAACGCCTGCCGCAGACGACGCAAAAATTGAGGCCTAAGTTTAAGGGTGCTCCACATAGTGGACAGTTGCCGGACATTAATGTGGACTCTTAACGGATCAAGTGACGTGAATCAAGGTCATTCAAGAGTCTTCCTAAAACTCCACTTTCGGCTGACCCGCACCACCTTCAGTGGCACAATATCGACTGAACATTTCTTCAATGGAAGATTTATCGTGCGCCAGAGTTTGCTGCTTGCCATTGAGCTGCGCGATTCTGTCTTTGAGATTAGTTATCTGCTGCTCGATTAGTGAGATTTCTTCGGTCAATTCAGTCTCAGTGAGAGTAAATGCCTGCGCCAGTGTCGAAAATGCTTTTTCCAACTCGGTTTCTACCATGCTGTATTGATTCCTTTCCAGCTTTCGCTCGTATGTCTAACTTATTCTACCCACTTAAAAAGCCGTTATTGCCGACTATTACAGCAGCAATTAAATGCCGGCGCCGTGCAGGAAGACATCGACAGGGTCAGTGCCGTCATCTACCACTTGCGTGTTTTTGGAGTCGGCGGTGGAGAAATCCTCGACCGGCACTTCAAAAGACTCTCTATTTATGTCCGGCGCTGCAGCGACCAGATGCTCCAGTTTTTCCAGACGGTGCTTCAAACTCTTGATCGCTTCTGCCTCGATATCCGGGACCGATTCGCTGGTCACCTTCACCCCGTCGCGATAAATCACTCGTCCGGGCACCCCGACCACTACCGAATTGGGTGGGACATCCTTGAGAACAATGGAGCCGGAAGCTACGCGCACATTGTCTCCGACGATAATGTCACCCTGGATTTCCGCCCCCGAGCCTACCACCACACCGTTTCCCAGGGTAGGGTGACGTTTTTTGCCGCGGCTGGCTGAGCCCATCCGGGCGGCGGCGCCGGCACCCAGGGTTACGCCCTGGTAAATAACCACGTCATCTCCGATGATTGTTGTCTCACCAATTACTACCCCCATACCGTGATCGATGAAAACCCGGCGGCCGATGGTCGCGCCGGGGTGGATTTCGATGCCCGTCCAGACTCGCGCCGCCTGAGAGACACACCGGGCCACAGTCGTCATGCCCCGCTGCCACAGAAAATTGGCCACTTTATGAGAGACCATGACGTGAAAGCCGGGATAGCAGAGGACTACCTCAAGTCGACTGCGAGCGGCGGGGTCCTTTTCCAGGATGTTGTCTACGTTTTCGAGCAGTTTCAAGGGAAAATTTCCTCTGTGATTGAGAACTTTTGAAGTCTGTTGAGACCGTTTTTTGCCCCTGCAGTCGCCCTCTCGGGGTTGTCATGGGGTTGATAGGGGCTATTTAAGGGAATTTATAGACTGTAGATCAGTATTTATATTAAATCTGATCCGTTGCTGGGGGTCCACCTCCTGACATGCGTACTTTCCCCATCCAAATTGGGCGCTGTTGGCACTATTCTGGGTTAAAAGTTCCCCTCGAACTGTCAAATTTCCTTGCCAACTCGGATATAAGCGTTCAAATACACCAAATTTTTTGGGGTGCTAAGACGCCATTCACTACGAGAGAAGTCCTGAAAAAGCAGGCGCGTAGAGGCATTTAGAGCAGCAATGGGCAATCAATTCGGAATACCTACAGGAGCAAATGCCGGGGATGGCAACACCCCCACGACTCCTGATGTGGCCGAAAATACCACCGCCCAAAACAACCCTTTAGCTTTCACTTCAGTAATAAACAATAGCTTCAATAGTGCTCTGAGTAGTGCCGACCAGCTGCTGGCTCAAGAAGCGGCAGTTAAAAAGCCTGATAATTCAAACGTATTCTCAGTAGGCGCCAACTTTGCCACTGGTTTTGGCGGCGGTATGCTCGACCAGTTCACCGGCTTCTTTAAGAAGAGCAGAGGCCAATTGGCTCGTGAGGCCGACTACGGCGGTATTGCGGCTCTAGCGAACGGCAACTCGGTGAGCGGTCATGCGTTTAAGACAGCCAGCGAAGTTGCTCAGGCTGCTCCGGCCTTAAATCCTTTAACCACGGAAGGTCGTCAGAACTGGTCGACATTGGGCAGCAAGTGGGCTGACGGCTTTAGCGGAACAGCCGACGACAAGGCGCGCTTTATCGGTACCAACTTTAGTTATGTCCTTACTATGATCGGCGGCGGAGCTGGCACCGCAAGAGCTACATCTAATGTTGCCCAAGACTTGCGTTTGGGCGCTGCGGTCCGCAGCGTTGGTATGGGTGACGACCTTGCCCGTGCCAGCGTAACGGTCGGCAACGATTTGTTCAAAGGCGCGACCATTAGGCCCGGCATGACCATAGCCCAGGATGTGCAGGGCGCGACTATTGCCGCCCGCACTGCAACGGCAGGTGAAAACCTCTTCGCTCGAACAAGAACTTTGGTCTCTGACACCTTCAACGGAGGCAAGACCGCCTCTGAAGTTGCCCCGAGCCTCACCAAGCCGGGACATCAATTCATGACGCCGGAAATTCCGAAACCCAACGTACTACAAAGAACATGGACCACAGCCAAGGACTACATGGCAGGAACGGTCAATGTAGGCGAAAGAGGGTTGGCGGGTGAATCAAATACTCTTTCGAGAGTAACTCATAATTTCTTCGAGGTTAAGCCGGGCACCATCAGCGCCGAAACCATAACTTCGACCGGCAGAGCCAGAGCCGCTACTGCCGCCGAAGAATTTCTGACCGGTTTGACTGTTAAGGAAGGTACTTCATATCAACAAATCAAGACGGCTACAGAAGCAGTAATCGCGCAGGGCACTCCCAGAGCACAAACAGAATTCATTAACGTATTGCGAAATGCCGGCGCCAAATCCGATGATCTGGTCGCCCAGGGCAATCAATTCCTGACCAGAATCAATCAAAACGCTTTGCTGGAACGTTACGCGCTTCAGACCAATAGCTCTAAAGCCATCGCCGGCGAAATGAGCAATAAGATATCGACTCTTTCGGGAGCATTCGAAAGGGGCTCGACACAAGCTAAAGCTCTGAAAGACCTTGATACGCTTGCCTTAGACGTCGCCAATGGCGTTAAGAATACCGATGATCTGGTCAGAGCAATCGATGCGTTCAAGAAGCAAGCGGTTAATCTCGACCCGAAAATGGCTAGAGTCCTCGACGACCTGGTTGTGGATGCATCAAGATTGGAAGCGAATTTTGCCGGTCGCAGTTTGACAGTCGGCTTCGAAAATTCGATGAAGTCTCTTACCGATGAAGTAGACAACTTCTCAACCATCGTCAGGGCCGAAAGCAGCAAATTCCCAACCTCTGCGGATGCAGCTGTGGCAACTCAAAGAGATGCGATCACAAAGGTCGGCCATATCGCCGACGAACTGGCTCATGGCGCAAGCAGTCCGGAACAATTGGCCAAAGCAATAGATGATCTGGCTCGTCAGGGTATCGACCCGGCCGTGATCAAGAGCCTGAAAGATGGTGCCGCTCCTGTTATTGAACAAGCCAATCTGACTCGTTTGTTGCGTCATGTCGACGAAACCGTCGCACCAGTAAGACAGATTACCGGTGAGTTGGATAACGTCATCAATGCAGTTCGCGCAACCAATCCGGAAACAGCCGCTCAGCTCCAGAGAGCACTGACGGACTTTGTATCCGGTCGCACCGGCAATGCCGACGAAGTTGCCGCAGCATTCAAATCCTTCACCAAGGGCGAAGTGGATGATGTGCTTCGCACCGTCAATGCCACCAATCCCGAGCAAGCCGCTCGCATGCAGCAAGTAGTTGCCGAGTTTGCCTCAAAACCGGGCGGCACGGCTGATGAGCTCACTGCTGCTCTCAAAGCTGCCACCAGGGATGATGCGCTTACTGCAAACATCGACGACCTGGTAAAAGCAGTCACCAAAGATCAAACGGTTAACTCGCAAGTGGCCGGACTGGTTGAAAGCGTAGGCAAAGCTCGTCCGATGATGACGCTAGAGAAAAGTTTCTCTGATTCGATGAGCATCCTGGACAACGCCACCGCTAACGGCACTACAGCGGCAAAAACCAAAGCTGTAGCTGAGGTAAGACAGGCGTTCACTTCCGCTGCGCACGGCAATGCATCTGTAGATGATGTAATGCAAGCAATTACACGTAACAGTCGCGTTCTGGGCACGGAAGCCTCAGAGAAATTGAGCGTCAACGGCGCCAAACTGGTGGATGCAGCAGTCGACACTTCACGCTCAATTGCCATCAGAGAAGCCGAAAGAACTTCGGTGAGATTGGTCGACAATATTCAAGGTTTGAAGTCTACTGTAGCCGGCAGCACGGACGAGGCCGCCAGAGCTGCGCTCAAGCCACTCGACGATATCGAAAACAGCGTCGCTGCTTTCAACAACAGAACAATCTCCGCCGAACAACTTTCGACCGAGCTGAAGGGCGCGGTTGAAAAATTGAGAGGCACGGTCAATCCGAACGTCCTGGATGACATCAGCAAGCATGTCGACGACCTTACCGCCGTTGCTCCACGCGCCGAGAGATTGGCACAAATCGAATCCGGTCTAAATAGATCAAGACAATTCACGGACAACATTACCTCCATTAGCGATTCGATGGAAGCAGCCGTGAGACAGGGCGGGCAATTCAGAGCCGTCGATGACTTGCGTAATGCTCTGAGAAACGGCACTGCCAAAGAAATAGACGATGCAATAGCAGCAGTTTCAAAAGAATTCCCCGATCAAGCAAGTATCGTCAGCAAGCTCAGAGCAAATGCTGCAGGTGCAAGCGAAGCCGGTGGTTCGACCGCGCTTAGAAATTTGGACAATGCAGTTGCTGATTTGGAAAGAATTGCCAAACAATCCAGCGACGAGTTCAAACTGATCGAGCAAATCAGGGCGTCGGCCGCCAGAGCCGCCAAAGACGGCGTCGGCGACGATCTTTTTAGATTGGTCAATTCCGAAGCAAACAAACCAAGAATCGCTGCAATCGAAGCAAAAATGGCCGGCAACGAAAGCAAGAATTTGGTGGCAAAACTAAGCGACGATGCCGCAAATCTCGGCCAATCGGCAACAGTTGTGCGCAATCTCAACAACATCGAACAAAGCAGTCGCGCCCTGGCCGGCACGGTCGACAACCTGGCGGCAAAACTTGACGACGCTTCCAGAGCACAAATCAAAGCCATGTCTGACGATTTGGTGAAGCTGCACTCAGCTGATGATGTTGCAAGAGCCGCTGCAAAACGGGCAGAGCTGGATGCATTCATAGCCAAATCACAACTCGACGAAGCCAGCGCTTTAGCTCTCAAGAACAGAATCAAAGCTCTCGATGAAGCAGGTCAGATGACCGTCGCCGAGCGTGCTTCCGTTGGTTTGCGCGATGCCGGCAAACTTGCTGATGATGCATTGGAGAGAGCCGGAGTCAATACCGCTCCTGGTGCCATCAAAGATTTCAAAGCGGCCTTGGATGAATTCGCCAATAATGGCGGCAATATTGCCAAAGTAAATGAAGCAGCTAAGAAGATCACTGATCTGACATCCGATGCTGCCGGTCTAAAAGGCGTACAAGACGAAGTTGCCAGGCTCAATCAAATGGCCAATTCGGTAGCAACGGCACAGAAAAACCAATTCCAAGCATTTGTGTATGCGGTCAACTCGCCCAGCGTTAACTCATACAATGCGGCGCTTAATCATATTGCCAATTTGCAGCAAGTCGCTCCGAAAAATTTGCGCGACAACGTTTTGGACATACGCGACACGGTGCTCGACGCCCGAGCGGCACGCGTCATAAGAGAACAAGGTTTCTACGGCAACAAGACGATTTCTGCCGGCACTGAATTCCGAGAAGTGGCCGGTTTGGTCAGCAACAAAACCGATTTCTTGCGCGAAGCACTTCGCTACAACAGCGCATCCTTCGAGCCGGGAAGCAAATACCTTATCAGAGGTTTGACTCAAGATCGCTTTGCCCGGTTCACTAATCCGACTCTGGCAGAAGAAGCGCTTAACCGCAAACTCATGAAAGATGTGATCATGCTTGGTATCAGCGCCGGCGTCACTTACATGGGCTTCAATTCGGCTTACGACCTTGCGCAAGACACGTTGCGTGCTGAGATTATGGCGCCTTATGAAATTGCCGAATTGATGGAGCGCGAACTGGCTGCCACCAATTCTGTCGAGAAAAAAGCAATTCACGATGACCTGGCCAAGCGTATCGCTCAGTACATCGAAGGCAAGGATCAAGCCGAAATCGATGTATTGAGAGACAGACTGAGACAAATCATTGCCGAGCGCACAAGCCAGAATGCACAGTCGCAAGCAGTCTGGAGCCGCAGCCAGGAAAACCTTTCCATCGGCGAAATGAGCAAGAGAAGAGAGCACGAAAATCTTGTTCAATACGGCAATGCGATGGGTCCAGCCAGAGGTCCTGGTGCTCTGCCGGCTCAAGAAGTAGTGCAAACCATCTTCGTTCCACAGGGACAAAGAGTGCGCGGCGCTTCCAACAACAACACCATCGATGAAGCCAACAAGAGAAAGCCGGCGACCACCAACTTTGATATCGGCAAGATCAAAGACATGAGTGCCAGCATGGCATACAATCAGAGCGGTTTGAGAGCCACACCTTACGGCACCTCATCGCAAAATGTCATGGCTGCTTACACGCCGGGCTCCACCAAGCCGTGGCAGAATGTCGTCAGCTGGAGCAACGGACGCAGATATACCGGCTCTGAGCAAGGTGGACAGACCGTCTACGGCAATTTCAATCAAATGGAAAACAATCCAGAGAATGACGGCATAGTTGCAGGCGGCGCTGTTGCACAAACAGGACCGAGCGATCCCAATGGAGCCTTGCAAGTTGCCGGACAGCAAACCACTAATCAGGATGAGCAACAGCAAAACGCTGCTACAGTTTAATCCTGACTAGACTAGGCGTAAGCCTTCATGACGAGCACAGTGTTGTGCCCGCCAAATCCGAGCGCTTCGCAAATGGCATGCTTGACGGTGGCCTGTCTGTAAACGTTAGGAACGTAGTCGAGATCGCACTTCGGATCGGGCGTGCCGTAATTGATGGTCGGATGGATTTTTTGATCAAAGAGTGTCAACGCTGTAGCGGCTGCGCCGATAGCACCGGCGCCACCCAGCAAGTGACCAACCATCGACTTGGTGCTTGACACAGCAACTTTGTAAGCGTGATCTTTGAACACCTTTTTGATCGCCAGCGTTTCGCGCTCGTCATTCAAAGGAGTTGATGTGCCGTGTGCATTGATGTAATCAATAGCAGTCGGATCGATTTCCGCATCGCTCAGTGCTTCGCTGATCGCTCTGGCGGCGCCTTCGCCGAATTCATCCGGAGCAACGATGTGAGTAGCATCGCAAGACGCACCGCCGCCGACGATTTCTGCATATATCGGTGCATTTCGCTTGAGAGCGTGCTCCAGTTCTTCAAGAATAAGGACAACCGATCCTTCGCCCATAACAAAACCATCTCTGTCCGAGGTAAAGGGACGCGATGCTGATTCTGGATTGTCGTTTCTCTTCGAAAGCGCCATCATATTATTGAAAGAGGCGACGCTGAATTGATTGATGCAAGCCTCAGAACCGCCGGAAATCATGACGTCGGCGCGATTGCTCTGAATGTACATAAAAGCATCAAGCAATGAATCCAGACCGCTGGCACAGGCTGTCGAATCGTTTTTAGCGCGACCCTTGGCACCATATTCAATGGCAACTTGTCCGGATGATGCGTTGGGCATCAGACGAATAATAGAACGCAAACCAATTTTCTTGGGACCGCCGGCCATCAATTTGATGTGATCTCCGGTGGTGGTAATCAAACCACCGACGCCGGTTCCGATGTATGTTCCGACGCGCTCGGCAATAGTGTTTTTGATTTCCAGACGTGCATCTTCTAAAGCTTGTTTGGCCGCAGCCATGGAAAACAGGGTCACTCTGTCCATTTCTTTGAGCATGGAGCCGACTTTGCGTTTGTCTGGGAAAAAATCGGCGATGTTGAAACCCGGCACTTCAGCAGCTATTTGAACATCCAGACCAATCTCGCCTGGATCGAAATGAGAGATGCGTCTGACACCGCTTTTTCCTGCCAGCAATGCTTTCCAGACGTCCTCACGGCCAAGGCCGATTGGAGTAACGGCTCCGATGCCAGTGACCACCACTCTTCTTCTATTCATTTGCGGTTTCAATTTCCTAAACTTGCGACCGCACAGTCCGCGGTCCACGCCTGATTCAAACCGTCATTCTATCGCTTCTGCCGCGCCACTGTGAGGTTTTTAGCCACCTTCCTGATAATAAATTAGTATGTGCAGTACTCGAAGACGACGCTCAGGATATGTTTTCGAGCATTAAAGCGCATACACACACCGAGTCAAAAGCTTTACAAGAGGCTTAACACTAACCGCCCGAGAACGGTAAAAGCAAGTCACTTGGTGACGGCACCTTTGCAACCGGTGTCGCATTTTAGGAGAAATCTTCAGCCACGATGTCGTCATAGTCACCACCGAAGGCTGAGCCGCCGCTGATAATCCCGCCCTCTTCGTACATGCCGAATTCGTCTTCCATGCAGATGTATGACTCGCCGTCATCATCCTCGCCCTGGAAAATTGCTTGTGCTTCACGCCCATGAATCAACACGGATTCATCAAGCACCTTATCTTTGCCTTTGGTATAACCACCCATCAATCGTGGCGTAGCAATGCCTTTCAGCTGTTCCAGTTTTTCTGAAGGAGTTCTGCCGGACAGCATGGTTTCTTCTGCTCTCGCTTTCATGTCCTCTCGAACATTGCGCTTGAATGCTCTGTCCAGTTCTTTGCCAATCGCCTGATAAGCAGGTTCAAAGCGCTCAACGTGCGACCAGAACTTTTTGTTGTGGCTGGCTTCCAGCACATGCGAAAGTTCATGCAATACCAGGTATCGTCGCCCGCGCTCAGGCACATTTTCGATAGCATGCCTCGAGAAAGTAATGATTCTCGACTTGAGGTTGATTTGCGCAAGACGCGTGTATTTTGCCGAGCCGATCCTGACTCCGCCTATGGTGACATTGAGAGTTGCTTCATTTATGCGCCGCACATAGCCGACCATGAAATGCTGGTACATCTCATTGAGCGCCCGCTGCGAATTGAGCCCGTCACCAGAGCCAGAGAAGGACGAGCGCGCCGCCCGTGCGCTTTGATCGAGCCGGCTGCCGCCTTTGTATTTGTTTTTGTCGGGCACTTTTCGATCCGTTGCTCTTAGGACTTCTGTAACTTAAAAAATGAGATGGACAATCAAACTTTTCGGCAGGCATACTAATTGCTTCAACTCAAAGATAACAAAGATGGGCGGTTTCAAAGTAAAGCCGACAGCAAAGGATATTGAAAAATTGTCTAATACCGCCAGGCCAATGGATCTGAAGAACCTGACTTTGATAACAGGCGGCGCTCGCTCGGGCAAATCGTTGCTGGCTGAGAAGTTTGCCGCCGCCTCCAATCTTCCTGTTGTATATCTTGCCACCATGGAAGAGATGCATGATGACGCAGAAACAGTCATGCGCATCGATCTGCATCGCTCCCGCCGGCCAAAAAATTGGCAGACGGTTGAATCGCCTCTTAGTTTGAGTACAGCCATTTTTAACCTTGAGAAGGGCGAGCAGACTTGCATCATCGATTGCATTTCGCTCTTGGTTTCGAACATCCTTTTGAAAACCAACGGCGAAGGCACCCGCATGCTGGAAGCGCGAAAGGAAGTTCTAAAAGAAATCACCCTGGTGCTTACGGCCATGAATGAGCGTCCGAAGACTCAATTCCTGGCGGTCACCAACGAAGTAGGTTCGGGAATTGTTCCGGAAAATTCTCTGGCGCGTTCGTATCGCGATCTATTAGGAGAGACTAATCAACTAGTAGCGGCAAGTGCACACCGCGTATTTCTGTGCTGCGCGGGTATCCACATTCACATAAAGTGACAACCGAAAAAACGCTCAACACTCCTTTTCATGCCGGACTTTCTCGCCCGAATCATGCCAAGAATATGGTAATATCTCTGAAGAAGCCCAATTGGGCTAGGTTTCACGACCAAAGCCCCGGACGGCGGGCGACAGGAGGACTCCTTTAGATGGCTAAGCTGCGCTTGAAGTACTACCCCGAGCAGGTCTTATTGCAGAAGGCCAAGAAGGTAACCACCTTTGATTCGTCCGTGCGCAAATTGGCCAATGACATGCTCGAGACCATGTACGAAGAAAACGGTGTCGGACTGGCAGCGCCGCAAGTCGGTGTCTCCAAGCGCATCATGGTCATAGACGTGTCCGGCGAAGATGAAGCGAATGAGCCCATCGTATTCATCAATCCGCAAATCATCGAGAAGGAAGGCTCGCTTGTCGGACTGGAAGGCTGCTTGAGCTTTCCGAATGTTTTCTTTGAAGTAAGGCGCTTCAATCGCATCGTCGTGAAATATCAAAATCTGTCCGGAAAAGACGTCAAAATGGTGGCTGAGGGCGACCTTCTGTGCCGCGCGATTCAGCACGAAATCGACCATTTGGATGGCGAGTTGTTTATCAACAAAGCCGTGTCTCCAATCACAGCCGATCTCGAATTGGTCAAAAACGGCTTCATTGCGGGTGATGTGGAAGCTCTGGAGCAGGAGCTCGCCAAATCCGGACAGGGCGGAGCCACAATCAAGATTCAGGACAAGGACAAAACCCCGGTCGTCGGCTAGGGCAAAACCGGCTCCATCAGGTCATTATGTTTCTCAAACCTATACATCTCTTCCAGGGAGCGGTGACAACGCCTGGGGACCTAGTCAGAAACTGGTCGCACAGGCTGCGCAAATACGCTCTCAAGCTTGGTCTTTGGCAGCCGGAGAAATATCTCTCGTCACTGGTTCTTGCTGGAAACACAGCCACCTGGAAAGTTGCCGCCGACGGGCATCAAGTCGTCTGCCAATACTGCGGTCATGCAGTGGCCAGTGTAACATTCGCCGATGGCTGGACAATGGAAACATGCTCGGCACAGGGTTTGGATAAACTGCTCAATAGCAAGCACACAGCCCAGTGGGTGAGTAAGCTGCATACTTTGCATGGTCAAATTCAGACCGGCGCCCACAGTCCAGCGCCCCAAAACCCCGAATCATCAGGCAATACTGGCGATTTGCAAAGGACTGAACAATCGCCCTATACTTCAGGTGTTTGACAAAAGCGGTGGACCATGAGGAAATCGCCGGAAACGGAAGCAGTGAAGCATAACGACACCAATGGCGCCGAAACTGACCGCCTGGAAGTAACGGTCATGTCGTTCGGTTACAAACGCGGCGATGCGCCCAGCGCCAACGCGGTCTTCGACGTGCGATTCATCAAAAATCCCTACTGGGTGGAAGAGTTGCGCCCGCTGACGGGGCTCGATAAAGCGGTTCAAGATTATGTTCTAGAACAGCTGCCCGCACAGGATTTCCTCACTTCCATTCTCGATTTGACGGTGAAAATTATTCCTCAATTCAGCCATGCAAAAGTGAAGCACTTCACCATTGCTTTCGGCTGCACGGGCGGTCAGCACCGCTCCACCACAATCGCCGAGAACATCGCTGTGTCTCTGGCCAGATTCTTCCCGGAAGCACATGTTCGTGTCATGCACCGCGAACTCGACGAAGTCGCGGATATCACCGCCGACGGTGGCAGACACCGTCATTCCGGACAGCCCCGGGAGGGCGCGCGATGAAGGGCACGTTCAATTCCAAAATCGCTCGTATGCTCTTGCCCGGCTTAAAACGCTGGATTGTGATTATCCTTGCCGGTATCACAGTCATCGTCGTTGGAATATTTCTTTTCCTCGGATATCACCCCATCCATGTCACAACCATGCTCTTGCGCGAAACCCTCGAGCAAGCTGCAGAGCTCGTTCCGCATAAGGCCAGCGGCATTATTGTCATCGTGAGCGGCGGGTTGATTGTCTGCATCGCGATATACAAGATGACGCTTTCGGTCGTCGGCGCTTATCTGCCGAACGACCGCGAATCGATTCCTGATGTTCTCTACCGCAAACGGCACCTGGCCAAAGGTCCACGCGTCGTCGTAATTGGCGGCGGCACAGGTCTTTCGAACTTGTTGCGCGGCATCAAAATGTTCACCAACAACATCACGGCAATAGTCACAGTCGGAGACGATGGCGGATCTTCCGGACGGCTACGGCAAGGTTTCGGTGTTTTGCCGCCTGGTGATTTGAGAAACTGCATCACGGCTCTGGCTGATGAAGAAGGGCTGGTCACCGATCTGTTCCGCTATCGATTCGAATCCGGTGAAGGTCTGGAAGGTCACTCTTTTGGGAACCTGTTCCTGACCGCCGTGTGTGCCATCACCAATGGTGACATGCTGGAAGCGACGCGCGTAGCCAGCCGTGTCCTCAACAGCTGCGGTCAGGTATTGCCGTCGACCTTGATCAACTGCACTCTCATCGCCGAGATGACCGACGGCACTATCATTGAGGGTGAATCCCAGATACCGTTGCACGGCGGACGCATCAAAACATTGACGATGCAACCGACAAAACCGCCTGCGACTCCCGAAGCCATCGATGCAATTCACGATGCTGATTTGATCATTCTTGGCCCCGGCAGTCTCTACACATCTATTATTCCGAACCTGCTTGTCGATGGAATCGCGGCGGCCATTAGGGATTCTAATGCGGACAAAATTTATGTCACCAACGTATTGACGCAGATTGGTGAAACAACCGGTTACAGCGTGGCCGATCATATTGAGGCGATATTGGCACATTCCGGAACAGCCAGTAATTTAGGCTACAGGCTGATGGAAGCGGTTTTGGTCAACGATCAAACACCGGATCTCGAAGGCAAAATTCCTGCCGAGGTCAAACCTGTAAATCTCGATCCGGATCGAATTCGCGATCTGGGCATCGTCATGTTGAGAAAGTCGCTTCTTAGCGCGAAGTCAGTCGGTCACCACGATTCCGACAAGCTCGCCAAGACAATTATGCTCTGGCATATGCGCCACGCACGCAAGCAACCGATCAAAGCAGTACCAGGCAAGACTTTGACGAAACCAGATTCTTTGATAACGCCTATCGATCAACTTGAGGCAGACGATTCTGCAGAAGCAATCGATGTTTCCGGGAAAGGAACCATCTCAGCAAAAGAAACCGTCGACGCTGCCAGCGGCAATTGACGGTGATCCTTGCGGTATAATTGGCGATCTTCAAAACAGAGACAGGAGATACGCCGGTGACTACGGAAACAGCACAGAAAGAAAGTTTGGGTAAGGCTCTCGGTCGCATCGCGTCGGGAGTGTTTCTTGTCACTTTCAGCAAGGGTGGAAAGAAAGACGGTATGCTCTCGACCTTCGTGATGCAGGCTGCGTTCAATCCTCCTATAGTTGTTGTAGCCGTTAACAACAAACGTCCGCTTCTGGATATTTTGAAACCGGGCGATACTCTTGCTCTCAATGTTCTGTCAAAGCAAAACATGGACGCTTACAAAAACTTCGCCAAGCCGTTTCAAGAAGGCATGGATAGATTTGAAGGGATTGCTTTGAAGGATGGAGCAGAGCATCCTGTGCTTGCCAATTGCGTCTCTTATATAAACTGCAAAGTCGTGTCTTACGCTGAAGCTGGCGATCACCAGCTTCTCATCGCTGAAGCAATCGACGGCGAGCAATTAAATGACGAAGAACCGATGATTCATTTGCGCAAAAACGGCTTCGGATATTAATTCAAAGTTTGCCCATTGGCTTGAAAGACCCAGCCTCAGGAAGCGCGCGCAGCCGATATTTCCTTGTCTTGCTTATCTTGGCTCGCGGAAGAATCGTTGGGCGAGTAGTCCGCCATCATCTCCATCGCTTCCTCGTAGCCTTGCGTGATCAATTTGCGCGAGCGATGCGGATCGATTTCCAGAAGCGTCGTATTGACCGCTCGCTTCGGCTGGAAGACGCGAATGTCGACGTTTTTTCTGCCCTTAGATTCGATATTGCCCTCTGCGACAAGGCGATTATAAAGTTCAGCCGTCTGAATTTCCTTGCGAGCGGATGCATCGAGCACGATGTCCAGGCAGCGCACGATGACCTCGAACATATTGGTCGGGCAGACGTTTATCTTTTCCGGATGCAAGAGCACCATATAAACTTCATCGGCACCCATCTGAATAGCTGTTTCCATCGGTGTATTGCGAACCAACCCGCCGTCCACCCAGAGCCCATGACCGTTGATGTGACGGGGCGGAAATGCCATCGGAATTGCCGACGTCGCCATCAGAACATCAATAAGCTCGTTGGTGGACATGATGTCGTCCATCATGAAGAGCTTCGTCTCCAGGCTGCACAGGTCGGTGGCGCACCAGCCGATCTGCATATTAGTGGCCCGTAACTTAGGAAGATTTACTTCTCGTCGCAGCACTTCTTCCAGAGGCGAATTGTCCAACAAGCCCAGCTTATGACCGAGCAGCATGCGTCCCATTTGGTGAGGCGAAGGCAGGCGGAAAATATCATTGGCTCGAATTTGGCACCAGAGCTCTTCCAATCTCTCGATGCCGCCCTGCGCGACGATGGCAGCATTGATGCCACCGATGGACGTGCCGAAAGCCATGTCGAATTTGAGCCCTTTCTCGTAAAGCGCCTTCACGACGCCCACCTGATATGCTCCTCGACCGCCTCCTCCCGGTAGGACCAACGCCCGTTTTGGGCGTCTCACTTCGCCAGGTTGACTGCGGTCTCCATTTTCCATATCAGGGCTCCGGTAAAATCTTGTGCTTTGGAAATCTGCTGAATCAGTTTCTCTTGCTACTCTCTTATTCTAGATGAGAGACAGCCTTTCTCAGGGCAAACAATCTGCGCCTTACTTCCAATACTAAGTAATATGTGCCCTATTCCTGGTTGATATAAAAGTGAGAGTTCTTTTTATCAGCTTCAGGGGAGCAAAAACACGTCAAAAAGACGCGCCCCCGGAGGACCGGGAGCGCGATTTTTTTTAGGTTGATCGTTTAGGCGCGGGCGACTTGCTTGCTCGCTTCAGCCACGAATTTTGCCACCTCGGAAGGTGTCTTCGCGACTTTGATGCCGGCTTTCTCGAAAGCTTCGATCTTCGATTGGGCCGTGCCCTTGCCGCCGGAGATAATGGCGCCGGCGTGTCCCATGCGTTTGCCGGGAGGAGCCGTTTGACCGGCGATGTAGGCGACTACAGGCTTTTTGACATTAGCCTTGATGTAGGCTGCTGCCTCTTCTTCAGCGCTGCCGCCGATTTCACCGATAAGAACAATCACTTCGGTTTTGGCATCGTCTTTGAAGAGCGAGAGCGCTTCTTCATAGCCCATGCCCTTGATCGGGTCGCCCCCGACTCCTACACAAGTCGACTGACCAAGACCGCTTTCGGTCAGGGCCAGCGCGATTTCGTAGGTGAGCGTTCCGGAACGGCTGACCATGCCGACCGGTCCCGATTTGAAGATCGAGCCGGGCAGAATGCCGATTAAGCATTCGCCGGGGGTGATGATACCGGGGCAGTTCGGTCCGATTAATTTGGCTCCTTTAGCTTTCACCTGAGCGACAAGTTTGGCCGCATCTTGCGGTGGGATGCCTTCTGTGATGAGAACCACGAGTTCTGCACCGGCATCGAGTGCTTCCGAGCCGGCATCGAGAGCCAGGTACGGCGGTACGAAGATTACCGAGGTGTTGGCGCCTGTGGCTTGGAAGGCTTCCTTGACTGTGTCGAACACAGGGATACCTTCGATTTTGGTGCCGCCTTTGCCGGGCGTGACGCCGCCGACCACTTTGGTGCCGTAGGCGATCATGCGCTTGGTGTGGGCGGAGCCCATCTTGCCGGTCGCGCCCTGGACGATGACTTTGGTGTCTTTGTTAACTAGAATCACTTTCAGAATCTCCTTAAATTAGCGCGCAGCGCCAGCGAGTTGTTTTCCTTTCGACTGCTCAACGGCTTGCTTAACTGCCTCTTCCAGTTCCGGATAGAGTTTGAGTCCTGATTCGGCAAGCATCTTTTCTGCGACATCTTGATTGTTGCCGCGCAGGCGAACAATCAATTTGCGCTCAGGATGGCGCTTCATGAAAGCGGTCAAAGCTTGAGCAACTTCGTCGCAAGCGGTGATGCCGCCCAGAATGTTGACCAGAATCACATCGCACTTCGGGTTGTCGTGCACGATTTCCAAAGCTTCCAAAGTTTTCTCAGTGTCGGAGCCGCCGCCTGCATCAAGGAAGTTTCCAGGCTGACCACCGAAAGCTTTCACCAGGTCCATGGTGGCCATCGTCAGCCCGGCGCCGTTGCACAGAATGCCGATGTTGCCGTCCAATTCGACCAGGTTCAAACCGGCGCGCTTGGAGCGTTTTTCTCTGTCGCTGAGATCCAGCATGTGCGTTTCTTGCCAGCCGGCAAAGCATTTGTGACGACCGAGGGCATCGTCACAGATTGTGATCTTGCCATCGAGGGCCAGCACTTCGTCGCCGTCAGTAACGATAAGCGGGTTGATTTCAGCCAATTCGAGATCTTTGGATTCGAACAGTTTGTAGAGCTTGTTGGCCAGATCGGCAAACTTGTTGAGCAGGTTGCCTGTCAACCCGACTTGCTTGGCCAGGTCGCGGCCAACAAAGTCGTGATAGGGATAAGGAATGGGCATGGTGACGACATTCTTCGACGATTCGATTTCGATGCCGCCTTCGGCTGAGGCAATGAAGATTGCACAGCCGCGGCTTCTATCCAGAGTGACGGAAAGATATAGCTCGCGAGCGATTGTCAGCCGGGGTTCGATCAAAAGGCTCTCGGTCTTGGAA
Organism: Cyanobacteria bacterium PR.3.49; assembly: GCA_013997645.1. GTDB lineage: Bacteria > Cyanobacteriota > Vampirovibrionia > Obscuribacterales > Obscuribacteraceae > QKMZ01. The sequence goes on from PNKB01000067.1 coordinate 24,166, forward strand.
CCGTTGATTACCATTTTGAGCAGTTCGGCGGACTTGGTCTCGCCTTCTTTCAAATCTTTGGCGAATTGAATGCCGCCGGCTTTGCCGCGCCCACCGGACTGCACTTGCACCTTGAGAGTGAGCGGATAACCCAGGTGAATCTTTCGCAATTCTTCCGGCTTGGTTATGCGATGAGACGGCGGAACCGGAATGCCGTGCTCCTGGAAAATCTTCTTGGCTTCCCACTCGTATAAATTCAAGGCAAATTCCTCCATTGGGGTCGCATTGCGGGCACGTATCGCACCGCCTGCGATTGTTTACAAGAGCGCAGCAGCCTCTTACCGGCTCCGGCTCATATAAATGTAGACCCTCGCGGGGCTGATCGTCTCGGAATTCTAAAAAGCTTAAAAATGCTGGCAATAGTCAGCATAAAATGCGGTGTTTCACAGTGCTTAATCCGCCATTTCGCCATGTCCGTCCCGATTTAAGTGATTTTCTCTCGGTAAAAATGGGAGCCGAGCTTGATGAAATGCGAGGTCGCCGGGTAATGCCGTTATAATTCTCCGGTCGCTTGAGATCGGCTCTTTTCAAGCATGACCATCAGTCGTCACTTGAGCCTGTTTACCCGTATCCGATAAAACCACTATGCGCATCGGAATCCTTACAGGCGGAGGAGACTGCCCCGGCTTGAATGCCGTGGTCAGAGCGATCGTAAGACGCTCGGTCATGGAACACGGTTCGGAAGTAGTCGGCTTCCTGGAAGGATGGCGCGGTCCCATGGAAGGCATGGTCATGCCTTTGACCTTGCAAGGCACGGGGGGATTGATACACCGCGGCGGGACCATATTGAGAACTTCGCGTGCCAATCCGTTCAAAACCGAACGCGGACCGGAAAAAATTGGCGAACAAATGGAAAAACATCGCCTTGACGCCTTGATTGCCATCGGCGGCGAAGAAACTCTCAATATTGCAGAAGAAATGAGTTCAAAGCATAAATTGAACGTCGTCTGCATTCCGAAGACAATAGACAACGACCTTAACTCCACCGATTTCACTTTCGGCTTTGACACCGCGGTCAATGTCGTCATGGAAGCAATCGACCGATTGCACACCACGGCCGAATCGCATAACCGTGTACTGGTCTGCGAAGTGATGGGCGGCAATGCCGGTTGGATCGCCTGTTATGGCGGTATTGCCGGTGGTGCCGACTTCGTTTTAGTCCCGGAAAAACCAATCAAGCTGAAAGAGATTGCAGAGTCGATTAAAAAACGCCATGCAAGAGGCCGCGATTACTCGATTGTTGTGGTTGCCGAAGGTGCCAAACTGGAAGGCGATGATGAGAACATTGCCAAAACCGTAAACGGCAATAATCGCACAGGCATTGGCGAAAGGCTGGCCAAACAGATCGAGCAGGAGACCGGTTATGAAACTAGAGCGACCGTGCTCGGTCACATACAAAGAGGTGGATCGCCGACGGCATTCGACCGCGTGCTTGCCACCAGATTTGGTGTAAAGGCTACCGACCTGGTTCACGAAAAGAAATTCGGGCGCATGGTTGCATTGCAAGGAAATCATGTGGTCGATGTGCCAATTAAAGAAGGCATCGGCAAGATCAAATCACTGGATATGGACCTTTACGGCGTTGCCGAAGTGTTCTTTTCCTGAACTCAAAGCACAGGTTTGAGTGATGCCTAAAGAAAAACATGTGAGCAGCCAAACCGATGAAGACTTGATGCGCGAATGCCTGATGTTGGCCGGCCGTGCAGAAGGCAGAACGGCGCCGAATCCCATGGTCGGCTCCGTGGTGCTGGACAAAACGGGACAAGTAGTCGGTCGCGGCTATCACCATAAGCGTGGTGAAGCTCATGCTGAAGTCAATGCTCTCAACCAAGCAGGAGATAAAGCCCGCGGCGGCACTATTTATGTCAATCTAGAGCCCTGCTGCCACCACGGAAAAACACCGCCGTGCACGGACAAAGTCATTGCCAGCGGAGTAAAAAAAGTGGTAGCCGGCCTGATCGATCCCAATCCTGTTGTCGCAGGGGGTGGCATTAAGGCGCTGCAAGACGCAGGCATAGAAGTCGTTTCCGGAGTGCTCAAAAGAGAATGCGCGCATCTCAACAGAGGATTTATCAAACGCATCAAAACAGGATTGCCCTGGGTCTGTTTGAAACTTGCCACCACCCTTGATGCGAAGATTGCCGACCGCCACGGCGGCAGTCGCTGGATCACCGGCGCAGAAGCCAGGCATTATGTGCATCAGATGCGAAATTGTTTCGATGCTGTTTTGGTCGGCACCAACACTGCACTCATAGATAATCCATCGCTCAATGTCCGCGATATTGCCAATAGCCGCGACCCGGTAAAAGTTCTTATCGACAGAGACCTGAAAGTTTCTTTCGAAGCAAAACTGTATACGCATAGGACAGATGCCCGCACCTTCGTTATCACCAGAGACGATCTGGCCGACAGAAAGCTGGCCGACCTGCCCTTGACGGAATTGATTGGAGTACCGTATGTGGTATCAAAACCGCAGGCGAGCAATTCACTGATAGC
>PNKB01000068.1 GCA_013997645.1 Cyanobacteria bacterium PR.3.49
AAGCCCGAGCCTAAGCCGGAACCGAAACCCGAGCCTAAGCCTGAGCCTAAGCCCGAACCTGTATCACGCCGTCTTTCCGACGATGAAGACGAGGATGAAGACAAGCCGCTTTTCGACGCCAATCTAGACAGCGACGTCGACGATATCTTCAAGAGTCTTGCACCTGAAGAGGCTCAAAGAGAGGTTGGTGCCCCGGCAGCTAGCGTCGCACAGCAAGCCGAGGAAGAAGAGAAAGCCGATCTGGACGCGATCTTCGCAAAAGCGCGCGAAGAAGCTGCCAAAGATCCGGCGAAAGATATTTCTTTCGAGCCGGCCGCAGCCAAAGCACCGCCTGCTGAGAAAGCCGAAAAAACGCTTCCTTCGCGCCGCCTGGAAGATGACGAAGACGAAGATAAGCCGCTTTTCGAAGGCGGTGTCGACGACGACATCGAAGAAATCTTTTCGAATCTGGCTCCGGAAGAGGCACAACGAGAGGTCAGCAAGCCTGCTGCAACGGAAGAGAAGCCCACCGATACCGGTGAGCTGGAAGTCGTGTCGCAGAAAGAAAAGCCTCCAGCGCAGCCGGTAGCACCTTCGGCAGCCGATCTTGCCAAGCCGGTCAAAGAAACGGCAATGTTCGCAAAACCGGATGTCGAGCCAAAACCGCCGCTCGGACCGGATGGCAAACCGATCAAGGAATTGAAAGAGTTCGGACGCCTGTCCGGCAAGTCCGCAGCCGAACCTGCCACCAGTGCCGATGCCGTCGGAACGATGAAGACCGTGGGCAAACTTTTGCTCGATGTCTCCGTAGTCGAGAGCATCATCAAGGCGGAAGAAGAGCAGCGCACCATTGGTGCTAATCTCGCCACGGCGCGCGTAATCAGCGCGGCTCGCGGCGAAGGTATTCAGTCTCTGCTCAATCACATCGACACATTCCCCAACGTCTACGGCAGTTTGATCGTCGGTCACGATGGTCTTGTGATTGCCGCCTCGACCCGCTCAGACATGGATAGAGACACGCTTGGTGTACTTTCTACCGCCCTATTGAGCACCAGCAACCTGGGCACCAACAAGCTGGAAATCGGCAAGCTCAGGCAAATGGTTTTGCTTACAGATCTCAAAGGCGAGCTGAAAGTGACCGTTCTCACTGACGTCGATGTCGGCATCCTGGCAGTATTTGCCGACCAATTCGAAATTGGCGGTCTGGACAGACTTATCGATGCAATTCAAGAGACCATTAACGGCTAGCGCCTAAAGCAGCACGTTACCGTTAGTGTCCCAGAGATTAAAATCGCCCGCCGATCACTCTCGACGGTGCAACAATAATGCCTTTGCAAATCCAGAAAGGAGTAGGTATTCATGACATCACCAAAAGAAGCCATTGCATTGCCTCGCGTAGGCCAGAAGGCGCCCGAGTTTACCTGCGAAGCTTATCCGGAAGGCAAAATCAGCCTCTCCGATTACAGAGGCAAAAAGAATGTTGTTCTGGCCTTCTATCCGAAAGACAACACACCCGGCTGCACAAAGGAAATGTGCGCCATCACTGAAGACTATTCAAAATTTGAAAGTGCCGACACTGTCGTATTCGGCGTCTCCACCGATTCAGTGAAGAGCCACGAAGATTTTGCAGCAAAGTATAGTTTGAAACAGCATTTGCTTGCCGATCACACCCATGAAGTCGGTCGCCAATACGGCGTCGTCAGCGAGGATAAGACCACTGCCAATCGTGTTCTTTTCTTGATCGACAAAGAAGGCATCGTTCAATACGTGCACGAAGGCATGCCCAGCAACACCGAAGTACTCGCAGCAATCGCCAAGCTCTAAGCCGGTTTCTAATTCAAAAAATCCGGTTCGTGAAAAACAAAAATTGAGGCCGTCAACTCTTGCTGGGTCCGGCCTCTTTTAATTTGTCGACCACAAGAGACGGTGTGATTACTTCCGGAAGAACGATAGGAGACGAGCCTTTTCCGGCCGGAAAGACCACATAGAGCGGAACTCCTGAGCGCTGAAATTTAGCGAGCAATTTCGATATGGTGGCGTCACGGCGTGTCCAATCGGCTTTCATTGTCACCACATTTAGTGCTTTTAACTGCTCGACTACCGGTGCACTGTCCAGAACGGTCCGCTCGTTGACCTTGCAGGTGAGACACCAGTCAGCCGTAAAATCCAGCAATATTGTCTTGTTTGCTGCGATGTTCTTGTCGAGATCTTCAATGCTGAATGGCAACCATGTGATACCGGCTTCGGTGACAGCTGTTTTCGTCACGCCTGCATCAGCGGCCTGCGTGCCCATCAAGTCCGGACGAGAAAGAACAAAAAAGTAAAGACAGGCTGCGGCTATAACGCCGGAAATCGACCAGACAACAGCTTTTCGAGAAGAGGATGAAGTCAGGTCGGTAAAACGCGCTGTTACCCAAACTGCAAATGCCACACCGGTGAGAAAAAATCCTACCGACATCACAGCACTGGCACCCACTTGAGCACCAACAACTCCGAGCAGCCAGACCACAGTGGCAAGAAGCACAAAGCCCATGGATTCTTTGAATTTCTCCATCCAGACACCGGGCTTGGGTATGAATCTCAACCACTTCGGATTGATAGTGAGCAGCAAATACGGCAAAGACATGCCAAAACCAACAGCCTCGAAAATTCCCAAAATCGTTATTGGCGGCTGTGAAAATGCAAACCCGACCGCTGGACCCAAAGCCGGAGCCGTACAGGGTGTCGATAGAACCGTGGCCAGAACGCCTTTGAAAAACGTCCCGGTATATCCTTCTTTGCTCGCCAATTTGTCGATTTGATCCTGACCGGGAGCGACCGTGACATAAAAGAGCCCGAACAAGCTCAGCGAAAACACCATGATAATTGTGGACATGGCAATCACAAAGGGCGGATACTGCATCTGAAAACCCCAGCCCACGGTTTGCCCCGCCGATCTGGCAGCCAGAACGATGCCGCCCAAGACAAGAAATGAAGTAAGTATTCCGGCTGCAAATGTCAGTCCTTGCATGCGCACGCGGCCAGGATCGTCATTCACCTGTTCCATCAAAGATATTATCTTTATGGCAATAACAGGCAAGACACAGGGCATGAAATTGAGGATAAAACCACCGACAATGGCCAGCAAAAAATACATGTAAAAGGGCATGGTGCCTTCGGAATCGGCGACCTTCAAATTTTGGTCGAGAATACTTCCCGTTCCAGACATTGTCGCCGCAGTTCCCGAACCTGCTGAAGCTGTATCACTACCGGCAGTGCCATGCCCTTCAGTCGTCAGGTCTGAAACTTTTCCGGTAAAACCGGAATCTTTAAACAAGTCTGCATCACCAGGGGCAGGCGTAGAGCCCTTCTTGCCCGCCGGCAAGACCATTGAAATCTCGCCTGAGCCGGGAATGCAAAGTTCTTTGCACTCCAGCCACTTTACTTTGGCAACAAGTTTTTGCTCACCTTCTGATATCACATCCGGTGCGGTGACTTTCACCGCGATCACCGTTTTATCCGCATAGCCATATGTAACTATGCCGCCGTCATCGAACTTATGCGGTTTTTGCCAGAGCAGCTCACCGTGCTTGTAGCCCGCCGGCAAAACCCACTCGATCGATGTCGGCATGCCGGCATCGCCCGACTCTTTGTAATAGGTATGCCAGCCCGGTTGCATGGTCAATTCCACGCCGAGCATAAATGTTGAACCGGGCACGACTTCCTTGACGTCAGCCACCATGCGCAAGCTGGTGTGCTTATCGCTTTCGGCTTGTGCGGCGTGCACTTGAGAATGCATAGACTGAAAAATTGGGTCTGGCGCCATCACCGCAAAAACAGCAAGGAACAAAAACGCCAGAGGAAGTATGCACTTCGTCTTCAATTTGATATTCATAAATTTTTCGCCGAGTGTCCTAATAAGCCTGTCTGTTGTCCAGCGCATTACTAGAAGCTATTTTGGCATATACATAGGCACTCTTGCGCAAGGTTCGCTCTTGAGTCGGAAAAGCCACACGTACCAGGCCGAAGCGGGCCTTGAGTCCCTCTGCCCATTCAAAGTTATCAAGCAAAGACCAATACAGATACCCCTTCACGTTGGCACCCTTCTTGATCGCTTTGTGCATCGCCTTCAAGTGTGAAATCAGGTACCTGATGCGGTAATCGTCAGCCAGCGACCAATCACCTTCCACCAGATGGGCGGGAAATAAATCGGCAAAACCATTTTCGGTAATGATGATCGGGCATTCTTTACCCTCCACCATCGTGTACTGGGTCATCTCTTGCGTGAGAATGTCGTACAGACCATCCGGATAACTCTCCCAACCCATGCAACTTATTTCCGAATCCGGGCAGCGAGAGCTTCGCCCAAACACGTCGAAAGGCGCCTCAAAGCTGTGATGCGAAAGGTCACGCGTGTAATAGTTGACGCCGCTGTAGTCCATCGTGCCCTTCAAACCTTCAATGGGCACGCAAAGCTCTGCAATAGCTTTGCGCATGGTGAGAGGAAACGGGAAGTGCATCCGACCGGTTTTGATTGCATTTGGGAACATGTGATTGAAAACCCGGTTTCGCATATGCGTAACCAGCTTGTCCAATGGATTCCACCGATTGACCGGCACAAAGGGACGCCAGTGATTTGTAAAACCGACCTGCGCGTCAGGAATCACCTTGTGAATGGCGTGATATGCCAGAGCATGACCCTGGAGCATGTTGTGCACGCATCTGAAAGCGTTGACGTAGTGATGCTTCTGACCGGGCGGCCAAGAGCCGTCCACGTAACCCTGGTAAGCATAAGGCAAAGGCTCGTTGATCGTAATCCAGTAATCGACGTACTCACCAAGCTCGGTCGCCACTAGCTCGGCAAAACGCCCAAACTCCTGCGCCGTTCGGGGACTGAGCCAGCCACCCTCTTCGGCCAGCCATTGCGGCAAGCAAAAATGAAACAAGGTGACAAATGTCTTAATTCCGCGCTCTTTTAGCGTGGACAAAAGCTTCTTGTAATAGCGGACACCTTCCTGATTGAGGCGTTTGCGCCCTTGCCCATTGCGGTCGTTAGGGCAAAGCACCGCCCAATTGACGCTGATGCGCAGCGCACCGAGGTTCAATCCGCTCAATAATTCGATATCGTCCAGATAACGGCTGACGAAATCACAGGCAGCATCGGCAGTCGTGCTGTCGGCGATATTGCCGGCTGTTGTAGCCCAGGTCGACCAGTCCGACAAGCGGCTCTTCATCTCGACGGGATGCCCTTCCACCTGAAAGTGCGACGTGGCGGCGCCCCAAAGAAAGCCTTCCGGAAATTGAAGTGTCGCTTCGTCTTTGATAATTGGGTCTTCCATGGGTTAAATCAAATGCCGCTTGGCTACTACTAAAGCTTACTCTATTGCTGAATCCATCACTTACTTATCTAACTTTCTCTTTGATTATCCTCCTATTATTTTTCTAACAAGAAAACTGCAATCTGGCTACCCCTGCTGATGTCTAACTCAGGCACTGAGAGCGCATCCCAGTCATAATCAGACGGTCAAACAAGCGGCAAACGAAAGTCCCAGGAATCTCGAATTGCCCATCGGCGCCCAAAATACGCGCCACAGAGTCAGTGCGGAGACCGTCCCCACGGTGATAGAAAACGTCCAAAACAAGCAAAAATACGAATCCGCGGAAAGCTCGCATGCGGAGCAGCCAGTCGCTCAGAATGCCGCCTCGGAATTGAAACTTGTCCTGGGCGCCCTTGTCGTCATTATTCTCATAAACCTGGCCGCATTCCATGCCAGTTTGCGCGGCTATTTCCTCGCGGATGATTTCGCTCATATCGGTTATTTGCATCAAGTTTTTAACGGCCACGCTGATTTACTCGTCAAAAATTTCTACAGCAATTGGATGCAAACCGTGGGCACCAGTTTTTATCGCCCATTCATTTCCATCACGCTTGCCACCGATTACCTCATTTGGGGAGCGAACCCCAACGGTTTCCATTTAACCAACTATCTCTACCAGACTGCTTCCTCCGTGTTTCTGTTCCTTGCACTCAACACAATGTTCGTCAGTCTGAATAAAAAAGCGAGATTCTCGACAGCTTTTGTCGCTGCCGCGTTATTCGCTTGCCACCCACTTCATGCTGAGGTGGTCAGTTGGATCATTGCCCGCGTCGACAGCGTCTGTACCACATTTCTTTTCCTGGCGCTCTGGCTGTATTTGCTGGCTCGCCGAATGGATAGCTCAGACTCCAGCGGTTCCAATGCAAACGCTTCGCGGCGTCGCTTGCTCAATTCTTTGAGCATTGCCGCCTTTTCTGTGTCGCTAATGTCCAAGGAAATGGCGATCACTCTGCCGCCGACAATTTTCATCTATGAGTTGGTCAACTCGGCCATCGATCCTGACAGCAAACGGCTGCCCTGGAAAACCAGAGCCGCAAATGCGCTCAAGGCATCGATGCCGCATTTCATTACTCTCTTTGTCTACATGGTGTTCCGAACCCTTGCTTTGGGCACCGTCTTTGGAGGCTACGGCGGGTCGGTAGGCGACGGATTGAAGGAAAGTTTTTGGAAGCGCTGGTTGACCGAAGGCTGCCTGTGGCGCCTGCTGTTTCCATTCAACGACTCGCTCAGTGGTCCGCGTGATTTCCTGCGCACGGTCTTTCACGTCACGGCCGTGTCGGCATTGGCAATCTGTATCGCCCGAGCTGTCAGTGCGCGCAAAGAATCCTCCCCCAGCCTCCCCCTGGGTCTTTCCCCTTATGCGATTTTTGCCGCCGGCTGGTTTGTGCTTGCCCTGGCTCCCACAATTCAGGTTTTTGATATTACTCAAAACTTGCAGGGCGGGAGGTTCGTCTATCTGGCGACCGCACCTGTAGCCCTGTTTCTCGCCGCACTTATCTTTGGTCGGGGCGAGCGGCCCGGCCGGAGCATCTCAGTTGTGGGCGCGCTCAGTATCTGTCTTTCCGCCGCCCTGATTCTCTCGTATTGCGTTCTGGCAGTGAAAAACAATCACACCTGGAAAGTGGCATCCAGGGGTGTGAGCAATCTAAGAGCTGGCGTTGAGGAAGAACTAAAAAAATCTCCGCCCAAGTCCAAAATTATCGTGCTTAACTTGCCTCCGCATAACAAAGGCGCGCATATGCTCTACAACGCATCCATGTTCGGCATTGCCTTGAAGCCACCGCTTTCAAGCGAAGACATGTCCGAGCGAGTCCTGTTTTTTGAACCTGTCACCTTCGGTGATGCCAATTTGATCAATCGCGATCGGCTCAAATTATTGATGGCCGACAAGAACGTGGCGGGGATTTTCTTGTGGAATCAGGCCCAGGAAAAACTGGTCGAGATGCGGTCCTGGCGGGAAAACGCATCAGCACAAAGCCCGGACACCATTGAGTTGGGAGCATTCGAATCTAAAGAGCCTTTGGAAGGAAACGACGCCCTGCGCTCGCCGGACTTCGATATATCCTCGACTGATTTTGATTTTGTTGATATCGAACTCAAAATCGAACGCAATCCGCGCACAATTCCTCCTGAGGGGTCGGTTCTGCTTCTCTATTGGTCGGGGAAAACCCACCCCGAATTTTCAGCCGAGCGTTATCTGGCTTTGCCGCTCAAGAAGAGCGATGAATGGAGCCGCTATCGTTTTTCTGTCGGCGAGTTGAAGACATGGGTGAGTGAAGGCAGAATCTCCGGATTGCTGCTGGACACCAGCGAGAAAGGGTGCAAAATCAGCATCAAGTCCGCCCGTGTAGTGAAAGCGGTTGAAGAAATCCCGGCACTGGCTCCCGCGCCGGAACTCTACAAAAGGATCGATCGCTTCGGCATCGTTTATCCGCTGCGTGACCTGGGTCCACTGGTCTACGATGCGACCAGAATCAAAAACGCCAAGAGCTTGACCTACGAGGTCAGCGCGCCGGATTCATGGTTTGAGCACTATTCAGGCACGTATCGTGACAGAGGTCCATCAAAACACATTTCGTTCGAGGGCAAACTCGAGAATCTGAAGTCGGATCATTGGGTGCTTAACCTAGACCGAGCAACGAAACCAGCTTTCTACGAATTGCGAATATTGGCATGGGATGCGGCCGGAAAAGCAATAGGCTACGTTTCGAATCCAATCAACTTTCAACTATCCAGCGATTACTTCGCACGCAAAAACGAATACAGGACAGGCGAGCCAAAATGAATTCAACCAAGCAGGCGGAAAACAATATCACGGACCTGACCAAGCTTGATTTAGAGCCGGCTCGTCCGGATTTATTGTCCGTCAAAACGCAAGTCATAATCGCTTTTTTGCTGTCGTCCATACTTGTATTGACCATTTACTGGCCGACCCTGTCGGTCGGTTTTCTGCTCGACGATTTCTTGCACCTCGATCAAATCGCACGTGCGGTGTTACACGGGGATTCGCACGATTTTCTGGCGAACCTCTACAGCAACTGGGGCGGCTCGGACATTATGCGCAGCTACAGGCCGCTCGTCACACTTTCTCTGTTTGCCGATTTTCTGTTATTCAAAGCCAATGCAATCGGGTATCACGTGACGAATTTGATTCTCATGTGCTCGTGTTGTCTATTCGTCGCTCTGATCGCATCCGAGCTATCCGGCGCCTATGGCAACAGAATGCGCGCAGCCACTTCGATTTGGGCGGCACTGATCTTTGCCGCCTACCCACTGCATGTTGAATCGGTTGCCTGGATTATCGGCAGAGTGGATCTGTTGTGCACCGCCTTTTATCTGGCTTCACTGTATTACTTCCTGCGTTTGAGGCTGATTAAAGAACCGCCTTACCTGTGGCTCTGCTTAGGGTGCTTTGTCCTTTCAATGCTAAGCAAAGAGATGGCGGTGTCACTGCCTGCGGTGGTGACCATATTTGCATTCCTTACCGCACCATCGCAAGCAGAGTTCAAAACAGGTTCGAAAACAAGTCCTATTTTCCGCATTATTCGCAAGCCATCTGATGTGGAATTGAAAGCGATCGCGCTTCTGTGGCTGACGCTAATTCTCTTTGCCGGACTGCGATTGCTTATTCTAAGCGACGCAATTGGAGGATATGGAACAGCGGGAATATCTACGCTGTTTAGCAGTTTTGCAAACAAAGCGGCGATGTTGAAAATCATCGCGCCTGCGAATGAAGAGATCGTTCCTAAAACCACCAATCTGATCCTTGCCGGTTCGATTGCATACATCGCAGCAGGTGTTTTTGTTCTGCTTCGCTGCCTTATCACGCCTTCGCTCATCCGCTATTTTGCTGCCTTCGCACTCATGGGCGTCATCTCACTGTTGCCCACATTTCAAGTGTGGAATATCGCTCCGAATTTGTGCGGCTCGCGTCTTTTCTTTCTCTCGTCGGCAGCACTTTCTCTTGCCCTAGCTTTTGCGCTTATTCCAAGCGAAGACGAGATCGACCGCAAAGCGACACGAATCGCCACGGTTGCAGGCACTCTGCTTTTGGCTTATCAGCTGTGTTTTTACACATTTTTGGTGAGAGAAAATGTCAAACCATTTACGAAGGCCGGCGAGTTGATGAAAAAAATCAGCCGGCAACTGGAAGATTTGAGCAGCAAGCAAGACAAATTCTTGCTCCTTAACTTGCCCACCGACTATAAAGGCGCGCCAATGATCACGCGCCCGCAATATCTCAAGACGATAGCCAAAACTCCGTTTTCGAGCACAGATTATAGTCTCAAGTTGATCACCGCAGAAATAGACCCACCATGCGATCGTTCAATTTATTCTTCTGAAAAGATAGAAGCCACCCTTCAAGAACATCCTTCGGTCAGCCGATATTTTTGGAGTGATGCGAACGAGGCAGTGCTTCCCTGGAAAAAACCGGAAGGCAAGAGCGGTTTCAAGTGTTTGTTCACCAACATCGAAAACCGCTCTACTGCGCCGACCGACATGCCTGTAGGCAACTCGAAAAACTGGCATGTATTCAATACCAGAATGTCTCAAATTGAATCGACTGCCACAGGAGCACGCCTTTCTCCCAACAAATATGGTCTTTCGATTTGGTTGCCCGTTGAAGCGGCAAATCCTCTCACGACTGCGCTTGTGAAATTAAAAATGCGCGTTGTATCCGAACAGCCTACAAAACAAATTCTCCCGCTGATACATTTCTCGTGGAAACAGGATAACTCCGTATTATCGGCAGCCAAAGAAGCGAATGTTGTACAAACTGGTGAAGACTCTTTTGAATGTTCGCTCAGCAAAAGCAAAGAATGGCTGCTGGGAGGAACAATTAACGCAGTGGGCCTCTCCCTATTACCCGGACCTTACAGCGTCGAAGTCGAATCCATCGAAGGAGTTTCGCAATGAAGGCACACTTGCACAGACGACGCCCTGGATTAAGAGCGGCCCTCGGCGTTCTCTATCTTTTCCTGGGCGCACTCATTTGCTGGCTCATTTATGAACTGAGAATGATCGTCATCTGTTTGCTGATGGCTATCACTCTGGCGTCTGCCATTGCTCCTGCCGCCGAATGGGGTGAGGAAAGGAAGATCCCGCGTGTAGTTACGGTTATTGGTGTTTTCATAGGGACGATATTGGTTTACTCAGTCGTTGCATATTTGCTCTTCCCAATCATGAAAGAGCAGGCGATCAGCTTGTATGAGCATTTGCCGAAGTATGTGCAGAGCCTGACTGACAAGTTTCCGCCACTGGCGGAATACGTCGGATCGAATGGCGATGTGATGAAAATCGATCCTGAGCGCTTGCGCGAGTTTGCGCCGAATGTGGCAAGGCACACGCTATCTCTGACGGCCGGACTTATGGGGGCCTGCGCTAACGCACTGCTGGTCCTGTTCTTGACCAGTTATTTCGTCGTAGAAGCAAAGGACATTTGGCAAAAACTTTTGCTCTGGGTGCCGCCAGACAAAAGAGAAAGAGCAGGCAGCTTGATAAAGCCGCTCGGTGGCAGAATGGGCGGATATGTTCGAGGACAGATTCTCGTCAGCATCGCAGTCGCTTGCATTTTAGGTTCGGGGCTGTGGCTTTTAAAAGTCGAATATTCGCTGGTTCTTGGTGCATTGGCCGGGCTTTTCAATCTCGTGCCTTTTGTCGGCTCGGCCATTTCGATGATACTATCCCTGGTGATAGCGTCCAATCAATCAATCGAGCTGGCCATATTTGTTTTTCTGCTTTTCGGGTTGGAGCAGTGGCTGGAAAGCAATTTCATTGTGCCTCAGTTGCTCGGACGGCAGGTCGAACTTCACCCACTGCTGGTGCTCTTCGCTATTCTCATAGGAGCCACTATCATGGGACTTCCAGGAGCTCTCATAGCTGTTCCGGTTGCTTCAGCCGCTCAATTTTTGGCACAAGAATTTTATCTAAAACCTATCAATGCTGATGATACCGCTGGTGGTGAATAGGACGGCAGAGCCTTAAGCGACACGCTCAAACGCCGCTGCCCACGGCAGTTTCCATAGTCAGATCATTTGCCTTCAATAAGCCTGCCAGTTCTCTGTTGATTCGCGCAGGCAAATCAGGTCCGCCGTAAATCAAACCGGTATACAGTTCGACTGCGCGAGCACCGTTTTTAATAAACGCAAATGCATCGGCACCACAGGCAATGCCACCGCAGCCGATGATGTCTTGATTCTTCTCCTTAATCTGGTACACGTTTTTCACCAGATTGAGCGCGCGGGCTTTCAGAGGTTTGCCACTCAATCCGCCATTTCCCATCGCTTTAACGGCATCCGCAGAAGTCGACAATCCATCGCGCGTCGTCGTCGTGTTGCCCAGGACATAGCCTCGAATGCCATATTTGCAGGCGCTGGCGACAAAAGTCTCGAGAAGTTCCGGCGTACTGTCCGGAGAAAGCTTCAAAAACACAGGCACCTGACGAGTGTTCAATTTCTGCACACCGGCAAGAATTTGGTCGAGTTCTTCACTCTCCTGCATGATGCCTTCATGAGTATTAGGGCATGAGGCGTTGAGTGTCACAAAAGAAAGCGGCAAATCTTTTATGCATTGAAACGAGTGAAGCATGTCCGCAACGCCCTTTTCACCCTTGATAGACGGGTGGTTCGTTTTGGCAATATTCACCCCGACCGGCAGCGAAAAGCTGGATGAGGCAAGCCTCTTCGCCACAACGTCGGCGCCCTCGCCGTTCAAACCCAAGCGATTGATGACGGCTTCATCCTCGACCAGACGAAAAAGACGAGGCTTTGGGTTGCCTGAGGAAGACTGTCCGGTAATCGAGCCCACTTCGGCAAAACCAAAGCCGAAACGGGCAAGACAGTCGGTCAGTCGCCCATTTTTGTCGAAACCGGCAGCCAGACCGACCGGATTGGCTAGCAGGATGCCCGCCACCGAGGTTCTAAGACACTCATCTTGAAAGGTCGTCCCGCAAAAGCCGGCGGCAATCGGCGCCAGCTTGATGGCCAGCGTGTGAGCCTCTTCGGGGTCCAGCCGGAAAAGCAATGCCCGCAAGGACTTATACCAGAATGGCGCAGAAGTCGCCGCCGTGCCGACATCCGCTTGCTCTTTATTTGCCACACTCATGACTGATATTCCGTATAGTCTCTCAACAGGAATTACTCTAAATAATAATGGCTTGGCTTACTTCCAGTAAGAGCTGATGATTAATTCCTCTGGCTTTGCGGGCAAGATATCCATGAGATACGCCGTCATTATTCAATTTTGCGGATGATGCTTTGAAAGACGATTCAGGCAGAATTACCATCGAAAACATCTGCAGTGAATGCGGGCAGAGTTTTTCGTCCGAAACCAAACTTTGCCCGAATGATGGAACGCGGCTGGTGGCGCCACCGTCCGAGAAAAAGAAGCCGAAGAACGGCAGTTCTACCAATGCCAATACTAAGCCGCTCCTAAAAGTTGCCAAAATCGAGCCAACCGACTCTCCACTGCAACCAGCTGATTCCAACCCAGCCGGACTCTCGGCCGGTTCGCTCTTCGCCCAGGCGCTGCAAGAGCCCTTGCACCTGGACGATAAAAATATCAGCAAAGACGACGAAAGCACCAGGCAAATGGTGCAGCAGTTCGAATCGCCGGACGGCTCAGAGCCTGCCGGCTTTGCACTAGAGGCCGCCCAGAGACTGATCGGCAAAATTGTCAACGAACAATATCAAATTATCTCTGCCATCGGATATGGTGGCATGAGCGTAGTTTTCAAAGCGAAGGATTTAAAACTCGGAAAGTTTGTCGCGATAAAAATGCTGCTGCCGCACTTGATGCTGCAGTCCCACAATATGCAGAGATTTCAGCAGGAAGCGCAATCTGCGAGCGCTCTCAATCACCCGAATGTAGTAGCCATTCACAATTATGGAGAGACAGAGACAGGGCAGCCGTTTCTCGTTATGGATTTGATCGAAGGCACTTCGCTTTCATCGCTGATCAAGAAAGAGGGACACTTGCCTGTCGACCGGGCGCTCAATATTTTTCTGCAGCTGACATCGGCTCTTACGCATGCGCACGAACACGGAGTCGTGCACAGAGACTTGAAGCCAAGCAATATTCTCCTGTGCGAACAAAACGGCGAAACGGACATTTGCAAAATTGTCGATTTCGGCATTGCCAAACTTCTGCCCCACGAAGGACGAGACGCAGTCAGCCTCACGCAAACTGGAGATGTATTCGGAAGTCCGCTCTACATGAGCCCGGAACAGTGCAAGGGTGAAAAACTCGATCAAAAATCAGACATCTATTCGATGGGATGCCTGATGTACGAAACGCTTTCCGGCAACCCGCCGCACGCAGGCAACAACATGCTCGAAGTGCTGTACCGGCACATGAATGAAGTCCCGAAAGACTTCAAAAGTCTCAAGTTGGGCATCATCATTCCGCAGCGATTGGAAGCAGCGATCTTCAAAGCCCTGGCAAAAGAACCCGCCAATCGCCAGCAAAGCATGCAAGCTTTGCAAGACGAGCTCAGACAGATACAGCTTTTTCGTAAAGGCTCTTTGATCGGGCGCATCTCGACAAGCTGGGAATTATTCGTTCTTAAAAGACGCCCACGCAAGAGAAGCGAGTTCATCATGGCTGGTGCGCTGGCAGTATCGCTCGTTGGACTTTTAGCAGCGATGGTGTTTCTCATCTCTCAATACGCGTTTGCAGATGAGTCGCAAGTTTTCAAACAAACACTCGACTGGAAAATCACTCCGCCACCGGCGCCGGTCAATGCGGGTGCAACGGCGGCTTCTCTCTTTCAAACTTCAGTCGACAAAGGTAATTTGCTGCTTAAAGAGGACAAAAATCGACCGCGCGAAGAGTACACGCAATCAATAGAACAGCTCACGCTTTGGGCAGGAAGGATGGCTGATTCACACCATTGGGAAGAAGCATCGAAAGCTTATGCCATGGCGATGGAATTGAGCAAGAAGTGGAACAGCGAATTATCACTGCCTACATTCACTTTGCGCAGGCTGTATGCAGACGCCGCATATCATGCCGGAGATTATGCCTTTTCCGCTCGCGAATTCACTATCTATCAGCAGCAGATCAAAAACTTTCTTTACGGCGAAGCTACCTCGGACATGATGAAAGGTGTTCACCAAACGGCTGAGTCTTATTATTATTTGAAGCAATATTCAGATGCGATTACAGCCTATCGCAACTTCTTCGCGTCGATGCGCGGTGAAGGCATGGAATGGACAAATTGGGGGCCGCGCGAAATCGGCCGCTATCTGGAAGTAGCCAGAGATTTTCAAAACACCGAAGAATACGCGCTCATACTCAGCCATTTCGCTGACTGCTTGCAGCACCAGGAAGTTTTGCCAAAGGCGAAAGATACTTATAAAGCCGCCGCCGCACGATGGAAGACACTTAAGAAATCCGACAATGCTGCCCTTGCGTATTTGAAAGCGGCAGCGATAGATGAAGCACTAAATCAAGATCCAAAAGAAGATTACGAATCCGCGCTGAATGCGCTAAAACCTGATGGATCGAACTTCGCCACCTGCATCATCGAGAAGAAATACGCGGACTATCTGTGGAAGAACGGCGGAGTCGGACAAGCAATTCTCTTGAAGCTTGATTATTCGCGGCTGGTGCCGAAAGTAAAACTCTAGACGACTATTTGAGCCGTTTTCTCAACTCTTCATTCACATTCAGTCCACCCAGACCGGGGTCGCTGCCACCCATCATATCGCCGCCCATCATGTCGCCGCCTTCATCCATAAGCACCGACATCTCGTCCTTGACTTGCTTGTAGTCCGGACTCATGGCGAAAAAACTCTGCGGGAAGCTGGCTTTCTTGTAGCCGATAGTGTCGTAACTCACGTCCACTTTTTTTGCTTTCTTGCCGCTCCACTCGCGGATTTCTTTGATGCGCATCGGAAAGCCGAGCTTATCGTCATAGGACATGTAGAGAGTCTTTTTGTACAACTCGACCAGCGCAGTGGGAATTTTCAGATCCGGACAGAAAGACCATTCTTCCGTATAAGTTTTGTCATTAGGTGGCGGCATTTTGTTGGAGCGCATACGCGTATAGCGTCCCACTTTCAGCCCGGCGATTTTGTCGTTGCCGACGTGTTTCCAAGGAGAAAAATCGGTAAAGCCGGCATCTTTAGTCCGAGCCGTGTCTTTGTGGTAGAAATTGAATTTCTTGCGCCATGTATTTACCGGAAAGCTCGCGTAGCGCTTGGTTTGCTGGTTAAGAAAAAACATTTGGTCGCCGGGCAGAGGCTTGAGCAACGTGTAGTGCGTCGTCTCAAAACGACCGCCATATTTATTGGAGACAAGGCGCATACGCCCAGCCATTCTGTGCCACTGTTCCAATTCCCAGCCCGGAGCAGGGGGCCCGCCTGCTTTGGCGGGGGGCGATGCGGAGGCAGATGCTTTAGCGCCGTCAGCCGGCTTGCCGGCAGGGGCAGTCTTTGAAGTTGGAACGGCCTTTGAAACACCGGCAGTTTTCTCTGGTGCGGCAGCGTCGGCTGGCTCTAACGGCCAGAGCAAAAGGCTCACAGCAGCGGCACAAAGGGTTGCACGAGCAAGGGCAAACATTTAGTGAAACGACTCCGACATTCAACGCCCGCCCAGGCATGATACTACGTTCTGAGAGAGAGAACATAGTAAAGGGGGAATAGTGCAACTGAGATCTTTTGGGGACTGAGAACCTGGCAGAACCGCACGCAGCGCTCGGAAGCAACGGTAAACGGGATGTTGCTAAGCAATGCCCCACTTGCCGTGCCAAATTTCCCGCCGACATGCGTTTTTGCCCGCAAGACGCCACCCCCTTGCAAGATTCGCCGGTGTTAGACGAAGCTGAAAAGCCAGCAGTCGTCGATTCTGAGCCTGCAATTGCGCCGAAGCAAAGCGCTGATGCTTTGCCGGAATTGCCCTCTCTGGACGAGTCTAATGACGAGCCGATATCGCCTTGTGACACCAGTACAACCATAAACACGAGCGGCACTCCGCCCCTTTCAAGCATTGCCGATCCTCGCCTTGAACTTATCGGACAGGTGGTGGAAGAACGCTATGAAGTGACTGAAACTTTGGGCAAGGGCGGCATGAGCGTTGTCTTTAAAGGGCGGGACCGGCGCTTGAAAAAAATCGTCGCCATCAAGGTCCTAATGCCTCATTTATCGGCAGATCCGATGAGCGTGCAGCGCTTTCAGCAAGAAGCGACGGCAGCCAGTCACCTAGACCATCCAAATATCGTCAAAGTGTACAACGTCGGCGCAACGGCAAGCGGCCTGCCTTTCATGGCTATGGATTATCTGGAAGGTCGCTCGCTTTCCACAGTCATAAAAGAGAAGGGGCGACTTGAATATTTCGAGGCGCTCAATATATTTGTGCAATTGACCGGCGCGCTTGCGCACGCACACGAAAAAGGCGTCATTCACAGAGATTTAAAACCCAGCAATGTGATTCTCTCCAGCCATGGAGAGGAAACGGACGTGGCAAAACTGGTGGATTTCGGCATAGCCAAAGTGCTTTCGCAAGATGGGCACACTCAGGCGAAGTTGACGCAGACCGGAGACATCTTCGGATCCCCGCACTACATGAGCCCGGAGCAGTGCCTGGGCGGCGAGCTGGACGAGCGCTCCGATATTTACTCGATGGGCTGCTTGATGTATGAGGCTCTGACCGGACGTCCTCCGCACACAGGCGACTCGACCCTGCAAATTTTGCACAAGCACATCTCCGAAACACCGGCGAGTTTCAAATCTCTGCTGCCTTCCACCAGCACCTCCATGCAGTTGGAAGTGATTGTTTTTAAATGTCTTGCGCCTAAGCGCGACGACCGCGTGCAGAACATGCGCCAATTGAAGTCCGAACTGTCCAAGCTCTACATGAACCGCGAGAATGACGTAATCAACCAGTCTTTGGGCAGACTCTCCCTGGCGTGGTCAAAGCGACCCAAGCTGAGTCAAAGAGAAAAATTTCTTGCCACAACCGGGCTGGTGGTATCGGTGACGGTGCTGCTGTCAATCTGGTTCGGAACATCATTTATCGAACTGACTACAAAGTCCCCCTGGCTCTCCAGCAGCATACTCACCTGGATCCCGCCGAAACCACCGGCGGTGAGCATGGAAGACAAAGTATCTATCGCTTTCAGCCAAATAGACATGTGGCTCAACAGGCGCGATGAGCTCCTGAAAGAAGGAGCGGTCAAACCAGGCGAAATGGTGCGGGGGTTAACCAATGCCGGTTTGGGACTCGAGCAATCCGGCAGACTGGAAGAAGCAGCACGCACACTAAAATCCGCCTCAGAAATTGCCAGAGATCACATCAGCAAATATTCCACTCTTTATGTCGGTTTGCTGTTTCTCAGAGGAAGAGTGGACTACGAACTCGGCAGGTACAACACAGCGCTGAAACATTTGAAAGGCGCGCTTGAAAGCGGAGAGTGGCCGGTCGGCAATATGACCAAAGGCGAATGCGAATCAATGATTGCCGATTGCTATAACTTCCTCGGCAAACGCGATGCCGCTGAAGATTACTACGAGCGGGCGATCGAAAGGTGGAAGCAGGGGGGTGAGTCTCCCAGATATTCGATAAATGCCGCCCGCTACGGAGATCTGGTTTTGCCTTATAAAACGCCGGAAAGCTCAAAGTATGCGTTTGACTTGTACAAATCAGCAAGAAAGCGATGGAGCCAACACGCCGACACGGAAGGTCAGAACATCGCACTATGCAGTTGGCGTATGTCCGACACTCTTGCGTCCCTCGGAGATAAAGAAAGATCTCTTGAACTTCTTCAGCAGGCCAATCAAGAACTGGCGCTGGCAGTGGGAAAAGACAGTCCGAAGCGAGCGGCATTGATGCTTCGATACGCAGATGAACTCTGGAATCATGGCAAGCACTTAGCGGCCATACAACAACGCTTCGAGTGCTGGCAAATCCTCCAGCATGCACCGCCGCCGGTGACAACGCAAGCTATTTAGGCTCCCAATTACCGCCAAGTGAATCTTCCGCATTGAAGAAAACTTCCATTTCGGTGTCCGCTTTCTTATACCCTGGAGGTAATGCATATTTGCTCACGGGAATTTTTGCTTTAGTAATCGAATAGGTTTGATAATCGACATCGTCAGTATCAGGTCTCTGTCTTTCTCTGCGGCGTCCAAGGAAATCACGCTTAGGGCTTTTCACCACCTCATTCCTCGTGATCAATCGATGTCTGAGCGGAACACCTTGAGGCACATTCCCCATAACTTTCAAGAGCGAGAAGAGCAGATTGTTCGCGTCTTTCGATAACGAAACATCCTTCGTCATCCAGATTATGTCCTCATTGCGTGCACTGCTCATGTATGAAAAACGAGTGTAGGCCTTTGTCGGCATCCCGCAAATCTTTTCGTCCTTGAGGAATTTCCAGGGTGTTTCTTTGAGAACCGTGACTTTGTTTTGGAACATTACCTTGGATTTCTTTTTCCAAGTTTCCGGATCGCACGCATAATATTTTTTTGTTTCGTCGCTAAAAATGCAAATCACCAATGTCTTTGCATTATATAAAATCGAAAGAGTGTTTGAATCCAATCTGACGCCAAGAGGTGAGAAGTAAGTGGTGCTTTTGCCTACAAACCGATACTCTTGCTGCAGAATCAAGCCGTCGACACTCTTTGCGCCCTTGAGCGAGAATATGGGCTTTTCTGATGCACTGTCTTTGCCTTTCGGCTTGATGGTACTGAGCTTTTTCAGCGTGTCATGCCAGCCTTCTTGCAAATCTTCTCGCTTAGAAAATTCCCCGGCCGATTTAGGAGCGGTTTCGGCTCGCAATCCCAGCAGAATCATCCAGGGCAGCGACAAACAAACAACCGCGACACTCAGCTTGTTCATTTGCTCAAATGCCCTCAGCCAACAGTATGCTTCTCCGCATCCGTCTGCGCAGCATTTACATTGGGAGAGCCGTAGCTGGTCGCGCTCTTCCATGAACTCGGCATAACCCGCACCAGCCAATTCTGGAAATCATCGATATACGTGAATACGACAGGTATGACCAGGAGCGTTAATAGCGTCGATGTGATCAATCCGCCGATAACTGAAATTGCCATCGGCGCTCGTGCTTCAGAACCGGCGCCAATGCCCAGGGCCACAGGCAACATGCCGGCGATCATAGCAATTGTAGTCATAAAGATAGGGCGCATACGAGTTTCGCCTGCCGTAATCAAAGCCTCGCGCCGCGGCTGCCCGCGCTGCATAGAGACAAGAGCATATTCAACAAGCAGGATGGCGTTCTTCGTCACCAGACCCATCAGCATTGTTATGCCTATAAGAGCGTAAAGACCAATAGACTGATTGAACACCACAAGTCCAATCAGAGCACCGCACAGAGAAAGAGGCAGTGACATCATGATCGTCATCGGGTGAAGAAAACTGCCGAAAAGAACGACAAGCACGGCATAAATCAGCAGCACTGCAGCACCTATGGCAGTACCAAATCCATTGAAAACGTCCCGCTGAATTTCCACATCACCGAGCGGCTGTTCATGAATACTCTTCGGCATGTTTTTAAACGCAGGCAACTGGTGGACGTTTTTCAAGGCTTCGCCGAGTGTTAGATGTGAATCGAGACTGGCTTCAACAGTAACTTGTCGCTCTCTGTCAAATCTGTCTATCTGAGCCGGTCCGCTGCCGAATTCCACATGCGCGACACTCTTCAGCGGCAGCAATCGGCCGTTCAATCCTTGAACTTTCAAATTGCCTATAGTCGCCATATCATTTCTATATTGCGGGTCGAGCTGAACTCGAATATTGATCTGTCGATCTTTCAAATCAAACTTGGCGAGATTGGCATCCGAGTCTCCAAGCGTGGCTATCAATGCTGTTCTTGCAATCGCCATGACCGACACACCCTGGCGAGCCGCGCGTTCGAAATCGGGCTTGACCAAAATTTCCGGTCTGAGCAATGATGCGCTGGAAGTGACATCGCTCAGTCCTTTGATAGGCCTCATTTGATCGATCAGCACTTCGGCCGTTTTCTCCAGCTCCTGCGGATCGTTGCTCGTCAAAGCAATGCGCACGGGCTTGCCGGTCATGCCGGACGACCGCGAGAAAGTCAGGCGAACACCGGGGACGATTTTGATTTCTTGACGCAGCATTTCTTCAAAACCCTGCTGCGAAATTTTTCTCTTATCCTTGGGCAGCATCGTTATATAAATGCTGGCCTTATTCACTTCGCCTTGATTGCCGGCAGAGCTGCGGCGCGAAGCTGTCGGCGTGCCGATAAAGGCAACCACCATTTTGGCCTCTTTGTGCTTGGAGACAATTTCCGTCAATTGAGCGCAAGCTTTTTCGGTGTCCTCCAGCACTGCACCCGGTGGCAACTCGACATTGATGAGCACTTCGCCTCTGTCGACATTGCTGATTAATGATGTCGGCATAGACTTGAAAAGCGCGATGCTGACGGCAAAGAGAACGATAGAAGCGATAACGGTGATCAAGCGACGGTTCAATGCCCATATGAGAACTCGCTGATAGAGCCTCATCCACTTGCCGCGACCTTTGTGCTCGGGCATATCTTTCATGCCGTATGCGGCCATCATCGGCGTCACCATACGAGCGACAAGCAGCGAGAAAAGCACAGCCACGGTTACCGTCAAGCCGAACTGTTTGAAGAACTGTCCTGGAATACCGCCCATGAAGGCAACGGGCACAAACACTACAATGACGGTCATCGTGGTCGCGATAACAGCCATACCGATTTCTTCAGCTGCTTCGATTGCAGCCTTGAGCGGCGGCTTGCCCATCTTCAAGTGACGGACTATGTTTTCAATTTCAACAATGGCGTCGTCGACGAGAATCCCGATTACAAGCGCCAGACCTAGCAAAGACATACCGTTGAGAGTGAATCCGGCCCACTGCATGACGGCAAATGTGGGCACCACTGAGAGTGGTATCGCCATGCCGGAAATAAAAGTGGCTCGCCAGTCTTTCAAAAATAAATAAATCACGGCGACGGCAAGTAAGGCACCAACGATTAGCGAGTCAAGCGACGCATCATAAGCCTCTTTTACATATTTGCCGTTGGTTCGAATCTTGCTGATCTGAACATCTTTGGGAAGTGAAGATTTCAATTCCGCCAGGCGCTTGTCTACAGCTTTCTCTACATCGACTATATTGCTGCCGGTGCTGCGCACGATGGAGAAAACTACAACTTGCTTGCCGTCCATTATCGCCATCTGGCGAGTTTCGGAAGCACCGTCGGTTACTTTGCCCAACGTATCCAAACGCGCATGTCGCCCTTGAGGCAGCAAGATTTCAGTGGCGCGCAAACGTTCTAGCGTATGCGCACTGCCCAGGGTTCTAATCGACTGCTCGGCGCGGCCGATTTCTCCTCGACCGCCAGGCATATCTATATTGAGAGCGCGAATCTGAGCATTGACCACATCAGCCGTAACGCCAAGCGCCTCCAGACGAGTCGGGTCCAGATCCACGCGAATCTCCCGGTCTACACCACCGGCGCGCTGCACCTGCCCGACGCCGGGCACAGAAAGCAATGCTCTGCCTATATCGTTGTCGACCATCCAGCTTATCTCTGTGGGAGTCAAGCTGTGGGTGGACACTGTGTAGCTGACGAAAGGACCGCCGACAAAATCTACGCGCTGAATAATCGGCTCATCAATAGAATCAGGCAAATCCTGTTTGATTTTGGCAATCGCATCCCGGACATCGTTGACGGCGCGATCGGTATTGGTGCCCAGGACAAACTCAATGCTCGTCGTCGAAGCGCCGGTATTGACGGTCGACATAATGTGTTTGACATTGCCGATGCCGGATACGGCGTCCTCTATTTTTCTTGTGACCTGAGTTTCCAACTCCGAGGGCGCTGCCCCCATTTGAGTAACTGTCACCGAAGCCACCGGCACATCGATGTTGGGATTCTCGTCGATACCCAGAGCTACGAAAGCCAGCGAACCCATGACCATGAGCACGAGAAAGAGGACCAGCACAGGGACTGGGTTTTTAATAGACCAGGTTGAGAGATTCCAGTTCATTGACCTACACGGACCAGATCGCCGTTTTTCAAAAATCCAGCACCACGCACAACGACGGTTTCACCATCAGCCAAACCTGTGAGCACTTCGGCATAACCACCGATCCGCTCTCCTGTTTTCACATCGCGCAATGCTACTGTGTTGTCTGCATTTACAACATAGACAAAACTCTTGTTGTCGCGGCTGAGCACTGCCGACGCCGGCACAGTCAGCGCTCTTTTCGTACCGATATCAATAGTGCCGTGGGCGAAATTACCCGGCTTGAATCCACGCTCGCCATTCTTAGCTCCGGGCACATCGATGCGGACAGTACCTAAACGCATGTCCTGGTCGATCATCGGGCTGACCTCGCGCACGACGCCTTCAACCGAGAAAGAAGAATTGGTCGAGTCGGTCACCGCGACCTTTTGCCCTTCATGAATTTGGTGCAGATCGATTTCGGCAACCTGCGCACGCAATTCCAGTCGATTGTCTCTAACCATTTGGAAAAGCGTTTTGTTCATGGCGGTTATATCGCCCAGGTGGGCATCACGCCGCATTATCAAACCATCGGCAGGAGCGCGAATCACCGTCTGCGCCACCAGCGCTTCCAAACGTTGCACGTTGGCTTGCATCTGCGCTACTGTCGCATGCGATATATCAACGTCTTCCTTACGGCCGCCTTGCTGCCCCATGACCAGCCGTTGTTTGGCTTGCTCGCGTTGGAACTTCGCCGTGCGGACTTTCTGAGCGGCATTATGCATTTCCGCCTCAGATGTTTTCGCCTCAGTGTCTTTTTGATCCGCTTCCTGCTCGCTCACTGCACCTTCGGCAACCAGTCCGCGATAGCGCTGCGAGTTATGCTGAGCATTGACCAGATTTGCTTTTGCTTTTGTCAGCATGGTTTCTGCCTCGGCAACTGCCGATTCGGCTTGCATGTGTGCGGCTTGCAACGAGAGCAAATCTTCCGGACGATTGGGCTGAATCGTCCGCTTCAAAGTTGCTTTTTGCGCGGCGAGTTTGGCGCGCTCTTCGGCCAACTGTGCATTGAGTACTGATGAGTTGAGCCGAGCCAGCACCTGACCGCGTTTTACCTTGTCGCCGTCGTCGACCAAAATCGACTCGACGCGCAGACCGTTGACTTCGGAACCGATTGTAAGCGGATCCCACGCCCAAATCGTGCCGTTGACTTCAATTTTGCCTGCAATATCGCGCGCCGAAACCTTCTCAGCAGTTACTGTTATAACCGGCTCAGCAACAGGAGCATGCGCCTCCTGACCGCTGTGAAAATGATTGAAGGCCACAACTGATGCGCAAGCAATCACGGCCACCACCGAGAGCACAATCACATTCTTCCTTCTGAAGAAAGGCTGATTTGCATTGGAGTGAACCTCGACTCCACCACTTGCTGCAGCGGTTTTCGATTGCCCTCCATTCAGGGATTCAGTCTCGTTGATTGTCGATTTCACTTCCATGGGTTCCTT
Organism: Cyanobacteria bacterium PR.3.49; assembly: GCA_013997645.1. Taxonomy (GTDB): domain Bacteria; phylum Cyanobacteriota; class Vampirovibrionia; order Obscuribacterales; family Obscuribacteraceae; genus QKMZ01. The sequence continues at coordinate 23,797 of PNKB01000068.1, forward strand.
TGATTACCTTGATTTTTGTCCTTCATCAGTCCGTTGAAGACAATGTCCAGCACATCGTCGGTTTTCGATTCGAGCGATTCGCTGGCGCACCCGACATATTTATTGAAGATCAGCCCATACAACAAACTGCTCATGGTGTCGACCAATCGTTGTACCGGCACGTCGCGCATAACTCCACTTTTGAGCAGAGCATCGAAATAACCGTGCCACATAGCTGCATGATCATGTGGCTCTGCCATTTCAGGCAATTCGCGATCTTTGAACTCAGCTCTTTCTTGCACAATCAGCTCGACCACATGCGGGTGTGAATCGAAAAAACGGAAATAGGCGCGTAATGCCTGCTCGATTCTTTCGAGAGGAGACTCGATGTGGAGGGTGGCGACGCTCACTTGTTGGCTAAGCTGATGCATACAGCTATCGACGGTGGCCAGGAACAAGTGTTTCTTGCTAGGGAAATATCTGTACAGAGTTCCTTTAGCGACGCCCAGTTCATCCGCCAGAAGCCGCAAATCCGCACTGGGATAGCCAAGACGGGCAAAAAACACGGCCGAGGCGTCGAGAATTTCCTGACGCCTGCGCGCAGGCAGCTCTTCGTCCTTTGGTCTGCCGACCGGTTTGCGTGTTGTGGAAGTCATGGAATGCCAGCCAGTTCAGAAATTCTGAAAACCTGGCCAGCGCTATCTAATATATAGATTAGCCAGAATTAATTGACCCTCGAGTCAATTAATTATACCAGACAGTCTGAAAACAACATTTTGAGACAGGCTAATACTGCTTTACGGTTGAAGTGTTGGTGCTGTTGTTTGCGACCTTGTTGGCTTGAGAGCGTTTCAAACTTTGAATTTGAGACATAGCCGAAACGCAAAAAGCACGCATTCGTGCGTCCGGTTTGAGGCTCAGACAAGCATTGTATTCAGCGGCAGAACGGTCATATTCTCTCAATTGAAACAGCGTGTTGGCGAGCTGATAGTGCGACGCAATGCAAGTCGGATCGTCCTGAACAGCCTTCAGGAAAAAGGCCTTCGCCATAGGAAATTTCCCCTGCTTATAGTGGGAGCAACCGATTGCAAAGGCTTCATTGGCAAAACTCGGCAAGCAGGAAGTGATGAGGATACCCAGTGCAGCCAAAAGAGGCATAGTGGCTCTGCTCGTGGTTATCGAAAAGATATTGAGAATGAAGTTCAACATTTCTGCGCATCCTGAAGTTCGCCGGGCTGCCCATCTGGCTCGGCTGGGAGGGTGAAATTTGCGACGGAGGAAAAGTACAAATTGCCTATGCGCTAGAAGATATAACTCCGCGCGCCCGAGATCAATGGTGATTCCACCATGATGTATTTAATGTTGTGAAACGCTAAGCCAGTCGGTGACCATGCCGGTTACAAACCAGCAAAGTTTCTGTCTTTAAGTGGCCGGTTTTTCTTGCGCTTTACGACGCTGCTTGTTTGCCAATACACAACCGGCACCTAAGAACGCTCCTGCTGCAATAGATGAAATGATGCCCTCACCGCGAGAACAAAACCAACAAAGCAATACTCCCTGCAGCATTAAAGGCTTTACTTTGCTCATCAAAGCTTTGACTTGCGGTTCATCCAGGCGCTTATCAGAAAACTGAACCATCACTTCATGCATAGTCAGGCTGCGGCCGGGCTCCAATTTCAGGTTGAAGTAGTCATAACCGAATTGCACCGTCAATGCCAGAAGTGCACCGACGATAATGGCAAGCAAATATTGGCGAACGGTCGGTGACATACAAACCTCTGTCACCATACTAACTCAAAACAAATAGAGCTAGCTCTCTGGAAGCAGCTGATCAAATGTCAAAACAGTGTCTGTCGGCTTCGAAATATCAGTTTCGTGATCCATCGTGTGAACACGAAGTGAGACTTTTCTCGTTCGCGGATCTTTGATTTCAACATAGTGGACAACTTCGCCAAGTCCGCGACCGCGTCCGATACGCTTAAAGCTGCGAAAGGGAAAAAACACCGTAGTGCCGATGATGAGAGTCTTTCCTCGCTTGCCTTCTTCGCGAAACTCCATCGACCGATTGGTTTTCCCTTGCAGAGCCATCTCCTCGGTGGCGCTGTTGTCGACTATCAGCTGAAAACAAAGCAGATTATGGTGACCGTTGGGATTCTTTTCCATCCAACTTTCCTTGAATCTAACCTCGTGATTGTTCCAGGTGAAAACATCCGGCATGGGAAGAATTTTCTTGATTAGCACGCCACGCTTGGTCGACTCCTTAATCGAGTGGGATGGGTCTTCTCCCTCGGCAATTGCAGGAGCCGAAAAAAAGAAGATTGCAACCACTGCGCTAAAAGTCGAAAAACAAATGACGGCCTGCGTTTTGGTCAATTGGAACATCGAGCTTAATCTTTGAAACTTGTCCTGCGGGGGTCATCTGGTTGATGGCAAACACTATAATACGGACAATGGACCAAATTCACTCGTATGACAAAACACCAGCAATTAAAAGTAGTTTGCCGAATCGGTCGGCCTGCCTTTTAGCGGTCTTGGCATGGATTGGTATCACCAGCGCAGAAGCAAAACCTGCCACGATAAAGTGCGTCGAACTTCAACAAACGCATGTTTATCTCAACAAAATCAGAATTTTATTGTCACCACAGGCAGTGCGCCTCGAAGGCAAGGGTAAATTCCGTTTTGTAGTGATTGCTCGCGCCCCGAAATGGCAAGTAACTGCCTTCAGGACTGACGATAAATATAGCTATTCACAGGGTTTCAACGAATTTTGCGACCAGGGTTTGTACTCACACATGGTCTTGCCGCAAAGACCAAATTTGCTGCCTCCCGTCGCGG
>PNKB01000069.1 GCA_013997645.1 Cyanobacteria bacterium PR.3.49
CAAAGTTTTCCCCCGCCAACGCCAGCCAGAGACCTCCCGAAAGGGGGGTTTTTGGTCATGTTGGGCTATGATGTCTCCATTAAAGCTGAAGCAAGAATTGGAGACTTTTACTATTTCGCTGTCCGACAAACACAAAGACAAATATCGAAAACAGCTGGCCATGCCCGGTATGACCGAGGAGTGCCAGGAGCGATTGATGAAAGCGCGCATCTTGATTCTGGGTGCAACCGAAACTGCCTTTGTGTGCGCGGAACAGCTCATGCGTTTGGGCGTGGGTCATTTGGAACTCTCCGGTTCAAGCGTATATGACTTGCATCTTCTTGCGGAGCGTTTGGAGGGGCATCAGGCGCACCCGGATACGCACGTGGGTGTGACCGAGAGAACTTTTGATGCGCACGACTCTGAAGAGCTGATCAGAAATTTCGATGTCGTCGTGGATGCGATGAGCGACTGGCAGCTGAAATTGGTGGCAAGCGATGCTTGCATGCATTTGTCTAAACCACTTGTGCATGTCGGTGGCGAGGGGTTTCGCTATCAGCTCTACACGATGCGCCCGGGCCGCTCTGCGTGCTTGAGATGTGTTTTTCCGCGCATCGGTATTGATGATTTTCCTAAGACTCATACTGACGATGCACTTTTTGCGCCGGTCAACGGAGTGCTTGGTGCGCTGCAGTCCATTGAGGCTGCGAAACTGGCATCGCGCCTTGGTGCCAGCCAGGGAAATGAGCTTTTCAAATTTGACTTTTTGAGTGGTGAGATGGAAATGGTGACTGGGCTTGATGCAATTCCCGATTGCCCCGACTGTGGTAACCGCAGGCGTTGAGCGGTAAGACCTCCAAGTACGTACAGTAATAACTGAAAAATTCTCCCTGGGGTACCTCACTTGAGGGCTAGGCTAAAACTTACGTGGATGTTGCTAAAATGGCATATTCAGTGCGTTTTAGCGTTTACATCTTTTCAAAAGGTTCATGTTTTCGGAACTTCAAGTGGTCGATCTTACTCTTAACAGCAGAAGGAGGTCGTTATGCCAAAGGCTCTAATAGTTGATGCAGATAATGGACAGCAATTGGTTTTTGCTTCCCTGCTAAAGAGGCGGTCCTATGACGCTACTTTCGTGAAAGCTGAAGAAGCGCACAAGCAGAAATCGACGCCGTTCGACATTATTTTCTATTTGTGGGGGAAAGGACCCCTGGATGAAATGTCCGCCCGCAGGCTGCGTACAACGTTCCAAACCGTACCGATAATAATCGCGTCGGCGCACGTATTTCCAAAGGATAGAGTGCAGGCCCTGCAAGTTGGTGCAGACGAATTTTTAAGTATTCCATTTACGGTTGAACATTTTGACGAATTACTGAATTCGTGGAATCGAGAATCTAGATATGCCTAGAAAAAGATTTTTCGCTAGAAAATCTTTTTCTAGCCTATAAATCGAAATGAGTGTCAAGCATTTGCGACAAGAATCACAGATGGTTACAGCTTGCTTTCTTCCGGAACGACCATAGTATGCCGCCGTCATCCAATCAGAACAAAGACATGGAGGCATTGATATGGCTAGTTCAATGAAGGAAAGAGAAACCAAAGGCAAATTTCCACTGAGCAATTTGCAATTCGATATCGTGATGCTTTTGAGCCAAAAATCGAAGGCTTTGGAAGCATATGACAAATACATTCAAGACGCTCAAGTGTGCGCCGAAGGCAAAAAGCTTCTGGAAGAAATGAAGGAAGCCGATTTCAAGCAAGTGGAACAACTTAAGAAATACCTGACCGAATGCTTGACCAAGGAGTAATTTCCTTACGTAAAAGCATTTAAGAAATATGAGAACGGCAGCTTCGGCTGCCGTTTTTATTGATGATTCAAACTTTTCGGTGGGAAGAATTAAAGGTCAGGAACAAGATCGCCTTTCTCGCCGTTGACCACATCGTTGGCTGCTTTGGCGGAGCAGGCAGAATGAGTGATGGCGGTGATAACATCGTTGCCGCGCTTTTCGGCTTTGTTGCGAATCAGTGTCTCTATCAAATTCCACTGACGCTGCGTTTCTCGTAAAGCTAGCTCCCGAGCTATCTTGTGATAAGTCGCGCCGCCAAATGTTTTCTTTCCTTCTTCTGAAGTCGGCGCGCTCTTGTCAAAACCTTCAAACTTCAGCCCTGTTCCAACCTTTGATTCGGTGTCCAACAATTCTGTCCAATCTGCCAGGGGAATGTTGTAGGGATCGTCTTTGAACTTTTGCTCTTTGAGCTCAATGTAATTCGAGCGACTGTAGAAGTCTTGCAGCGTGTGCATCGCCTGACCCAAAAGATACAGAGCGCGTGCACGCGCCTTCTCGTCTGTGTCGGCATTCTGTGCATAATTGATCACCTTGCGTTTTTCTCTGTCGACAAGTCCAAGGCATTTTACGAGTTCGCCGGTTTTGAAATGTCGGCGTGGATCTTTCGCGCTTTCTGCACCTGCAACATCCGCGGCGCTCGACCCCTTCACCACAATATTTAGGTTGGCATCACATATGGTGCCCTTCAATGCCTCCCGCGTAACTTGCTCATGAATGTTGCCCGACTCATCACTGCCGAACGCATTAGCGTTGTTCGAATAAACGAGCGCGACGCTTATCGCTGCTATCGAACCGGCAAGCGCTTTTTTCAACGAGAACTTCATTTCTTCGAATTCCTGTGAGACACCGATGACTCAATCTTAAGTCCCATTCTTTCCTTGAACAACTCATTTGAGTCATTCTATCTGTTGTATATGCTTTGTGCTCTGCGGCGCAAATAGAGTGCGTTTTTTTTGGCAGGAATTAATCGCCTGATTGGAGATTTCAAATGGCACGCGCATTTTTATGTGTGACAATCGTGGTCTCCATAGTTATTTTGCGCCGGGGTGATCCTAAGTGGTAGATTCGCTTCTCAAGGTTAATGCTCACGAAAGACCCGCCCAGAGCGCTGGGACAAAACTGAGCGAACTGGACTTCATCGCCTTCGACGTTGAAACCACAGGTCTTTCCGCAATCGCATGTAAATTGGTCGAGCTATCGGCTGTGCGTTTTCGCCTGGGCGGCAGTGAGATGGAAATTTTTTCGCACCTGATCAATCCGGAGTGCGAGATTCCGCCTGAAGTCACCCGCATTCACGGTATCACCGATGCGATGGTCAAGGATGCGTTGACGACGCGCGAGGTCATTCCTGAGTTTCTCAAGTTTGTCGGCGACAAACCTTGCGTGCTGGTGGCGCACAATGCGCCGTTCGATGTCGGTTTTCTCAAAGTGGCGGTCGCCCGTCTGGGCATTAGTGTGCCGGCGCTGACGGTGCTCGACACGCTCAATCTTTCCCGCGCGCTCGTAGACGGAGTTATGGACTACAAGCTGAAGACTCTGGCGCAACACTTCGAGATTGTCGATGGAGACTATCACAGAGCCCTTGCCGACAGTCATCACGTTCGCCATATTTTCGGCAAGATTATGGCTGCCAATCCGGATTTCACCACTCTGGAGCAACTGCAAGACCTGAATTGTCTGCTGTCGCTCAACGAGCAAGAGGCTTCCGTGGAGCCGACAGGCGAGGTGGCTTTGCACATCAATGTCATTAGAGCTGCCATCGACGGCAAGCAGCAACTAAAAATGATTTACCTGGGCAATGGCGCGCCACCCCGGTATGGGCGTGTGGTTACACCGATTGCGGTGCTTGAAAACCGGGGCAATCATTACCTGACGGCGCTCTGTCATCAGGTAGATGCGGAAAGAACGTTTAGAATAGACAGGATAAAGAGTATCCAACCTCATTCTTGAAGCCTTGCGTTCGAAATTGTTCAAATCTCAATCAGTGCTCAAAGCCGGCAGTCTGGCGCTTACCGCGTCCGTGACGGCAGCTTTTGTGCTGATTCAGTGTCCCCAGCCCGCCGAGTCCTTTCGTTTTCTCAAGCTGGGCGAGTACCTGAATGGAACGCCGAAGCCGAAAAAAGAGGACGCCGAGGTTTTCTCTCCTCCAGCGGAGCCTGCTGATCCGGAAGACACACAGGCGCCGGGCAAGAAGGCTGGAAAGCCGGAAGCAGGCGGCAAGGCGAAGGAAACCGTCGCCAATCCGCTCAATGAAGTCTTGAACGACCTCACTCAGGATAGTGGTGAGATCAAGGCGGAAGACGCTGCTTTGCCCATCAACAAGGCGCGCAAGGTAGATAAGCACATGAAGTACGGCGATGCCTTCTTTGCTCGCCGCGATCTGACAAATGCGCTTCTGGAATACGAGACTTGCATCAAGACCGACCCGGATAACTATAAGGCGCACTTCATGGCCGGCAAGGTGCTGATGGCGATGTCGGATTTCGAGGAAGCTTTAAAAGAATTCGAAAAAGCAGAGAAGATCCGCCCCAACAGCGGTGATACACACTTTATCAAAGGCGAAGTCTTGAGGATGTTGGGTCGGCACGATGCTGCCTTTCTCGAGTACCGGCGAGCTATTAAGTCCAACCCGGATAATGCGCTGGCCTATGCTTATCTGGGCGAGTGCTACAGGATGAAGCAGATGTACCGCTCAGGCATCGATGAATGCCGCCGGGCGCTGCAGTTGGACCCCAAGTCGGTGATTCCGCACTTGATTATGGCGCAATGCTACGCCGCCTCCAGGCAGCCGGAAGAATCTCTTGCCGAGTACAAGAAAGCCCTTTCGATGAATGACAAAGACCCGGTGGTTCATGCTCGGTGCGGTTTGGCGCTCGGCAACCTGGGCAAGTGGGACCAGGCGGTCGATCAATTTATTCGCGCCACCGACCTCGACCCGCGCTATTCGGAAGGGCACGCCGGCCTGGCATACGCGCTTGCCCATTTGAAGCGCTTGAAAGAAGCTCTTACGGAAGCTCGCATCGCCGTATCCCTGGCGCCCAACGATCCCGATACGCACTCCAATCTGGCCTGGGTTTATTCTAAAAAAGGCGACTATCTCTCAGCTGCGGTCGAATATCGGCTGGCTCTCAAGATAGATCCGAAGAACGCCGAGCGGCATAAAGCCCTTGGCATGGCGCTCAAAGATGCCGGGGATGTGGATGGAGCAATCGCCGAGCTTTTGACAGTTACGCAGACTTCCAAAGATTATGAGGCTGAATTGGCGCTGCAATCACTCATGCAGGGGCGTCGCTAGCACCTCGCAGCGGCCAGGCGCAAACTAGATTAACAACCGCAAAGCACCCCCTGGCCTGATGTTGTATCCTTACAAGCATGAAGCCGGTAATTGGAATCAATGTAGATGTGACGGCGGGGCCGCCGGAAGAAGCTCGAGTGCAGGCGCTCTATTTCGACGCCGTGCAGCGCGCGGGCGGTGTGCCGTTGCTGATCCCGCCGATGCCGGATGAAGATTTGAAGATAGCGCTGGATCGGCTCGATGGATTGATGTTCATCGGCGGTTACGACTATTGCCCGAGCTTGTATGGCGAAGACCTCGATGAGGCCACGAAAGCAAAGCTGAACGTCGAGCTGGCGCATGCAAGGCGCATCGATTTCGACTTTAAATTGATTCGCATGGCATTGGAAAAACAAGCGATGCCTATTCTAGGAATTTGCGCTGGTGCTCAACTTCTCAATATCGAGTTGGGCGGAACTCTGATCACGGATATTGTGCATGAACTGCCGGACTCAGAGGTTTTGCACGCCAGCAAAAACGGCTGGCAGGATGGTTTTAAACGGCATGAGGTCGTTCTTGATCCGAAAAGCATGATTGCCGGCATTTACAAAAAGGCTCGCATTGATGTGCCGACTTCGCACCATCAATCTGTGGCCAAACCTGGTCGTGGTTTGTCGATTGCCGCTCGTGCCGATGACGGTATCGTCGAAGCTGTCGAACTGGCGGATCGCAAATTTGTCATCGGTGTTCAGTGGCACCCTGAGCGGGATTACGACGGCAATCGCAATCTTTTTGAAGCCTTCGTCAAACAATGTTCGGTGCCTGTTGCGCACGGTCGTTGAAACTTGAGTTGCTGTGAGCGCGGCGAAATTTCGAGGTGAGTTAGATGGCACGACACATTTTGGTGACAGGCGGAGCCGGTTTTATAGGCAGCCACCTTGTCGACAAGTTGTTGTCTATGGGCGACCGCATCAGCGTGCTCGATAATTTCAATGACTATTACAGTCCGGACAGAAAGCGCCTCAATATACAGGAGCATCTCAAGCATCCAGGCTATCGAATTGTGGAAGGCGATTTGAGAGATGAAACTGCGCTCGATGAAGTTTTTTCCAAGGCGGATTTTGGTCCTTTTGATGGCATCGTGCATCTGGCTGCCATGGCGGGCGTTCGCCCATCTCTAGAACAGGCTGCTTATTACATGGACGTCAATGTCAATGGCACGCAGAAATTGCTCGACCGCATCGCCAAGCATTGCCCTAAAGCACGGCTTGCCTTCGGTTCGTCGTCGTCTGTTTATGGCGGGAGATCCGGAGAAAGCTTCAAAGAGACCGACCGCGTCGATCAACCATTTTCACCTTACGCTGCCTCCAAGGCTGCCGGTGAATTGATTTGTTATTCGGCGCATCATACCAACCAACTTCAAGTTGTATGCCTGCGATTTTTTACTGTGTTCGGACCCAGACAGCGACCGGATTTGGCCATACACAAGTTTTGCAAACTGATATCCATGGGACAGCCGATCGAAATGTATGGTGACGGTTCAACCAAACGCGACTACACCTTTGTTGGTGATATCGTGGACGGTATCATTCTTTCTCTTGAGTACGACCTGCCTGGTTATGACATTATCAATCTGGGGCGCTCTGAGCCGGTGATTCTTATCGATATGATCCGGTGCCTGGAAAAACACATCGGCAAGTCGGCCGAAATTATTCAAAAGCCGATGCAAACTGGAGATGTGCCTTATACATATGCGAGCATAGAAAAGGCTCGGCAAGTGCTTAAGTACTCGCCGAAAGTGACTTTTGATGAGGGTGTAAAACGTTTTGTCGACTGGCACAAGTCATTGATGCCGGCGGCAGAGGCCATCGAGCTTAGAGCGTAACGTGCCGCAAGCAAACCTTTTACTATTCAGGCGTTTGAAAAAGTCACTTGCCATGGCGATGGCGATATTGCTTGTGCCTGTCATCATGCCTATTTCCGCAGAAGAAACTTTTGCGGCGGTGCCGGAAAGTAAAGCGCCGGCAACGAGAGAAGACAGTGTCGTCATGCAGGCACTGAAAGAAGAGATGGCGCGTTCGATAAAGCATTTGAAAAATGCCGGCGATGCGCAAGTTTATTTCATCGCCTATCGTGTCTTCGAGCGCGAAATTGGAAATGTCGCCGGTGAGTACGGCACTCTAAAGGAAAAATTCGATATCAGCCGCAGCCGCACTCTCGATGTCGAAATGCGCGTGGGCAGCCCAAAGCTGGACAACAGTCACAAAATTCCTAAAGGTGACAGCTTCGGCGGCAGCGAACAGACCTTCGGGTATGAAGCACAGATTCCTTTCGAAGACGACAAAATGGCATTGCGCAACATCATTTGGTTGAAAACGGATGCGGCATTTCGCATGGCGCAGAAAAAGTATGCGCATGTGAAGGCAAACAAAGATGTGCTTGTCGCTGAAGACGATCGCTCGGACGATTACGTAGTTGAAAAGCCGCAAGCATTGATCGTTCCGAAAAAGCCGATGAATATCGATCATGCCTTGTGGGAAACGCAGGTGCGAGAAGCATCGGCCGAGTACCGCCAATTCCCATTTATTCGCTCCGGTGATGTAGACCTGACTGCGCAGAGGCTGCGCCGCTACCTTGTCACCAGTACTGGTACCGCTGTCGAGGATGAGCGAGTCAGCTACGATGCACGTCTTTATGCTGATACTGTGGCAAACGATGGGATGGTGCTCTGGTTGAATGACCGAGCCGAGGTCGACGACTTGAAAAAGCTGCCCGACACTGCAACATTGAAAGGGATGGCCAGGCGGCTCGGTGAATCACTGGATAAGTTGAGAAAAGCACCTGTAGCTCAGCCTTATGCCGGACCGGCGATTCTTCAGGGAAAAGCGGCGGCGGTTTTCTTCCACGAAATCTTTGGGCATCGTATCGAAGGGCACAGGCAGAAAGACGAAAGTGAAGGAAGAACATTCACCGACAAAGTCGGTATGCAGGTGATGCCCAAATTCATTTCCGTGATCGATGACGCCAGCTCTGCAAAGCTGGGGAAAACCACACTGAATGGATATTATCGTTTTGATGATGAAGGTGTTCCTTCGCAAAAGGTTGTTCTGGTCGATAAAGGTGTGCTCAGAAGATTTCTCATGAGTTGTTCACCCATTCGCGGCTTTAAGAACTCCAACGGTCACGGACGCTGCCGCGAAGGACACGCTCCGGTTGCACGGCAGGCCAATCTTATGGTCGTTGCCGATGTCAAAAATCAAGTCTCCGCGCCAGAGCTGCGAGCTCACCTGATTCGTGAAATTAAGCGGCAGAAGAAGCCTTACGGGCTGATTTTTGATGATATCGAGGGTGGTTCTACCTTGACGCGCTCATCTGATCCGCAGATTTATAACTTGTTTCCGCTCAAAGTGGTAAAGGTTTTTCCAGATGGACGGCCTGATGAATTGCTGCGCGGCGTGGACATTGTCGGCACTCCACTAGCCTCGCTCGAACTTATTCTCAATGCCGGGTCCGATATGCAAACTTTCAATGGGGTTTGTGGTGCAGAGTCCGGTTGGATTCCTGTTTCGGCTTCATCGCCCAGTTTGCTCGTAAAAACCATCGAAGTGGCACGCCAGGCCAAGTCGCATAATAAGCCACCCTTGCTTCCTGATCCATTGCATGAATCCAGAATGAACGAATCCCGGCGCAACGGGGTGAAAAGATAAGGATGGCTGGAAAAGTGTTTTTCACCAAAAGATTTCCATTGATTCTTATGACACCGCTAATGGTGCTGCAATCATTTGTGTCAGTATTGCCGCAGCCCTGCGCAGCAATGACGGTGGAAGAAACCGTTATGAAGGCGATGACTGATGAGATGGAGCGTTCGTTGAGCCGCCTGCGTCTGGATGGGCATACCGGACCTTATTACATCAGCTATGATTCCTCGGAAAACGAAAGATTTGAATTGGGCGCTTCTCTGGGGGTTCTCACCGGTCGAAGTCATACGCATTGGCGAACTCTCGAGCCAAGTGTGAGGGTGGGCACTTACGAGTTCGACAATTCGAAATTCTATGGCGACGCTCCTGGAAGCACCGGCAGCTCTGGACTGACAATCGACAACAACTACGATGCATTTCGCAGAAAAATCTGGTTGGTGACGGATACGGACTATAAGAGCGCCGTCGAGTTGCTCGAGGAAAAGAAGGCGCATTTCAAACGCAATAACATAGACAATAAGTTCGACGACTTTTCCAAAGAAGAGCCTGAAGTCAGCATCAGTAAACCGCGCCGTTTGCAAGTTGATGAGACTGCATGGGTCGAACGTGTGAAGAAATTGTCGGCGATTTTTCGTGAGTATCCGCATATTCAACTTTCACACGTCAATTTCAAAACAAGTGTCTGCAATCGTACCTTTGCCAGCAGCGAAGGTGTTCGCCTGGTTGACGATACCGAAGATTGGCTTCTGACCATTGCCGCCAGCACCCAAGCAAAAGACGGCGAGCGCATCAAAGATATGGAAGTGATGACCGGCTTTACAGAGAGCGAATTGCCGCCATTTGAAGAAATGGAACGCAAGGCGCGGGAATTGGCTGCTCGCTTAAAGGTGCTGCAAGAGCTGCCGGTTATTGAAGATTACGATGGTCCGGTTCTTTTCGAAGGACAGGCGGCGGCTGAATTTATGGAGCAGATAGTTTGCGAAAATCTGGCCTCGCAACCGGAGTCATTGTCTGCAGATACCGTCTCGCAGCGAAACAATCCCTTGGCCGAAAAGATTGGCAAGAAAATATTGCCCCGGCAACTGACCGTTGTCGACGATCCTTTTGTTCGTCAATACAAAGGAACCCTAATTTTTGGCGGTTACAATTTCGATATTCAAGGAGTCAGAGCCAAGCGCGTTGTTCTGGTGGAAAAGGGTGTTCTGAAGGCGCTTTGCAGCGATCGCTCGCCGACAAAATACAGCCAACATTCGAATGGTCACTCTAATGGTTTTTATGGATCGAGCAGTGTCGTTTTTATTACATCCGACAGCAAGAATACTAATGAAGATCTGGTGGCACGCGGCAAGGAATTAGCGAAAGACGCCGACCTGCCGTATTTCCTGATTGCAAGGCGCTTGCTCGATCCCAATGCTGCGCCCATGTTGCAGATGCCGGATTCTAACAATACTGTTGTTGCCTCCTCCGACTCTTCGACAGTTTTGCCCCGACCACTCATTCTTGTAAAACATTGGGTGGATACAGATAAGGAAGAGATGGTGCGCGGAGCACGTTTCGAGCCGGTAACCACGCGCATCTTGAAGGATATCGATATGGTCGGTGGCGAGGAGCAGGCTACTTTAATGGGACGCGCGACGGAAAATTACACTCACCTTGTTACTCCTAATTTCATTATCAAATCGATGGAGTTGACGAAAGACACTTCCGCCAGAGAAAAACCGCCGGTGCTGGAAAACCCGCTTACAGAGTTAACATCCAAGCAGTAAAAAAGGCGGAATAATCCGCCTTTCATACAGCTGTGTTTGGTTTTTTCAGCTTAATACGTATTTTCGATTCTTACTTTTTCTTTGAACTCAGGCGAAACGTCGCTGACTCTGTGCTCAACGTAAGCAACTTTGTTATTCAAAGTCTTGTTGATGTCATAGTTCAAGTTGGAAATCGCGACAAACGAGAAAAGCAATGCAGACGCAGCTGCAACTACCGTCAATCGGGCTACGCGATTCATTTTCGCTTCTTTGAGTTCTTCTTCCGTCATGTAGCAGTACGCGGAATCCTTATCTGTCATACACTCTGCCATTTGTTGCCTCCTTGCAATTTGTTCTTGCTTGCGTGTAGCAGTGGGACGCAAATTGAAGCGAGGAGTTCCAACGGTGTTTTGAATTTTCTGCAAAGCCGGCTATGCCCTAACCCTTGCCCTTCTCGAGCAATCGGTCATTGAAATCGGAAGATTCTTGTATAGATAGAAGTTGTCTTTTCAGATCGCGAGTCTCCTCTTCCAGGGCTGCTATTCGCATTTCCACCTTTTCCGAATCCAATTCCAAATTCTTAGCCTTCATTTTTTCCGCGTAGGCAATGGCAAGAGGTCGTCCGACGGTAACGATCGTAACGATTGAGACAATTCCCATTACGACCAGGAACAAGATTTCGAACACGAACAACATGCCTGAGGCTCTCCATTAATACTGTTTGTATCCTCTTTATTCCCAGGAATTCCCAAGAAAGAAAGTGAGTCCGTGAGACAAACCTTGGACGGTCATCCTTGACACTCAATATGATTTCTTTGCATAATCAGAGTTCGGAGCAATACGTGGCACGGTAGCTCAGTCGGCTAGAGCGGGCGACTCATAACCGCCAGGTCGAGGGTTCGATTCCCTCCTGTGCCAAATTTTTCTATTTTTTGATTTCTCTTCGCTGTTCGTGTCGGACCAGCGAGCAGAGGCTCAATCGCGTTATTGACCGGGCACGCGGTACCGTTCTACATCCCCGAACTTGAAATATTGTCTTTCGGGACTGTCAGAGGTCTTGATTCCGGCGGTTTGGGTAACGAACTGTCTTTGCGAGCGACTAGGGAAACGCAAATAGGATGAGCCTTCAAGGTGATTGATTGAATTGAGAACGGCCTGGTCGAAATTGGGAAATCCCGAAGATTGCTTGATCTTGGCACTTACTATGTGTCTGTCAGCTGAAATCTTGCAGTGAAACCAGGCTGTGGTGCCGAGCGGGAAACGCACAACTACCATGCCTCTGCGCGGATCGAATCGCAAATCGACGTCGTCCGGGTTGTTGAGAGCCTCTTGAACGCCAGATTGCACGGCCCAGAGAAATTTATTGCGCCACTTGTCCCACGCCACCTGTAATTCCTGATCGTCCATGTCCGGGTCGCCAGCCGGGCCATAATCGGATTGCATCGCCGAACCTTGCAATATAGGTTTGCCGCTGCGAGGCTGCATCGGTGTTAAATCGCCGCCGCCCTCGTCCTGGGCACCGCCTTGTAAGGCATTATCGTTGGCGCCGCCCCTGAGAGTGTCGTCTGAGGTGCCTGAGCGACCTTTCAGAGAGTTTAAATCAGTGTCGTTAGCTTCGATTCGACCGGGCAAAAACACCTTTTTCTTCTTCTTGCGTGGCTGTTCCAGTTCGGGCGCCGCCACGGCAGGCTGCGGAGCAGCTGTTGGCTGCTTCGGCGCTTCTTCTTCCCAGTCGGAGGCTATCGCGCTCGGCGACCATGGAGCGACAAGAATCGCGAGTAATGTTGCAGAAGCGAAAAGTGTGGCGACTCTTTGAACTTTCATCTGATAATTTCTCTTGAACGAGTTCTTAATGGCGAAACAGTACTGATTGCGATTATTGTCTAGAATAACTCAAACTAAACATTCAGTCTTTCGTGAAAACGCGAACCCGATTGGCACCATCCAGAAGAGAAAGTGGACACACACCAGCCGCAATTCTTAGGCAATGAGAAGCTCGCTGAAGCAAGCAGGCTTGCGGTTTCAAACTGCCGTAAACGACTCTTGATCGCCGACCACCTTCAAAGTTTTGCGGCAGAATTGCCTGAAGACGGTTTTTTTTCCTGGGCTGCAGTCGAGCAGTTTCTACTTGTGCAGGGAGTGAAAATTCCCGATCAAGAATATAGCCTGCCCCTCAAACCTATTATGAGAACGGGCGCTGATAATCCGCTGATCATAGGCATCTCCGGAGGTGCTGATTCAGTCTGCTTATTCACACTTTCTCTCTGGTCTAAGCTATCAGGTATTTTCTCTCCTATTGTTGGTTGCCACGTAAACCACAGAATGAGAGGGGTTGAATCTGATGAAGACGCTCAATTCTGTGAAAATCTTGTGAAACAGCTCAATGCGAAGTTTGTATTAACAGTGGCTAGCCAGGCACAGGCAGAGGCTTTCAAACTACGCGGAGCGGAAGGAGAATTGAGAAACTTTCGCTACGATGCTTTTGAGACTCAGGCGGGAGTTGTTGGTGCGCGTGTGGTGGCACTGGCTCACACATTGAATGATCAGGTCGAAACACTTCTGTTCAGGGCGTTTCGTGGTACCTCAGCTACGGGGCTGCGTGGGATTCCATGCGTTCGACGGCACAAGAACTTTGTACTCGTCAGGCCGCTCATTGATGTGCCGCGCCCGGTAATCGAATCTCTTTTGCTGGCAAAATCGTTTGCCTGGCGCGATGATTCAAGCAACAACCAAATTCGCTACAAGCGCAACTTTATTAGGTCGGAAATTGTGCCGCGCATCGAGAGCGAATTTCCTCAATTTGATGAACGTTTGGAAAACATGCGCAAACTAATTGCTGATGATGAGGATTTGCTGAAAACGCTGACGAATAGTCAAATTTCCGAAGTGGAGCGTAAGGGTGCAGACACCTGGGACTTGTGCAAATTGCAAGAACTGCCGGTTGCACTTAAGCGCAGAATGCTTGCTCAGGCGCTCAAAGAAAGGAATGTGGAATTAAGCTACGAACGTTTAGAAAAATTGGTGCTCATGACAGTGAGCGATGCTGACTTGAGGGATGGTGAGGAAGTGCCTTCGGCTGTTAGCCTTAATCAGCACTGGGATATCGTCAGAAGTAAGGAGCAATTGATTTTTGTGGACAAAACAGAAGACGAAGATCAACCACCTGCAGATCCAATTCCTGTGCGGGTTCCGGGCATGACCCTGATACCGGCGTTAAACAAGGCTCTATTCGTCGAAGCTTTCGACCCGCGTGAAAAACTGCCGAAAGCGTTTCCCCCAGCAGATTCTTTAGAACCTTTCGTCTCGCTCGAAAAAGTCAAGGGGGCTCTGGAGATCAGGGAAAGGCAGCCTGGCGACTGCATCCAACCTTTCGGGATGCAAGAAATGGTCAAGCTGAAGAAGTATTTGCACACCCATAAGCCTGATGAAGAACTGCCTGCGCAAGGTCGGCAAAAGCTGCATGTCCTTGCTTGTGGTGAGGAGGTGCTTTGGGTTCCTGGCGTCGGCTTAAGCGAAAAACTGCGGGTAAATGGGCGTCCGACGCATGTAATCAAGCTTCTTGATATCGCAATTGGCGAGTCTACTTTCTGTTGAGGTCGATCGAGACTTCAGCGTTGAATTGGGCACCGTGTCTCATTTTGTATCCGATTAAACGAAGTTAATCTCTGAGCCCCTTTTGGAAGCGCCTTCTGATGGCGTTTTCCGGGATCGCTCTACTTGGCAATGTATTCTACCGGGCACAAACAGGGTTTACCCCCGTCAACCTGCATGTAAAAACGTTACGATGAAAGTATCGATAAAGACGACATTATTACTAGTGGAAAGACGCTGCGGGCTAGCCGCAGCACACCTGAAAAGAGCCGGGCAGACTGCAGTTTCGAACTCTTAAGAAAGACCGGAAAGGCAGATAGGTTCAGGCTTAAGGTGCTAGACTTAGCATGTTATAATCTATGGATTAGGTATCTGGAGTGGTAGGAATGAGGAAGTACGGAACAACTTGGGCCGTTTTCTTTTTGTTGGTCGTGCTGGTGATCTTCGTGTTCTCGCTGACGAGCATTAGCCGTCGCGAAGAGCCGCTGACTTACTCGCAATTGCAAAATCTGTTGAAGGAAGGCAAAGCCGACCAGATTCAGAAAGCAACTTTGACCAACGGCGAAAACGTCGGCTTTTTCAAGATGGCGGGCAACGATCGCGAGCGGTCGGTAATTTTGCCAACGGAAGCAAAGGAAGACTTGATCAAGCAGCTCAACTCGGCGGGTGTTTCACTTGATGTGAAAGAGCCGGACAAGTCGAGCTTCTGGTTCCAGCTGATTAGTTCGTTCTTCTTGCCGATCTTGCTGCTGGTAGGATTTCTCTTCATGTTCCGCAGCGCGCAGTCGGGCGGCAATCAGGCTATGAGTTTCGGTCGCAGCCGCGCCAAACTGATGGTCGACAATAAAGTCAAAGTTTCATTCAATGATGTTGCAGGCATCGACGAAGCGAAGCAAGAGTTGCAGGAAATCGTCGATTTCTTGAAGAGCCCGGAAAAATTCCAGGCACTCGGCGCGCGCATTCCGCGTGGCGTACTGCTTGTCGGTGCTCCCGGTACCGGTAAGACATTGCTTGCCAAAGCCGTAGCTGGTGAAGCAGGCGTGCCTTTCTTCAGCATCTCCGGTTCGGATTTCGTTGAAATGTTTGTCGGTGTCGGCGCGTCACGTGTGCGCGACCTCTTCGATCAGGCGAAAAAGCATGCTCCCTGTATCGTTTTCGTCGATGAAATCGACGCAGTCGGTCGTCAGCGTGGCGCTGGTTTGGGAGGCGGACACGACGAGCGCGAACAGACTCTCAACCAGTTGCTGGTTGAAATGGACGGTTTTGAAGGCACTACCGGCATCATTGTCATAGCTGCCACCAACCGCCCGGATATTCTCGACTCGGCACTTCTGAGACCAGGTCGTTTCGACCGTCAGGTTGTAATCGATCGTCCGGACGTACTCGGTCGCGAGCAAATTCTCAATGTGCACGGACGCGGCAAGCCGCTTTCCAAAGATGTTGAGTTGAAGACTTTGGCTCGCCGCACTCCCGGATTTACAGGCGCGGATTTGTCCAACTTGATCAACGAAGCGGCTCTAATTGCCGCGCGGGCAGACAAGCGCGAAATTGAAATGCATGACCTGGAACTGGCTATCGATAAAGTAATCGCCGGTCCGGAGAAGAAAACAAGACTGATTTCTCTTAAAGAGAAGACAATGACCGCCTACCACGAAGTCGGGCACGCACTGATGTGCATCTTGTTGGCAAATGCTCATCCGCTTCACAAGGTCACTATCATTCCTCGCGGTTTTGCGCTTGGTTTGACGATGTTCTTTCCGGAAGAAGATGTGCTCACGCAAACTCGCTCTCAGTTGATCGACCAGATTGGCGTCAGTCTTGGCGGTCGTGTTGCTGAAGAAACCGTATACGGTGAAATCACAACCGGCGCACATGACGACTTAGAGAAGTGCACCAAACTCGCCCGCCGCATGGTGACTGAATTTGGTATGAGCGACAGACTCGGACCGATGACTTTCGGTAAGCGTCACGAGCAAGTCTTCCTCGGTCGCGACTTCGGTCACGAACGCGATTATGGTGAAAATATCGCCACCATCATCGATGAGGAAGTCACTAAGCTGGTAACCGATCAGCACAACCGCGTCAGAGAGCTTCTCGTCAAGTATCGCCCACACATGGATGCCATCGTGAAGGTATTGCTTGAGAAAGAAACTCTCGACAGAAAGGAAGTGGATGCCATCATGGCGGAAGTCGACAGGCGGGTTGCCGCCGGTTTGCCGCCGGTTGAAGATCCGCCGAATATCTCGCCTCCACCGGCAGTCTCGGGAGGAGAAATCCTCAAGACACCGCCATCCTCGGAAGGTGTTGATGTCGGACCTCAAGACCCGGAAGTCAAACCCGAATTCAAGCCAAAGTTCGCGTAGAACGCATCAGCAACACTTAAAACCGGCGAGTCCAATGGGCAAGCCGGTTTTTTCATTTCTACCCTTTGCCAAGATAGAGCCGAATAAAGTATGAGATGTTGTAGAGCAGCGATACAACCACAAAACTCAAATGGAACTTGTAGTTTTTGATAAAAATAGAAGCCACGCAGAGTCCAACGTAAGCCAAAATATAAATCGGATACTCGATGCCCAGGGAATTGATGTAGTCCATTCCTCTCAGCGATGTATCAGCGGCGTCGAGCAGAAAGCATGAAGCGAGAATCCCAAAGAACCATTTGCGCCTCGAGATGAAATAGTCGTCGAAGCCCTTGTACTCTTCCATTTGATCTGGAAACAAAAGCGCACAAAGCAGAAAGTGGACGATTGCGGAAACAAGGACCAGAAAGCATGATTCAAATGTCCAGGATTTCACCGCGCTTAGTTTGAATTCCCACCACCAGAAATTCATCAAAAAGAGCAGCATTGAAAAGCCCCAGAGCAGGTGGGGCAAGAAGAGTTTGACTTTCCCAGGGTGAGCCAGAATTCGAGCGAAGCCATTCAGTATTCTGCCAACCGCAAGGGTCAAAATCATTGTGACAATCAGCTGCAGGTGTTCGAATAATTTCGTTGCGTCGCTATCCATTAGCCAAGTTCCTTCTTCCATTTACTGCGGTTGGTTTTTCCACATGTGCTTGACAGTGGGAGTGACGGGCGATCTATTGAACACTAATCTCAGTCCGCTGAAAAGTCTGAAATTGAATCCACTGTATCCGGGCACGCTTTCGTCGCTGAAATTCCAGATCGGCTGAGCCTGGACAAACATGAATGCATTGGGAATGTTTTTCATCTGGCGAGCAATGTCGATCGTCCCGATAACGGCTCCAGTTCTAAGTCTGGGCTTGTCGCCGGTATAGGTCGGAAAGTCAACAGGTACAGTGACGCCTGCGCTTCCCAGCCAGCGACCTCTTGCATGAATGATTCTGGCGCTTAAGAACGGATCTATTTCCTCGGTGCTTCCACTGTCGCGCGTCTTGCGTTGATCGAGTTGCAATAAGCCTCTCAGCTCGTACTTCGTATGACTTGTCTTGCTTTTGTAGCGCAAGACCTGTTCGTAGATCAGTGCCGGCAACAAGTCATATTGCCGCTGATGTGAGTTGAACCACCATTCTCTGGCGCGGAAGTCGTATGACAGCGTCTTGCGCAGCCCCTTATCTTCAGGGTCGAATTTGGTCCAGATTGAGCCCTTTACGCCGGCAGCGAGTGATTGGCTTGTAGGTGGATTGAAATCGGTCGCCTTTACGAAAACATCTTTGATGACGAAGTACTCTACATAAGGTTGAAAGCGGTTAGAGAAGCGCCAGCCTGTTTCTATGCGCGGCTGCACTCTAAACGAGTAGTCGCACACACCGCCTCCCAAGGTTTGAAACACGTTACTGTCAAAGCGCTGCGCTGCTTCGCAGCTTGCATTTATCCAGAAATTGGGCGGCAGCTTGTAAGTCCAATCCGGCGCCTTCGGACGAAAAAACGAAGCTTTCGACCCTGGTGGTGTCGGCAAATCTGTCTCCGGCATCGTGGTGATGTCGGTTTGTATCAAGCCTTCGTAGCGAGGCAAGGCAGTACCAGGTACGGTGCTATCAACGCCCCCTCTTTGTTGCTGAGAGGAAACAGGGGTGAGCACGGTCAATTGCAAGCAAAATGCGGCTATCAACGCCATTTGCCAGGCTTTTACTCTAATCCGAAGTGAATTGCCGCCCACCTGGCACCTTGACCTACTTCTGGATCATAATCCCCACAGCGTCTTTAATAACATGGATCATGTATGTATACAACGGACCGGCGCCGGAGTACTCTAAATCTGCGAAGACTTTCTGAGAATTCACTCTTGACCGACGAAATTCCAAAAGAGGAATCTATAAGCGACGTTGCGCCCAAAAGTAGTTCTCGCGCCGGTTTTTACTTAACCATCAAGATTTTCGTCGCGTTCATCACGGTGTCTGCTTTTGCGTTCTTGTCAATTGGCTTTGGTGAGACACCTTACACCTCTCGTCATTTGGCAAGGACGATTTTTACTGGTGGAGGGCTGCTCCCTTATGTTTTCTTACCACAATCAAAAGTCGCCATGCAAGCGGCTGCTGATACCATGCGCGGTGAAATCAATTTGGGCAGAGGCAATTATGCTGAAGCAGAACGCGCGCTGTCAAAAGCTCTCGTGGCATATGAAGCCCTGGATGCCGTAAATACGACATGCGGGCACATGTGTCTTTCAGGACTGGCGAAATCAGCCAGCGAGCAGAAGAAAGATCCGGAAACACTGAAGCATCTGACTTCAGCCCTCCAAGCGGCCGAGCACGTTTATGGCAAGGAGCATGAAGTTGTGGCCGGCGGGTTGCGAGAGTTGGCGTATCACCACACCTGGCTGAAGGATTACGCCACGGCAAAAACACTCTACAAGAAAGCATTAGCGCTTGATACAAAAGGGCTGGGACCCGTGCATTTTGATATTGCCTACGATATGAGCTGCATCGGTCAAATGGAGCTTCTGCAGAATAATTACAGTGAAGCGATAAAACAACTCTCTGAAAGTCTGGTCATGTACAAGCAGGTCCGCGGCGAATACCATCCGAGCTTTTTCTGGGTAGAGGAAAGCCTGGCAAAGGCATATTACGAGTCGAAATCATACGCTCAGGCGGCCAGGCAGTTCGAGAGTGTGTTGGCCAGGGCTGAGCGGGTGCACGGAAGCCCGGGCAAAGACTATTTGCGCCAACTTGCCTGGCTGGGCTGGTCTTATCACTACGACTCAAACGAAGAGAGGGCAAAAATTCGGGCGAAGAAATTGGCTCATATGCTGGACGAGAAGAACGATAGTGAAGCGCTGACCATGGCAGATACGATCGCAAGTGCGGGCGATTTATTAACGACCATTGGTGAGCACGAGCTCGCGGTCTCACAATACGAGCGCTTGATCAAACTGCAGGAAGCCTCGCTCAAATATGACGATCCTCAGATTCGCAAAACGCTTCTCTACGCAGCGGATTGTTATGACAAACTTGGACAGCCGGAAAAAGCGGATCGCTATCGCTCTGCGTATGCGGCCGAGTCGAACGATCAATATAAGCGGATAATGCAGCGCTAAACGCTGAGTGAAAAACAGTGATTACCCTATCAAAACAGATTGAAGTCTGTCGTAGTGTGATTACAAGCCTTTGGCTTTTGCAGCTTTGCCCAAAGCAGGTTACTTATGGCAGAAGAGAGTGCACTTGCAGAACGTTTAGCCAGTATTTCTGTTGCGTGTCCGGCTGTCGAGGATGACCAAGTTCTAGTCTTGAAAGAGGAGCCTCGCGCCCTCCAAGCGGAGCCGATACCTGCGCAACCGCAGAGTGGCTCTGAAAACGGTACAAAACAGATTTTGTCCTCGACCGAGCAGCCGTCCGAAGCCAGCGCCGCTACCATCTATTTCCCGCCTAATTCGCGAACTTCGTGGCCGCAATCCAGAGTAAATCAGTTATTCAATATCATTTACTTTGGTATGTACTCAGTGCTCTTCGTCTCCTTTTTCGACCATTTCAAACGTAGTTCGCTAGCTTTTGGTTGTGTGGTCTGCACACTCATCGCCGCAATTTCCTGCTTTTTTATAGCCAAACACCGAATCTTCGTGTCGGTCGACGACGAACTGCCAAGATGGGTTCAAAATGCTCTTCGCGCTGTGATGCTCCTTTTTCCATTCGTCATACTTTGCGGTGCGATGCTATTGCCCGCGTCTTACCAATCTGATAGTAATACTTCAAGCATGGTGATCGAACCGGCTCCGGATCCGCCTCAACCAGTGCAACCTTTAGAACCTGCAATTGTTTCCAACGAAACTCCAGATGCCTATGATCCTAACGGCCCTGTGGATATGGAGAAGTACCTTCGTGAATTCTGGATTGCAGACAGGTTATACAAAAAGCATGAATATCCGGCAGCGATTGTGCACTATCGCAAAGCATTGCAGTATTTCCCAAAGAGTGAGCCGGCACTCGATTCGATGACAGCTTCCTGGTTCAATAATTATCCATACAGAAGATGGAAAACTATCGAATGGGCTCAGCGTCTGCTCGCCGTCAATCCCAAAAGTGCGAATGCACATTTTTACATGGCAGAATCGTACATGGATTTGAAACTCTATGACACGGCCCTTCCTCATGCAAAATTTGCAGTCCAGTCTGAAACAAAAAATGGCAGATGCTGGGCTGATTTAAGCAAAATATATTTGAAATTGAAGCGCTATCCTGAAGCGCTCACCGCAGCAAACCGACACGTTGCCCTTCATCCTAAGTGGTGCGCACTTTCCGACAGAGCTGAGGTTTATGAGGCGATGGGAATGCATGCGCAAGCAGAGGCAGATCGCAAGAACAGTCACTCAAAATAGAGATGACAAAACAAAGAGGACCGCCGGATGTTCCGTCGATCCTCTCTGCTTGGACTGGCAACCGGTGGAATAGCTGTCTATCTGTCGAAGGTTCGAATTCTCTGCTCTGTTAGTTTCATTCCAGGCTTATACGGTATGGTCGGAGTGTCTACTCCGCTTTTGGAGCCGTAATATTTCAAATCAGTGTTGGAAATTTCGTCGTCACCCCGGGAAAGCAGATCGAAGTTTTGCAGCATTCTGAAGGTGGCCTGCTTTTCCGGACCGTTCAAAAACTCGTTGTAATGTCCATTGTCGAAATCGATGGCGTGTTGTAGCGATTCTTTGGTAATGGCTTGGGCTGCGCCATCTTGCAATTTCTTGAAGAGCAGATTGTTATCTTTAGTTAGTGCATTCAGGAAGTACTTAGCCTGACCATTCTCGGCTTCATTTTCGATGAAAACACTTCTCTTGTCGCGCAGACTGCCATCTTTGGCACGTTTCAATGCTTCGTCGATATCACGCTCGCTCAAGCGAGTTTTGCAATTTGATTCCGGATCCTTTTTCAAATAATCGAAATTGTCGCGAAGATAGTGCACCATTGCCCGCTCCACTTTATTCATATCTTTGTAGGAAGCAAAACGAAATTCGAGCATGGTGTCGGCAGTAATCCGATCTTTGTTGGTTGACAGATAGTCAAAATTTTCCTTGGCATAGGACAGGCTAATCTGCGGCAATACTTTCTTGAGTGAAGCATGAACACTGTTCATATACTCGTTGTCTTGCTGGCTTCCAAAACCGTATCGCTTTCTGTCTCGGTCAATTTCGGCGAAGACCTGACTCATCGAGTTGTCGCCACTTATGACTGATTCGAGCATCGCGCTCGTTCTTTGCGCATCTGCTTCAATTTTCGGATCGACAGATTTGAGTTTTGGATGGGGGGCACTTTCAGGGGAGGTTGGTGGCATAATCGATTCTCCATTATGGCAATGAGAAACCGTCACCGCGTGCGGCTCGGCAAAGGGGAATTCTCGAAGGGTAAAGTGTTGCTTATAGCGCTTTCAAAAGGCGCCTGCTGTCCATGATGCCAATTTACCGTCCAGTTTTGGCAAAGAATTGGCAGGCTAAAATTGCTGCAGCTTAAGTACCGGATCTTTGTCGTATCCGAATTCCTTAGCTTTGCCCAAATCGTGCGCAGCCTGGTCTTTCATGCCAAGTTTCGCACGCGTTATACTGCGCTGCATGTAAGACTTGCCATCGGCAGGATCCTCAGCGATGGCATCCGAAAACATTTTATCGGCTGTCTTGAATTGTCCACAGGCGAGGAAAACATCCCCGCGCTGGGAAGCTTGGCAGCGGCAGTCCTTCTCGCCATTGTAGGCAGTGTTGGCTAATTTAATTGCAGCAGGGAAATTTTTCTGCGCGGCATAAACCTGTGCCTTCTCAATTTTGACTGAATCATCGATCCCGTCCAAAGCTATTCGCTTGTCTAAATATTGAAGAGCCTTCGAGTAGTTGCCGACGGCAAAATACACTTCAGCTGCATTCTTGTAATTTTCCGCGGATTTCTCTTTTGCAAGGACTTCTTCGGCGACTTTTACCGCTTTACTCCTGTCTTGTGACGCTTTCTCTTTCTGTCCAAGCGCCTCCAGCATCATGCCACGTCTCAGATAGCGCATTGGGTCTTCCGGCTTTTTAGCGATCGAACGGGTGTATGTCTCGACCGCCTTCTGCGGCATTCCTTGTATGCAATAAAGATGGGCTATCCTTTCGTCACCTTCCGTGTAGCTGGAGTTGGTTGTTTGCTCGAAATCAGCCAGTGCTTGCGCGCTGTTACCGAGCTTCTCATATGCTTCTCCGCGCTTTCGGTAATAGGTCATCACCTGTTCGTCGGTAACTTTGGAGAGCGATACATCCTTTCTAGTAGCTTTGGGGACCACAAGAGTCATCAGCAAATCCATCGCTTTGTCCTTTGCCACATTGGTCAGCTCTTGCTTAAGTGCGATTGCGCGATCGAAGCAAGAAATCGCCTCCTGGTATCGCTCTAATTTAATGAGCAAATCACCTTTCGATTCGTAGTTGGACGCGCTATCAGGTTCGCTGGCGATTGCTTTGTCGAGCGCCTCTATTGCCTGCGGAATCTTATTCAAGCTCTCGTATGCTGAAGAAATTGAAGTGTATATCGTCGCATCTTTCATTTGATAGTCGGTAGAATCTTTGTCGATTTCGATAGAAAGTGCCTTGTTGTAAGCAGTGATCGCATCGCTATAACGATCCAACTTTTCAAATGCCTCGGCCAGTGAAACAATATACGCTCTGTTTTGGGGTTCCATCTGCACAGCTTTCTCAATTTCTTCCAGCGCTTCTTTCTCGATCGCTGTTTGCTTATTGTCGTCATCTATGCTTATCGCCTGGTCCAGAAGGACGGAGGCGATTCTGGAGTGAATATAGGCAGTGTTCGCTGTTTTCGAAAGTTTGCGCAGCGTGCTGACAGTGACAGCGGCATTCGAATTGTCGAGATTGTCGATGTATTTTGTCAGTGTTTGATCCCAAGTTTTGTCACTGGCAATTGCCTCAAGCCCTGCTTGATCTGCTTCTTTCTGTCGGTTGAGACTCTTCAAAGTTTCAGCTTTAACTAGGAGCGCCTGTGTGCAGTCAGGCATCAAATTCAATACTTTGTCGCACTCAACCAGTTTTTCTTCCAGCTTTTTCTTGTCGCTTTGATAACAGGGCTCGAGGCGGTCTCCGTAATAGCCTAACCCTCGAAAAGCGTCCTCTCCATAAACTTCTAATGGATTGGCTTTTGCGACCAAAAGAAGTGATTTGTCGTCGATTTTCAGCGCCTTGTCTGCGGCTGTTAAAATCCTGACGGCTTCCTGATTGTAAGGATTGGCTTGAAGAGCGCTGATTGCCATTTTGCGCGCTTCTTTCTGTTGTCCACGCAATTGCATCAGACGCGCATTTGACGAGAAGACCATTGAGCGAAAGGCAAACTCAGATTCGAACGTAGAATCTCGCAAAACTCTTTTTACGTCTTTCTCCGCCAAGTCTAACTTGCCAGTATCCATATACTTGTTGGCACGAGAAATGATCAAGTGAGGATCGTGCTGAAACAACATCGCCCTTCTCTGAAGTTCTGTTTCTAAATCCTTAAGACCAAATTTTGCTGCAGTTTTCTGAAGGGTCGAGTATACGCTTTCCATGTTCTTTAGCGTGACTTTGGGCTTTTCGAAGTCTTCGTCTTTATGAGCTGCAATTTCGTTTTCCACGCTGACAGCGTTTTGAGCTATTTGAAAAATTGCGAAAAACGACCATGCGTATGCTGCCACCGCTAGTGATGCGGCAAGGAAAAATTTGACTCCACCTTTACCTTTTTTGCCAACTTGAATGAATTTTCTTGCTTGCTCAGGCAGCACCGAGATTGAACGTTTGAAGCACTCGAAGCTCGTCATTTGCTGCGAGTTTGCGTAACCAGGCTGAAAGACAACCAACCGGCCGGCTGCTTTGTCGAACAAAGTTTGTTTCTTTTCCGAAAAAAGAACGTAGCAATATCCAACGACCAGTGCGGTCAAGTATGCGATTGTACTGCCGGTGTGTCCCTTGCTTAAAAAACCCTTCGTTATTGGATCGATCGCCGCAATCGCATACAACAGCACCACTATCATGATGAGAAGCAGGATGTATTGGATAAGAAGGCGCAGGCTTGATTTCCAAAATGTGAGCGGATAGCCTTTCACGTCCGTCACTTTCAAGCCGACAAGAAATTTGCCCGGGGTTGCTTGCCAGCGTGAGTGCTCGAAGAATGCGGTGTAGATCCAATACTGCACAACGAACACGCACAAGAACGACAAGCAGAAAAAGGCCATGCCCCAGCCGCCGTCGTAGACGATTGACAGAGCCGGTGGAATCAAGAGAATCCACTGGGAAACGATCACTATGGCTTGATCGAGCAGCAATGCGAATGCGCGGCGAACGAAACCGGCGTACTCCACAGGGCGATCCGTGCCCGCCAGGGTGATAATCGGTGGGGCGACCGGCAGTGCATCCGTGGCGCCCAATGGGGCGGCCTTGTCTTTCTTCTTGAACATCTGGGGCATCTGCCGAACTTTGAGCTCGGACTCCAATGTGAGGGTTGAGAACCATCCTATACCCGCTACTTGACATCTTTCATTACATTAATGAAGCCATAACGTGGGCGGTTCGTGCAGTCTGGGGCTTTTGCCTCAAACCCGCCACCCATGCCCGCTCTCTTGAAAATGAACTCTATTAGAGGATGCTTAAGACTTTTATCTTTTATCAATAAATGGCGGATGATATGCGGATGGCGTTGCAGGTCGTTTTCTCGATCTGGCAAACACCCGATATAGCGGTCCTTGGCAGGCAGCCAGGACCACATTTCTCTTTACTCCTGGAGGGTCTAAACGTGGCCGTAGCTATGGAAAAAGAACTACTTTGCAAAGACTTTCTTGCCCGTCCCAAACAATTGCTGATCGACGGCAAGTGGGTTAATGCGGAATCCGGCAAGACTTTCGAAGTTTTCAACCCGGCAACCGAAGAAGTCATCGCCAAAGTTCAAGAAGGCGGCAAGGCTGATGTAGACAAAGCAGTCAAAGCAGCAAGGAAGGCATTCGAAACTGGACCCTGGCGCACAATGAGCACCGCTCAACGTCAGCGTTTGCTCATGAAGTTGGCTGATGCCATCGAAGAGCATGCCGACGAATTGGCTCAAATCGAGACCCTCGACAATGGCAAACCGATCAACGAATCGCGCTATGTCGACGTTGTTCAAACCGTTGAAACCTTCCGCTATTACGCTGGTTGGGCAACCAAGTTGGAAGGCGAAACCATCAATGCCAATTCCAACTTCTTCACCTATACTCTTCGCGAGCCGGTCGGCGTAGTTGGACAAATCATTCCTTGGAACTTCCCGATGCTGATGGCAGCATGGAAGCTGGGTCCGGCACTCGCTTGCGGCAACACCGTTGTTCTCAAGCCAGCCGAACAAACTCCCCTTTCCGCTTTGCGCATCGGTGAGTTGGCAATGGAAGTTGGTTTCCCCGCAGGCGTAATCAACATTATCACCGGCTTTGGTCCTGACTCTGCAGGTTCTGCAATCTCCGAGCACATGGACATCGACAAAGTTGCGTTTACCGGCGAAGAAAACACCGGCCGCATCATCGTCAAAGCTTCCGCCGGCAACCTCAAGAGAGTTTCTCTCGAACTGGGCGGCAAAGCTCCGAACATCGTATTTGCAGATGCCGACATCGATGCAGCCGT
>PNKB01000070.1 GCA_013997645.1 Cyanobacteria bacterium PR.3.49
TCTCTGTTCAACACTTCTCGTTCTGTCAGAGGTGAACGATTAGGCAGCCCGAGATTAGCCAACCTTGACTCAAGGGGTTTAGAACGCTCGCCATCTGCAAATCGCAAATTCGGAAGGTTTGGATAACCAATCGGAGCCCCGTCACTTTGGGTTGAGTACTTTGTGCCGGAACCATGCTTTTGGCGCTCGCCCTCAACAAAATCGTAAAGCCGTGCATCAATTTGGCGGTCCGCAAAAACTTGGCACAGTGGAGCATCGTTAAGATCAGGCATAGTAAAAACCTTTATTGGGGGAGATTGCGCCTTAGCGCATCTAAACTATCGCTTGCCGGTCGTAACGTGCTGGTGTCGAGTATGTATCGAAAGCGTCCACTTTGATTAAACAGCCAAAGTCACCACCAGTGATACCACGCAAAAGAACAGACCGAAGTTCCCCTTCCGCGGTCTGTTCTCTTGGTTCCTTGCTGAAACTTGTGCTTTCTAAATTGATGGTAGGCGGAAGCTGGGCTACTTCCGCCCCCATTCTCTCTCCCTGTTGAAACCCTTAGAGTGTGCGAATTCTGTCTTTAGGATGAAGCATATCGACCTTGTCCGGATTCAGTTTTTGCAGACGTGCCTGTTCCCGTCTCCATGTCTGCTCTGTGTAAGGAATGCCGTTAACCCTCATATATTCTCTTGTGACCTGCCACCAACCCCATCCTTCCTTCACGACAACGTCGTCAGTTCTATCACGGGGGTCTCTGCGTCCATCGCGATCCCGCCTGTCGGTATCAAGGTCTTTGCGCCGTCCATTGCGCATTGCTCGAGCAACCTCTTGCTCAGTCGCATTTGGCGCATCAGTTGCGGTCGTTATAGCGTCATCCTTGTAGGCGTTTAGCGAATATGGAGTGATTTGACGATCGGGACCCGATACCCAACTGGTGTTTAGAGCATCCCAGTTTGCATGCAAAAACTTAGCTGAAGCGCGTAATTCTGAAGGAGTTTTCGGATCCGCTAAAACCTTGTCGAGTTGATCTTTCGTGAGACCGGCCTGTCCGGTTGCTCCGGCTCGTTTTTGCAATTCTTGAAAGTGTTGTCTTGCAGTATCTATCTGGCCATCTCTCATATCTTTAGCGAGACCAGCCGCTCCTTCATCGCTCAAGCTCACCCTACCGAGAATTGCGTCGACACTGGGTGCAGTTTGAGAGTATGCACGAGCAGCGCTGTAATCACGCATGTCCAGTTGATGATACTGAACTCCAGACGGCCTGTCGGCAGCGGGGATATCGTATTGTTCAAGTCGGTTATTCATAGTAAAGACCTTTGCCGGGGATTGCGCCTTCACGCAAGCACACTATCTCTCTACCGGAGCAACCGGGAGGTGTCGAACGTGTATCAAGGTTGTCCACGAACATTAAACGCGAACAGTGCCGCAAGTCCGCGGCTCTAAATACTTGACCGCCGGATGCCGCCACAAAACGCCTATAAAGAACAAAGATCTAGTTAAAGAAACGTACCCGCACGCCTAATTCTGCTGTTGGCACCACTTCTTCAGGGCAGCCGTGTAATTCGGAAGGAATTGAACAACTCCAGCCGCAGCCGGCGGCTGTTTGATCGAGTCAAATTCTTTGACGGCAAGCTTGTACTCTTTCAAGTTCATGGCTCTTACCGCCGTTGCAAAATGACAGTAACGTTCCAAAGCGCTGAGATGTTCTACGTTCCCCATCTTCATTTCCTTCATCACAGTCGCGGTGTTCTTTCGTCCTTGCAAAACCTCTTCTACAGCCAGCCAGAATTCGTCCATCATTTTATTCGTCGTCGACATTCGCAAAGTCAGGTGACCGACGTTTCTGCCTGCGGCAATCCCCACAGCCAAATTGTAGAGTCGCATGGAAAACGCAAAATTTCTGAAGAACATCGATCTCTTAGTTATGTCAGCAACGCTCGAAGAAATTCCTCCCGGTTCCATGTTTGTCCTTAAATATGTCCCGAGCGTTTCATAACAGGCGGCAAAATTGCCGGCATCAACTTGAGAGCGAGCCTTCATCAAAAGTGGATCTTTGCGATAGTCATAGGCATTTTTCATATCCATTGGCTTAGCAACGACGATTGTCGGGAGTGAGTGGTCGAGAAATTTCTCAACCTTCACGTCGTGCAAATCTTTGTCTTTCTTCGTCACCAACTCCGGAACATCAGCCATCGGTATCATGTTGTACCAGTAGTCCAACTCTGTGAAAGGGTCATAAATGAAGAGTTGGCGCAATACGATACATGCCTGCTGATAGTTTTTCTCGTTGTTATATAAACGCACAAGAATCACTTTGGCTTGATCTTTTACTTTTCCGAAGCTCGAACCTATCTCATCGCTGCTGCCTCTTGTGGGAAGCCCCAGCTCATTTGGCGCCTTCAGAGCAAGCACCTTTTCGAAACTCTTTTTTGCAGCAGCCTTGTCGCCAGTGGCTAAAAATGCTTTTCCTTGCGTCAAGTAGAACTTCGCTTCTACTTCAGGCGTGGCCTTTTCCGGCGGCTGTGTATTCTTCTTAAGCCAGGCTGCAGCCTTGGTTTTTGTCGCAGCGTCCGCTTCAATTGGATCGTTAAGATGCAACTGATCTGATCTCTTGTTGAACATCACCACATACTTATCGAATGCTAGTTTGTAATCGCCGGACTTCTCAATGCTTGCTACGTCTCGTTTGTCGAGCATCGTCAAAACAACGCTCTTGTCGCGTTGGTCCTCATTTACTTCCTGAACTTTCTTTCTCGTCAGCGCAGTGTCGATTGCATACTGTTTCAAATTGCCGGTTTCAAAAGCATTGGTCGAAAGCTGCAAGTAAAACCGAAAACCGGGATTGAAGTCCTTTCCGATTTTAGCTTTGGCTTGTTCGAACACTTTTGCGGCTTCGGCATCTTTGCCGAGACCGGCAAGGCAAAAGGCTTTCGTGTAAAGAACGCTGCCGCTGGTTTTATCCGGCAGTTTATCAAGCTCCTGCAAGGCAAGCGCAAACTCGTGCTTGTTGGCGAAAAAATATGCGCGCCCACCAGGGCTGAGTCTATCGAGATATCTCTTAGTGTAGTCAGTCTTGGGAGTAATGCCGACGAATTTGGTGTATGCCATTTGTTCTTCGGACACTTTTGCGCTCGACCTTGCGAGGGCTTCTTCAAGATTTTTCGGAGGTTTCAAATCATCCTTCGATTTCGGCGCAGCCGTTGGCGGCGCAGCCAAAGAAACAGATTGCAAACTCAAAGTGACCGCCAATAGCAAGGCGCCCATTGCGTACTTTGAAAAACCAGTTTTATTGCACGGTTTCATCAGCATCCTCATCGTTTTTTGGAAACACCCTCAACGTTTGCAAATTGCCTGCGGCGCGGATCGAAGATAAAGTCCTTCAGGTCCATGTCCGCCTCAAGCCGCTCATCATGCTCTTTCATATCTTGCTCGCTCACCAGTTGCGGCACGTCATACATCGATATTGTGTTGTATCTCGTTTTCATCGCCTGGAACGGTTCGTCATTGAAAATCTCGCGAATATAGCGGCAGCAGAGGGGATAGTTTTTCTGCTTGAAGTAAATTTTGACGAGCAGCTTTCGCGATTCATCCTTGATCATCCGCAAGACTCTCGGATCATCACCACCGCTTTCCCACACCAGATGAGGCATTTCTATCGCCGCCGCCTCCTTGAGTATGGCAGTTGCCTGAGGAATGTTTCCCATCGACAAATTTGCTTTTCCGGCTGTCAGCAAATAAATCCCCAGCTTCTCCGCAGACACACCCTGCGGTCTATTTGGATTCGCCTGCAACCAGGCGGCGGCGCGCGACTTGCTTTGAGCGTCTCCTGTCAACGGCTGGCTGAGTTTGAACTGATCGCCGGTCTCGCTGAATAGCGCCAGATATTTCTCGAACGCCTCTTTGTGCAAGCCTTTCCTCTCAACCATGCAAATTCTGCGCTTCTTTATTTCGGCTCTGACGTAACGCGGATAGTTGGAATTGGGCGAGCGCTGGAGCGATTTTTCCTCGATAACATCAAGGTCTTCCAGGCAATCTTTCTCGCTGCCGGCGTTGATTGCAGCAGCGGCACTCTGGAAATAAAAACGGAAACCGGGATTAAAACCATAAGCAGAACCGGCAGTCCCCACTTTCATCGAGGCTTTAGCCGCGCGATAACACTTGAGCGCTTCGGCGTGACGGTCTAGACCCTCGAGGCAAAATGCTTTCACGTACAAGTGGCTGCCGGTGTTGTTTTTCGGAATCTTGGCCAGAAGCGCGAGTGCTTCTTTGTAGTCACGGCGGCAAGCAAGGAAATACACTTTCCCGCCTGGGCTCAGCTTCTTCATATACTCGCCTTTGTAATCACGCAGGCGCTTGTTGGCTGGTGCGGTTTTGGAGCTTGCCGTGCTTGTTGCCGCGGATTTGGAACTTGTGCCGACCACTGCGATGTGATGATATGCAGCTTTCTCCAGCGACATTTCGTCGAGACTTTCAGCAAGGGCGGGTGTGTAAAAAACAGTGAGCGCGCAAAAGATTAAGGGTGCAGAAACTACCCTGCCGACAAGTGAAAAGCCGGCCGACAGATAAAATTGCATCCTCGATTTGCGGACAGAGCCCACTTGCCCAACCAGAGTGAGGGTTCACTTTTTCCTCTGTACCCGTTTTACATAAAACTCGCCCCCATAATTACCCGTATTACTACTTTTGATAGTATCGCCAATTCAAAAACCAAGAAAGAAGAGAACGACTGCCCGAAGGCAGCCGTTCTCCTGCACTTAGCGCAGCATCATCTCTCGATGATGTTGAGGCAAGCGACTTACTTGGTCGGGTCGACGATCAGGCCGGCGAAGAGGACGGCATCTGACTCGGAGTCGATGACGAACTTCAGGAACGGCTTGTCGACCTTCATCTCGAAGGGCATCGAGACGCTTTCGGTCACGACTTCGACGACGGTGGCAGCGAAGCCCTCGGCGCCGTCTTCGTCGACCTTGAAGCCGGTCTTGTGCTTCACGTCGCCGAGCTTGAGGCTGATCTCGTCGGCGTCGGCCATGCCGCTGAAATCGGCGCCGTCGAACGCCTCTTCCATGCCGAGCGCGATCAGCGAGGCCTTGAGCGAGTTCTCGTAGCTGACCTCGATGCGCGGCAGCCAGAGCTGGCCGTCGCTGCCTTCGTTCTGCTTGGCGAAATTCGTGAGGCTGTCGGCCTTGAGCGCGGCGAGCACGTCGTCGATGGTCTTGCCTTCATCGGGCAGAACCGCGATCATGCGCACGGCCTTGGAATCGCCGAAGGGCAGCGAGACCATCTGGTAGCCGCCGCTCCAGTTACGCGCGTGGACGGTCGGGTCGTTGCGGTACATGAGCGGAATGTCGCCGACGCCGGCGAAGGGCAGGTCCTTCGTCAGGCTCTTGTCGAACTTGGCGGTCCATTCGCCCTTGAAGTAGACGCAGTTGATGATGAACATCACCGCATCCGGGTCGATCGACTCGAGCATCTTGTCGATCTTCTTGTTGGTGCCGTCGGAGACGAAGCCGTTGATGATGTTCAGCGTCTCCGGATCCGAGAAGTCCAGATCCTCGACCTTGGCGTTGAAGTAGCGCTTGTTGGCGTTGAGGAACTGCGGCTTGAAGGTGACGCCGAACTGCGCGAAGATGCCGTTGGCGACGTCGAGCGTCACACCGATGCCGCTGCGCTTCAACAGCTCCAGAAGCGCCGCATAGCCCTTGTTGGTGTTGCCCAGGTTGCTCTCGATTCCGAGAGTGCTGGTCATGCCCTTGAGGGTGGTGCCGCGCGCGCCGTTGGCGGTCATGCCGAGGGCGACCGAAACGGAAAGCGGGGAGATGAGGACGTTTTCGCCGGGCTTGGCGGCGATTTCCTGCTTCAGAAGCGCGAGGCCGAAGGCGGCAGTCGGGTTGACTTTGTCTTTGCTCACTGTGTGTCTCCTAGTGACGAAACGTGTTCGTCGGGTTTTGCTGCGCGGCGCACGAATTTGCGATCGCGCTTGGAGGTTCAACCGTTCCAAACTGTCTCCAATGCTGCATGCCGGGCACCACTAACCAACCTTTGCAGGCAGGAAAAGTGATTAGACAGACGATGCAGCGCGAAATATCGGAAGTAAGGGTCTTTTGGAGAAGATTTGAAACAGGACGACAGAACCTAAACAAAACACTTGGTTCTATTCATGGACAACGCGAACGAAACCGTGAAACATCCACCAATATTCTTCTTGGCATCCACACAAACGCTTTCGGCACAACAGGTTTCTCATTAGTAGCGCGGTTCACGCGAAACGATAATTTGCTTCACCAAATGCGTCTCTCAAAAAAGAAAATTGGTTTGATTCAGTGGTTTGAACAGAAAAAAATTGGCTGTTTCAATCAAACAAAAATGGTCTTGTAGCGCGAGGCTCGCCAGCAAAAGACCGGCTCACAGCTTAGCTCTTGCACATCTTGACATTTATGAGTTAGAACGCATTTTTATTTTCTCCCCGTCGATAGACTAAAAGCATCATTAGTTGAGGCATTCCGAACTTTCAACCAGCTTTACTTTTTAGTTGGAGCTCAAGAGCGCCCGCTGTTACACCAATAGGGTCTTCTATTTTTCACACTCTTTCTCAAAAGTCTGCCGCAGTAATTCCCAGCAAATTTTGAAAACACCAAAATCTTCGGACTTCAGTCCGCGGGTGGAGGTCGTTTTCTCATAGCTCGGTGCGATTTTTGAGACGAGTGTTCCTGTCCGGCTTCTCTGCAAAGACTGCTTTGCACAGTGCCGGATATTCGACTGTTTCCGCGCAGCGAGCACCAACGTGCCAAATGCGCAGTCTCTCCGCCCCTTAAACGAAGCAGATTCCAAACCTGCTTGGCGTTGAGAAAAACTCGAAATGGAGAAACACGTGAGCAAATCACCCCGAATGACCAAGTACGGCGTGCCTTTCCCGGCGCGCGAAAAGATGGTCACGCTGAAACCGCTGTCCCCGCTTCCTGCGGGTTGGTCGTCTCTGGCTGCTGCTTTCTTCAAGCAAGCGCGCCGCTCGCCCAAGAAGCTGTTCGCGACCGATACTCTCAAGCAACGCGTCACCTTCGCCGATGCGCTGCTCAGATCATGTGTCACCGCCCGCCACCTGAGCCGCCTCACGGAAGGTCAGCAGGCAGTCGGTATTCTCGTGCCGCCGTCTGTCGGTGCCACCATCGCCAACTTCGCCGTTGCTCTGCTCGGCAAGTGGTCGGTCAATCTCAACTTCGCCGCCACCGCCGACATCGTCAACAACGCGGCGCGGCAGTGCAAGATCAAGGTCATCATCACGTCGCGCAAAGTGCTGGAGCGTTTCGACACTCCGCTCGATGCGCAGGTCATCTTCCTGGAAGATTTGGCAAACGCGATTTCCGCCGGCGATAAGCGCTGGGGATACGCCGTCGCCAACTTCCTGCCCTTCCCGCTCGCCAAACTGCTTCTGCCGGGTCTGCGCAGCAAGCCGGACGACATCGCCACGGTGATGTTCACTTCCGGCTCGACGGGCGACCCCAAGGGCGTTCTTTTGAGCAACAGCAACATCCTGTCCAACATCCACCAGATCAACAACCACGCCAAGCTGGAGGAAGAGGACTCGGTCGTCGGCATTCTGCCCTTCTTCCACTCGTTCGGTTTCACCGTGACGTTGTGGACGATGGCTACCCTCGGTCGCGGCGCCGCCTATCACGTAAGCCCGCTCAATCCGCGGGAAGTCGGCAGTCTCCTCGAAAAGGAGAAGCCGACCTTGATGGCCAGCACGCCCACCCTGATGCGCTCCTATCTGGCGCGCTGCACCAGGGAGCAATTTGCCAGCGTTCGCTGGCTCTTGCTGGGCTCGGAAGCGCTCGACCCTGGTCTTGCCGCCGAGATTCAGGAAAAACTCGGCGTGGAGCCCGTGGAAGGCTTCGGCTGCACGGAAGCGGCGCCTGTCGTCGCTGCCAACTCGCCGGAAGAAGTGACGACCCCCGCTGGTCGTCGCGTTCACGGCAACAAGCTCGGCTCGGTCGGTCAGCCGGTCGCCGGCACCGCCATCGCCATCGTCGATGTCGACACGCATGAAGTGCTGCCTTTCGGTTGTGGCCGCGAAGGTCTCATCTTCATTGCCGGTCCGCAGGTGATGCAGGGATACCTGAACCGCCCCGCGGAAACCGCCGAGGTTCTCGACGGCGACATCTACTGCACCGGCGACGTCGGCTTCATCGACGCGGACGGCTTCCTGCACATCGTCGATCGCATGGACGAGTTCGCCAAGATCGGCGGCGAGATGGTGCCCAACAAGAAGGTTGCCGCCAAGCTGCGCGAAATCGCCGGCGTCAACGAGTCGGAATTGCGCGTCACCAGCGTCAAGGACCCGGCCCGCGGCGAGCGCCTGATCGTGCTCTACACGCGGCTCGACATGCCAGCAGGTGACCTGGTGAAGGCGCTCGGCTCCGATGCGACCATCCCCAAACTCTGGGTTCCGAAGGCAGGCGACTGCTACAAGGTCGACGCTTTTCCGGTCAACAACACCGGAAAAATCGACCTCAAGGGCATCCGCAAAATGGCCCGCGAGCTGTCGGAGGCCTAGCAGCAAGCGGCATTCAGGGAGGGGGCAATTTCGCCTCCTCCCTTGCCGTGGTCGCAAAGTGCGAGAAAAAAATGACAACGACACAACTGCTCTACGCCGTTGCGGGCATTGTTTTGCTCGCTTTCACGATTGGACTCGGCAGCTTCATCAACCGAGTCTTTTTCTGGATTGCCGAAGGTCAAAAGCTGCAGCAACCGGGTTACATGACGCCGAAGGTGACGATATGGGCGCGTCGCACGCGTCTCATCGTCGGCCGCATCGCCATGTTCCTGCGCATCGGCAGGCTGATTATCATCGGCAAGGAGAATCTGAACTTCCAGGGGCGGCTTCTCATGCTGCCCAACCACCAGATCGAAAAGGACGCGGTCATCGTTACAGCCGTCTTCGGCACGATGCACTTCCGCTTCCTGATGGCGATCAACCAGATAACGCGCTTCCGCGCTCCCTTTGCGGCGTGGCTCGGCGGCATCGCCGTGCACCACGACCGCAATCCGTCTGCCGCCGTGCGCACTGCCGCACGTGCACTGAATGCGGAGCCGGACAGCTCTCTGGTTGTGTTTCCCCAAGGCCGCTTGATCAGAGACAATGCGCTCCGCCGCGAAGACTTCTTCGCAGGCGCGTTGATGATCGGCAGGATTGCAGCCAAGGAAAGCGAACTGCCTTTCGCTGTTCTGCCTGTCGGCATCTACTACGATCGCGATCCCAAGCATGCGACGCTGCTCTTCAAGACGGCGCGCTTGTTCGGCATTCGCTGGTTCTCGGATTGGTTTAATGAAACCACATTCGGTGCCACTGTAGCCTTCGGCAAACCGATTCTCCTGAGTACGCTCCCGAAAGATCAGGGAGAAGCGATGGAAATCATCTTCAACGAGATCAAATCGCTCAGCGAGTTGGCTGAATCCGAGACGCGCAAGCGGCTTGGCTAGCCAATGACACCCTTCACCTCACGGTGAGGCAGCGGTCGCATCGATTCTCATCAAAAGAATCGTCGTGACCAAAAGGCGCATTGAAACGGAGCTGTCTAGCTTCCTTTCTCTGTGCCTTTCTGCCTGGATGGTTTTTTACTATCTTTTGTAGTTTTTCAAAAAGAAGATTAAAGCGCGTTTTACCGCGCTTCAACCTCATCCTCCCAAAAACCTGTTGGTTCCGCATCGCAGCCGCGAGAACCAGTGCACTCAGTATCTGGTCGCAACATCACATTCAAATCACAGAAAAACGAAGGAAGGCCGATTTTTCGTGGAAGTTATGGAACTAAAAAAAATAGATTCGGCATTAAAGAAATCGGTGCAATTCGCTTTCCAAAAGTCGCCGGGAAGATACTGGTCATATGAAATCCTATCTAAACGTTCTAGCCGAAATCAAAGAGAAGTACGACATTGATGTCGTGCTCGGCGAAGACAGGTTGGACATAAACATCGCGTACAACGAAGTAAAGCCGACAAAGGCACGCGACTACATCGAGTTTTTCCTCCATAAAGAACTCTTGGTTTATTCAGAAGAAACGCTCAGGAAGAGTAAAATCGGGCGCATTGTCGTTTGCCAAAAACTAGCTTCGCGCGGGCAGTGTGTCAACGGCGTAGCCGACATGAAATTGCTTATCGTGCCGGGGCGAAAAAGCACCATCTATCTAGACATCAGTCGTGACCACGACAATCTTCATCGCGGCACCGTGCACCACGAAATATTTCACGCCATCGATCACAGCGATGACTTCTGGGGCTATACGGATCACGATTGGCCGAAGTTGAATCCGCCCGAATTCGAATACGGCAGCATTGAATTCAATCACGTAGAAGAGTACGAGCGGATGGGCTTTGTCTCAAGCTATTCGACTACCGCGGTGCATGAAGACAAAGCCGAACTCTTCATGTACATGATGATTGATTATGCGGGCGTCGAGAAGCGAGCGCGTGAAGACCAATTCCTCAAAACAAAAGTAGAGCGCATGAAGGTCTTGCTCAAAAAATTCAGCCCGCAATTCGATGAAGCCTTTTGGGAATTACGCAGACCGCTATCCGCGCCTGTGTATTGGTTAGAGTGAACAAAATTTTGGGATACAGCAAACTCGTTTCTCGCTCCTAAAAGTGACTAAAGCGCGTTTCCGCGCTTCAATCCTATCCTCCCAAAAACCTTTTTCTTTCGACGTGTTATTTCTTCCGTTTGAGCCTGTTGAGGTGGTTGGCGACCTCATCTTGCGTCAGGAAATCCGCATTGCGGTAGCTGTTGTTGTAGATGGATGTAGTAGCAATCGAATCGAAATTCGTCTTCACGTAGCTAAGGAATGCTTTTCCAACACTGTCTGGATTGAAATCATTCAATTCTTCCCTGGAAATCTTGTAGTCCTGTCTTTGGTGATCGTTGTTAGTGTCGATGTCTTTGAAATTGCGATGCATGTAACCCATCGCCAGCTTGGCGGCGAGATCGGGATGGTTTTTCAATTCGTCCGCAACTGCTTTGAACGAAGCCATGTTTTCTTCTTGTGAAACAGTAGCTCTCCGTTCTATTAGCGCCTTATATATGGCATCAACAGCTTTTACGGGGCTGGTTTCACTTTCCACGATAGCTTTTTGAATAATGCTATTGACGAATTGTTCACGCGAAATTTCTTTCGGCTTATTTTCGAGCTTTTCGTTCAATTCAGGATTTTCTTTGAGCGCTTTCTTCAACGCCTCAGCCGTCTCGTGCCGCTCGGCCTGCGTTTCACCATAACTGCGCGTACTGAGAGCCTGCTTCATTCCTTCCAGAGCAGCGCCCGGGCTGGTCTGCGCAGCAATCGCCGCCTGCGACAAAACGTCTTTGACAAATTGATCGCGAGGAACCATGCGCTGCCTGATTATATTCTTGTCCAATTCAATATCATCTATGACATTGTCGACGGTGTGCAGGTTTTTCACATTCTGCAAATCGCCCAACGCTGCTTTTGCCAATGTGCCATTCATCAAATGATCGTTCGACGCTACCTGGCGAACAAAGTCAGCTTGGAAAGTTTCGCCCTTCAAATCATTAGTCTTGAAGTCTTTCATCCACACAGCAGAAAGGTTTTTCAAAACACCGGGCTTTTTCTCTTCCAATTCTTTAGCAAGAGAATTCCAAAACTCACCTTTCTCTTTATCGTTCATCGGAACATCATCGCGCTTATCTCTCACATCGATGACACCATCCTGATCTTCATCGCGCCCGTTGTAGACGTTTTTCACGGATGCTTTCATAAAATTGAACGCCGAGGTCAGCGACTCGTCTTGCAGCTTGGCTAAAACTTGATCCGCCAGACTGTTTTCTTCATTAGATGGTTGGGGATGAAACGATGAGTCTGAGTGACGAGAAGCATGAGAAACCATAATTTTAAAACCTCGACTATCCGCTTTCAGCGGTGTGCGTGGGGGATGCTGGAGTATCGAACGGCAACATCACAATCACATAACAGAGGCGGCGAAAGCAAAACAGCGGCAAACCCGCAGGTGATAGGAGTGGAAAAACACCGTTTGCTAAAAACTTCGCGACGAACTTCTCACGTCATTTTTATGCAAATCTGAATATCGTCTAACACATGCCGGTGCTTTCCGAAGTGTCGGCAAGAGAGAGAGAAGACAACGAAATTGACGAGCAATTCGGTGACGACCGAGTGGCTCGTTTTTCGTTTTGATACCATATTTGGTGGCACATATAGCGCAGTTAATGCGAGCGATGCACGGAAGCGCAAGCCACTAAACATCAGTTTTTATCTAAGCCTCAAAGATATCCTTGCATGTGTATATTTCACAAGAGCACTATGAGGAATAATCTCCTCACAATTTTTGATCTGCATAGGTTCCTGTTCAGGCTTTAAGCACCTAACTGTCCCTGTTCAACCGATGATCCTGCATATGACCAAGGTCATCTATCTGAAACCGCGCAATTTAATTCGCGCAAAATGTTGAAGTGGAACGCACAAATGCAAGTGGTGTCCATTGAACAAGTGCAAGACTTTCTGAACTCGCAAAGCGCAGACACTGAATTAGAAATACACCGTCTGCCCAAGGGGACGCACCTTCCCGAGCTGCCCTCGACCTTGAAGAAGCTGGCCGTGATCGGCTGCGCCAGCCTCATCGAACTGCCTGCTCTGCCGCCTTCTCTGGACGAACTCTACATTGCCGATTGTCCCGAGTTGACTGCTCTGCCGGAGTTGACGCAGGGTTTGACGTACGTTCACCTCGTCAATCTGCCGAGGCTTTCGAGCCTGCCGAACTTTCCCGAGTCGCTGCGCATTTTCCTCTCGGTGGATTGTCGTGGTTTGCACAAGGACGCGGAAGAGCGCAAGCTTCGCCTCGTCACGACCACGCTCATCGCCTGGCGGCGGGAAACGACAACCGCCCCGGGCAATTAACTTCAACATGACTTGAAGGAACGACTCCAATGGATTTCGATCTACTGCTTCTGCTTTTGCAGAATTTAACCAAGTTTTCTCCAATGTCGGAATGGCTGTGGGGAAGCTGGTTCCTCCTCGTTATCGCGATGATTATGTTTCAATTTGCGGATACGAGTTTTTACGTCCGCAGGAAACAACAGAGTGACCAGCGTCGCCAATACCTGATGCTGGGCAATGGCTGCGCACGCGTCTTCGCCGACGTGATGCGAAACAGCTCGACGCCGAAATACATACACGAGGAGGAACGAGGACTTGTGGCGGGACTGATAGACGGTCTCTGTTCAGCACTCTTCGAATCAGTCGCCGCTCGTGTCGTTCCGATTATTCCGGCAGCCGCTGCAAGTGTTTTCTTTCCGCGCATAGCGGCTCCCTTAGCCGCAATCATGATCGCGGTAGTGGCGATGCGCTACTACGCGGCTTACCTCAGGCAGGGTTTGGCGCACGCCATATTTTTCTGCTTCATGAGCATCTTGCTCTTCATGATCTTCTGGACCAACGGCTTTCTGGCTGCGCTCATGGTCCAGATTGCCGTGTACTTTTCCATGAAGGTCACGCATCACACGACACTCTGGCTGGTGTCGTCGCGCCGCTTGGGCTGAAAGGAAATGCAAATAAATACCGGAGCAAACTCCGACATCCGGGCTGTTGACAATTTCAGCCAACCGAAGTCGGACTGCATCAAACTCACTGAATTCGCCGGAATTCTGGACTATGTCGCCTGGGCAGACAACATGGTGCTCGCCCCGCGCCTTGAAGAAGGAAAAACTCAATGATACGGAAAATGGCATCATTCGCGGTTGAAGCTCTCACGAGCAACGACTATCTTCGCAAACACTGGCAGTCCACACGCTGGGCGCGCAATGCGGCAATTGCCGGAGTGCTCGGCACTGTGGTGTACTGCGCCTTGTTTCCTCAGAGCGTGGGTACTTGGTACTGGTTTGCGCTCCTGCATATCAGCCCCATGAACGATTGGCTGATGGGCGGCTGGTTTCTCATGATTCTGGCAGCATTGCTGTTTCAATATCTGGAAACAACACACTACATCAACAGCCTGTATCGGCGCAGATACAAGCAATCGACCTATCTTACGAATCACGGCGGCGGCGATGACATTTTCGCTAGATTCATGGCTGAGGGCGACATTCAGAAGTATCTCGGCGCTGCAGAAAAACGTCTGGTGAGGAATGTCTTCTCTGAGGTTTCATGGGCCGTGACCGAAACCATTGTGCTGAGGATTGTTATCTTTCTGCCCGCAGCGATTATCGCCACGCTCACTCCGTTTTGGGACGTAGCGTTAATCCTGACTGCCGGAACAGCCGTCAGCCTCAGCATCGTCAGCTATGCGCCTTTGGGAATGGCTAAGTGCATCTTTAACTCGCTGCTCAGCATACCGCTGACAATCATGTTCCTCTACGATGGACTGCTGGCAGCATTCTGCGCACAGGTTGCCGTTGTTCTGACGATTGCGTTTACCGAATACGCAACGACCAAGCTCTTCGCGCGCAAGTACGCACGGGCAGTGAGCTAACGTGCAATATTTCGTTCGAATGGAAAACCATCGAACCTCAGGGAAGGCCTTGTGCCTTCTCTCGCTTCCAGAGAGTTGAGAATCTCATGGATTCTCAGTCTTTGGTTTTTTGAATAGCACCTACTACCTTTTGTCGTATTTTCGACACAAAAAGTAGACGGGTCCGGGTGAAGAGCACAGAAGTACTCTCCGCCAGGACCGCGTCTATCAGCCAGTTTCAAAACTGCAGGCGCTCGGCTGAGGTGCGCCGCACTTCGTGTTCGCGTTTCGCTTATTCGCGCTTAGCCGCGCATTGAACGGCGCACGAGGGCAGCGGCGACACCGGCGAGCGCGACCGAGAAGGTGCGTCCGAGGAAGTCAGCCGAAAGCATCGTGGCGCCGGGGAACTTGCCGGTGAAGTAGAAACTCACCCAGGCAAGCGCGACCCAGACAACGATGCCGGCGATAACGCCTGCGCTCGTGTCGCCCATCAGAGAAGGCGCCGAACCGCGATGGAAGATGGCCAGGGAGGTCGCCAGCAGGAGGCCGGTGACCAGAGTTGCGATCACCACCGGCGACACCAAAATCATGGATGCCGGATGGATGACCAGACCGAATGCGAGGAGAGTCGCGGCCGCAGCAGCGACTTGAGCGGTGAAATTGAGAACGCCCTTCATGGCGAGTGCCTTTTTGCTGTTCGTGTTAAGACGGCAAACAACGATTTGTCTCGTCGAACGTCGAGCGAGACGCGATCGACCAAACGCGCCGACGAAAGTGCGAGCGCTTTAGTCGTCGATGAGCAGCGGGTTGAGCAACACCTTGTAGTCGCCCGAGTGATTGTGCACCGCGAGCAGACGTCCCTTGTGCCACATCTCGAACACGAAGCCGGGCGGAAGACCCTTGAGCTGGTGCTCGAGCGGCGACGGCTCTATGAAGGCGAAGCCGTAGCGGTTGTCGTGGAGGCTGTCCTTCACGCGCGCATGAGCGCGGGCGATGGCGGCTTCCGTGACGGGCAGAGAGCGGGTGTTGAGCTTGGACAAGAGATACCAGAACCAGTACGTGTTCAGGCACTTGCGCTCTATGTAGGCGAGCGCTTCGGGCGTGAACAGCGCGGCGAGGGCGTCTTCGTGCCCCTTCAGCGTGGTGCCGGTCAACTCCGATGCGAAGGGCGCAAGATGCTGGGCTTCCGCCTTCACGTCCTGCCACTTCTGAGTGAACATCTTTTCGAGCGAGCCGCTTGCGATCTTCTCGGCAGCAAGATCACGGATCTTCGCCACCACTTTGTGATGCACAAACGGATGCAGTTTCTGTGACATAGGATTGTCTCCTGAATCGCAGCCGAAGCCACGATTTGCAATCGTTTTTATGCGACCGGTGGTTGCCGGTCTGAGTTATCCGATCAGCGAATAATCGGGCGGGAAGGCGAAGC
Organism: Cyanobacteria bacterium PR.3.49; assembly: GCA_013997645.1. Lineage (GTDB taxonomy): Bacteria > Cyanobacteriota > Vampirovibrionia > Obscuribacterales > Obscuribacteraceae > QKMZ01. The sequence goes on from PNKB01000070.1 coordinate 15,878, forward strand.
GGTGCAGTGAAGGGGTCACATGACCCACATTCGCTGCATTCTCCGCAACGTCAATCGCCGCCCAACAGGTGCTGCACGACGGCTTCAAGCCGGGTGAGCTGTTGTCGGGCTGGACAAGCCCGCAGCCACCACATTCGATGCGTCCGTCTGAGTGACGAACGCCCGAGTTCGGTGGCGTCTCCGACGTCAAAACGGAAGGATAGTCATCTCCGTCTGCATGAGCGCAATACGGAGGGGTTCCGTTGGTCATTTTTTGGTTCTCCCAAATGATTGGTTGTTGAACCGCAATCAATGGCCAGCGAGTAAATTCGGCGTGCCAACCGCGTTTCTCAGTTGAGCGGCAGCTACAGGTCGACGGTCTTTCCGCCGACCTGAATCCGTTTCACCACAACCTGGCCTAGCCATGAAGGCAGTAACGCCGACGTGCACTCGAGAGTGCCGGCGCCGGCATTTGGCTTCATGTTGAGACAGGCTTTGAGCATCTGGAAAACACTGCCGGCGGCCCAGGCTTGGGGCACGCAGGCGACCGGATAGCGAACAGGTTCTTTGTGTCCGCAGCGATCGAAACCGGCGAACAATTCCGGCAAACGCAAATCGCTTTGCGCAGCGGCAGCCGCGACTAGACCCTCGAAGACGCGGTGGGCATCGGCAAATCTGCCGAGCTTGGCCAGACCTTCGATGGCAAAACCGTTGTCGTGCGGCCAGACAGAACCGACCTGATAGTCCATCGGTTGATAGGCGCGCTCGCTGCTCGCGAGAGTGCGAATGCCCCAACCGCAGAACATATCGGGCGCCATCAGCCGATCTGCGACAAGTTGCTCTTGCGCAGGCGTGAGGATGCCAGTGCCGAGCAGATGTCCCGGATTGGACGAGATGGCGTCGACCTGCCGGTTGTCACCGTCCAGAGCGATGGCGACATACTGGGCCTCGCGCATCCAGAAGTCTCTCTGGAAGAGCGCGCGCAGGTGTTCGGACTTCATGCCGAGCCTGTAACTGAGCGACCACTTGCCGAGCAAACGCGCGACCAGAGCCGCTCCTTTCCAGGCTGCGTACAGATAGCCCTGCGCCTCGCAGACGGCAATCGGCGCCTTTGCCAGCGTTCCATCTTTGAAGACGATGGAATTGCCGGAATCTTTCCAGCCCTGATTGCTTAGCGCCTCTCCAGCTACGCCGCCATAACGGATGAAACCGTCCTTGGCAGTCGCCGCGTCGAGGAAAGACAGCGCGCGCAAGACGTTGGGCCAGAGCTCCCTTGCAAGAGCCAAGTCGCCCGTCCAGCGAACGTACTCAGCAAGCAGCATGAGCCAGAGCTGAGTGGCATCGACCGTTCCGTAATAGGGACGGAATGCGACTTCCTTCAGCACAGCCATCTCGCCGACGCGCAGCTCGTGCATGATCTTGCCTGATTCTTCAGCGGTGACAGGGTCGTGCTTTTCGCCCTGATAGGCGGCAAGCACACGCAGGGCATCGCGCGAAAGCTCGGGCATAAAGGGCACGGTCTGCAATGCCGTGATGGCCGAGTCGCGGCCGAAAGGCACCGCGAACCAGGGCACACCTGCGGAGATTGTGTTGCCGCGCGGGCTTTCCTGACGCAACATATAGATGTCGCGCAGAGCACGCTGGAAGATGGCGTTGAACTGCGGATTTTCGGTGGTTACCGAACCGGACGCAGCGACGAAACGGTCGTAGGCTTTACGCGCCGAGGCAATCTCGTGCGCGAAAGAACGCGGGCTGCGCTTGTTGTCGAACTGACCATTCACTCGAGCACGCACGACAAACTCGATGACCGTGGGCTCGCCTGCCTTCAAAGTCAAAGGCAATTTGAGCGCACGCTCTTCCAGTTTGGCTGCGGTTTGCGAGCGAACGAGGATCGACGTTTCGCGCAGCGTATTGTCCAGCCCGACATAGCCGAGCGTCAGACGATTGCCGCGAAGAACTGGTCTTTGAGCGGTTCCGCGCTTTGGTCTGTTGGCGCCGCGCACCTCGAACATGTCGGCGAAATCGCTGCCGACCGTTACCGCCAGCTCAGTGCGAATCTCAATCTGGCTGTAATTGGTGAGCGTGAGGCGCTCGATCAAACCGTCATTGAGGACAAGCTCACGCTCGACCTTGATGGTTTGCTCGGGGACGGCATCAAAACGGCGATTTCCGTAAATGAAGCGCGCAGCGAAGCCCTCGTCGACATCGCGGTTGAGCGGAAGCAGAGGCATTCCACCAAGCGAAATGTCCCACTTCGAGAGCCAGCGCGTGTCGTCGGCGAAGAAACCGAAGCCTTCTTTGTTGTTGCCCGGCACCATTCCTTCGGTGTCCATGAGCAAGAAGTACTTGCGGTGCTTAATCGCCAGTCGCGGATGATTCGGGTTAACGGCCTCGTACGGCAGGGTGACCTCATCATCTGCAGCAGTGCCTGCAGCGGTTTGGGAGTTATCGATGGTCATGGGAAGCATCCTTCATCTGACAGGTCGTCAAGACCTACTACTGACCATAGTTTGGTTCTTTCAAAATTTTTGCTGCATATCTCAAGTTCGCAATAGGGCGGGTTTTGCGCCAAACGAACAAGAGAAACGAAGCAAAAACGTAGAAGAAAAGGCAAGCCGTAACTCGAAGGCGGAGTTACGGCTCACCAGGAATCTCGATACTGTGCGAAACCGGCTTTGAAAGTCGGCTTGCGCCAGTACCGAGTACTAATCACTTGTCGCCCTTAGCCTTCGGCTTCAAGTGAAGTTGACAAACAATCGGCGACTACGCCGAAGGCGAGATTACTTCTTCGCCTTCGCGTCGGTCTTCGAGTGCGTGGCGCCGAGGGTCACGGACGCGTTGACGCCGCAGGCCTCGGTGACGTCGTTCTCCGAAGAGCTGACGTTGAGGGTCGCGGCGGCGGTCACGGACTTGTTCTCGGAATCGCCCAGCTCGTTCTTGGCGTGGCCGGTGGCCAGACCGAGGACTTCGTCGAGACGGGAATCGCGCTTCGCCTTGTGGGTGTTTGCAGTGCTCATGGGTAATTTCTCCAATGGTTGGGACTGTTGAGCTTGATCACTCTGCACGTCAATATGAACAACCCGAACTCGCGCAGTGTTCATGCCAAAACTGCCGCCGGTGAAATCCGTCTTCCGAAAGGAAGGGGAAAGATCAACGGAGGTGCAGGATGGATGATGCTTTCGAGAGAACTGGTTGCAGAAAAATGGGAGAGACGGGCAGAAGTAACACCAGACTCTATGACCTGACCAGGCCACTTCTCAAGTGCATGAGGCAGTATTTATAGTGCTCTGCATATCGCGCGACATAAGCATATACAAGGCTTTTGAGATGTGAGCATAGATCTGCGCACTTGACATCAGGGCGGTTTTTGAAGTCGAATTTCGAATGGATTAGCGCCGCTAGCGCACAGCATGACAACAAGAGTGGTTGTCGGAGCTGTTGTCGGAGTCGTTCTCGAAACAGTTCTCGAGAGCAATTGTGGGCCACTCGTGGTGCTTGCGCATCGCGTTCATCAGACAGCCGAATGTCATCTCGGTTTTTGCCTTTCGCTTTGTGCGGATTTTTTCAAATTTTTCCGCCTGAATGCACAACCTACAAAATAGAAGGGCTGACCTTCCGCTTTTCAAGAGCACTTCAAAAAGAAGAGCACTTCCGAATGTTCGATACATATCTCATGGAAACCGGCGCATAGTCTTCAAGATGCGATGTAAGCGTGCAGAAATTTTGGTGACAACTATTTGAAAGATTGGCTACCTTCGCCAGCTTCGACAGCCGCACATCAAAAAGACATCAAGAAGACATATCGCGAAAATCGGCTCATAGTCATCAAGAGCGCTTGAAAGACTGCAAAAAGTTTCACGACAAACTATTGAAAGATTAGCTGTTTTAGCGCTAACAGCGCGAGTCAGGCTCACGAAATGATTGCGACAGCTTCATGCAAGACGCACTGTTGATGCGGTTTTTCGCCCGCGCATACTGACAATTCAACATTAAACTCGCCCGGAGCCTATTCTCTAGAAGCGGCTAAAAGACTAAAGATCTAGCCAATCTTGTCAAAGAAAAAAATATATCCATTCGGAGTAATTTCCAACCAAATCCACCAACCCACGCTGAAAAACCAGCACTACCACTTGGGAATCAACTCCTCAGACAAGAGCCACTCTTTGCAACGCAACCCGAAACACACTTTCGGAGCCTCGTCATGGCACGTTGCGAAGGCACCCTTTTCCCCCGACCTTTATGGGAGAACCACAATGACGACCAAAACGACCCACCTGCCTGAATTGGGCCACGCCGAGATCCTCATGGATCACTGGCGCGGGCTATTCGTTTCCGTGCTGCGCAACGCCGACAAGTCGGATGCTAGCTGGAAGGCTCGCCTGGACACGCTGGACGTCCTTGGTCTGACTGAATTTCGTGAACCATCGAGAATCAAGCCGAAGACGATCGAATTCGATCACAGTCGGCTGGAAGACCCCGCTTACCGGCGCATGCTGATCAGGAAACTGAAGGCTCCGCGTCCGCCCAAGTGGGTTTTCCATAAGCTGCGCATCGATCGCGAAAAGATCCATGAGGATCACTACGCGCATCAGGTGTCCACGCTTCTCTCCTGGCGTTTCACGAACATCGTCTTGAGCGAGGTCGAAAGCAATTCGGCGACCATGCTTCTTCTTACGAAGCTCGACGTCGACACGCTGACTCGTTGCCTGGATAAATTCCAGCGGAATACTATCAATGGTGAAAACGTCGGTCACGAGATCGTCCGCTTCGCCGTTGAGGTTGCCATCGACCGCAACGAAACGCTCAACCACCATCTGGCTGAAATTGCCCGTGTCGGAGCCGAAGAGCGCGCGAGACTTTCCGCAGAAATGCGGCCGGTCATCGAAAAGACGCTTGCCGACTTCGAAGCGAGCTCCAATGCCATCATGGAAAGCGTCCGTCAGGATGCTGACGTTTACATCGAGAAGATGCGCATCCGCAGCGCACTTCAGAGTGCTCGCACTCAGAAGGTACTCGATGAATGTGCTCCGGACCACGATCCGGAAGCTTCGTTCCGCCATGCGGTCAAGATGCGTGAGATGGAAGCGCGCGAAGAGCGTCGCCGTAACTGGCGCGCCATGCCGTTCTATCTGCGCTTCCTTCCGCACACGGCGGTAGCTGCGGGCCTGTCTGCTCTGTTCTTCTTCATGGAGGTCGGCGAAAGCCGCACCACTCCGTGGGAAGCGCTGCAGAATTTGGCCGGCTGGCTTGCCTGAGTTTGAGTATGCTCAGAGCGATCTGAGTCTACTGGCTCAGTAAGTCGGTCTCGCCCGGGGTGCAGGAAGCTTGTATGCCGACTTCTTTGAAGTCTTTGGCATCGGCTTCTTGCGCTGCCCCAGGCTTCGCAAAAACTCCAACAGAAGGTTACGCACATGTCTGCGCAGTCAACCATTGAGACCATGAAAGCCAACCACGAAGCGGCTGTCGATGCGGGCTCCGGCTCCAACGGCATCGCCGCGCTTTCCCGTGCTCGAGAAGAGATGTATTTCCGCGCCAAAGACGAGGAACTCATCAAGGCGCTGAACGCGAAGGACAAAAAGCCTCGTGTTAAGCGCAAAAACAAGGAGCCGAGCGCCAAGAGCGAAGACGAAATGTCTCGCTAAGCGCTAACGCTAAGACCGGTGAGATTCATTTCTCACCGGTCGCCCCTCTTTCTTCGCGACTTCTCTTTTGAACGCTGTCAACGACATGTCATAGTACGAAAACCCTCACGGATGTCATTCGCCTTGGGCATAGTCAAGAACGGGCAAATAAGCCAGTTGCGCGCAGCTCGCTAAGCTCGGCAAAGTGTACATAGTGGCGGTATTCAAGCGGAGCCTGCAGAAAGAAGGGCACAGGTGGCGGATTTCGAAGCAATTACCACTGCGCCGCCGGGCATCTCCCTCTTCCGCGTTATTGAATCAAAAAGAGAGCCACTGCTAGCTTCATAGAGTTTTCTTCTCTCCCCGTTTTTGACTATCTGCTCTTTGACTTCGCGCTAAATCCCTTCTCCAAATCTCACATGAAATCGCAACCTGAGCCCATTCGCTTGAGGTTGTGAAGGAGACTATGTCATGGAAAACACCAAAGATCCCGCAAAGGACACTGGTACCAATCCTGCTGCTTCGAGCACTGCCGCTGCACCGAGCGCTGCCGCTCCCACGTTGCTCCCCAACGGTAAGACTCCTGAGGCTTATCGCAAAGAGCTCGAACTGCGCAAGCTCGAAATCGACGTCGAAAAGGGAGAATTCGACCTCGACAATCTCTATCGACGCGCCGCCGAGGCAAGTGCCGATAGCGTCTTTGTCTACAACTTCTTCGAAGCCGTCCGGGAATCGAGCGTCGCCGACTGCATCGACACTCTGTCGAAGTGGTCGCGACTGGCTCCCGGCGCCAATATCACCCTCATCCTCAACACGCCCGGCGGGTTGGTCAAAGAGGGTCTCGCCCTTTACGACTACCTCACCATCTTGAAGATGGCTGGACACAAGCTCACGGTTGTGGCGCTCGGTCGTGCCGCGTCCATGGGTTCGATTCTTCTTCAGGCGGGCGATCAGCGCTTGATTGGTCCCAATGCCTTCGTGCTTCTGCACGAGGTTTCGGCGGGCACAGTCGGCAAGGTGAGCGAGATGCAGGAGTCGATCGAATTTTCGGCCCGCTTGCAGAACAAGCTCATCAAGATTCTCGCCAGCAAGTCGAAACTGACTGAAAAGCAGATTCGCTCGCGCTGGAAGAAGACCGATTACTGGCTGGATGCAGAGGAAGCGGTGCGCGAAGGTTTTGCCGATCGAGTGCTAGGCACTGACCCCACCGACGCAGACTACGTGCGCTTCTCTCATCCGATCAAGCGCAAGAAGTCCAAGAAGGACAAGAAGTCCGAAGGGACTGACCAGCCGGAGTAGGCTGAGCAGTCTGACAGGACGATTCAACGATAACAGACAGCGGTCAAGAGTAAGAGCCGCTGCGGCAAATGCTATCGGACGGGAGTTTCGCAAGGTATTTTGCAGTCAGTTCTTGCAGGGAAACCTGCGAGCTCTCGGCAAATTTCATGCGGGCTCCCGTCCTCTCTTGCTCCCAACTAACTTCGTGGGAGTACACGATGTTTACACAAGAACCCGGTCGTGGCGCCATCGTATTGAAGCGCGTCAGCGACCTCTCGCAAGTCCTGCTCGAAACCACGGCTTGCCTCGAAACCGTCGGCTTGAAGTCGATGGGTCTTCTCATCGTCAGCGGCAATGCTGCTGTCCTCGCTCATCAGCTTGCTTCTGCGGCTGTCGAACTGGCAGACGAAAGCAAGGCTGCACCGGATACGGTGGCAGTGACTTTGCCGGACGGCATGGATCTTTCGGCATTTGCCGATTTGATCCTGGACCACAAGCTGAAGACTGCGCCCCGCGACAGCGGCAAGCGCGCCTTCGGAACCTATGAATCGATGCTGGTGATAAGCGATGCCAACGCGTCGCGTCAGCAGCTCGCGCTCGCCTTCGAGAAGTGCGCTGAGCACTACATCGGCGAGGCGGAGAAACTGGCTGTGGTCGCGCAGACTGCATGCCGTTCCAACGCCGCTCGCAACAAAGCACTCGCTAAAGTCGGCATCGACTCGGCGCCGCTTACTTCCTTTGTGAAGTTCGACTCCGATGCAGTGCAGAACCCGCGAGGCTTCTTCAGCGGCATCTTCAACGGTTTCCGCAACTGGTAAGCGTCCACAGCTGACCAGATCAAGTGAGGGCAAGGCGAACAAAGAAGATTCAAGTCTTCCGCGTTCGCCTTTCTCTTTTGTGACACAACTCCGACATACTGTAGTACAGCGAATTCAATTGCATTGGTATCACAAGCGACTAAAAATGAAATTCGCTGTTCACGGGCGATTCATGAAGTCTGTTGTACGCTGCAAATAACATGGTTGAAGAAATCTCCTCACCTTCAGACAGAGGCCATGTTCCAAGAGAAACACCGATTGCAGCACCGGATAATTATCTGGAAGATGGTTTGAAATCCGGCGTCTTCGATGCCTCCCCTGGAACGTGCAAAGAACTCGAATTCCTCAAAGGTTTCGAGATCATCTCAGCCCCCGCGCAAAACAGTCCGGGCGGCGAGTTGCCGGACAATGCTGATGCCTGCCAACGCAGAGACTTTCTGGCCAATCCGCAAAACCGACAGAGTGTCGAAATCAAGTCCCTATGGGACAAGAACAACAGAGTCCTGGCGATTGGCGACCAACACCTTACTACCGATATCAAACAATTCACTGCCGAAAACATGCGAGCCTTCAAAGAAGCCGGTGCTGATGCAATTGGCCTGGAACTGTTTCGCAAAGAAGATCAGCATGTTTTAGACACGTACAGAAACACAAGGCTCGATGCAAACTCCACTGAAGAGGAGCGCAGATCCGCTCGCGCCGCGGTCGAGAGCCTTCTGCGGCAGTCGCAAGAAGGTCCGGTTCTCGATCCGAACGTTTCACCAGACGACCTCACCAAGATGCGCCAGGCAGCTCAGCCTGCAGTAGATGCGACCATGCAAATGATTGATAGCGCCATAGACGCAGGCATCAAGCCTATCGCCATTGAGCCGAATATTGCCAATCCTTTTGCCAGCACCGGCGGTTACGACTTGATGCAAAATGGAATGCGCAAACTGCCTGCTGATGCGCAAAACGCGTTTCAGGCTTTCACCAGCCCAAATTCAACTCCGCAAGAACGTGCCGTCGCCAGAAAAGAGCTGGAGCGACAACTGCCAGGCTACGAGCGCAGCGCCGATTTTCTAAACACAGTCGATAAAGCTCGCAGCGAAGGTTTTGATTTTTCCGGGTTGAAAGTCAATGACGAATCACCTGCTTCTCAAAAGGCTTGGAATGCCCGGTTGCATGATTTCAGAAACAAAACCTGGTCTGATGAAACCGCGAAATTTCTAAATGAAAATCCCAATGCGCGCATGCTGCTTTTCGCCGGCACTCAACATTTTCGCTACGAAAGAATGGGCGGGCCCGACATTTCGTCCGCAAATGAACGGGTGAAAGAGAAAGGATTCGATACCACTGTTTTGCAATTCACCGGTGGCGATTTCGCGCAATCAAGACATTTTGAAGGAGAAATGACGGCACTCTCAGAGTTTTACGCCCGAGAAAACGGTCTGCCGCCAAACCCGGATGGAAGCTACCCCGCGCCTCCGGACAATTACCGCAGCGCGGCACTCAGATACACTCGAGTAGCTCAAGAAGCGAGAGTCGCCGAACAGCAGTTTGCTTTCCGCATCAAACCGACAGGTCCGCGCGAAGCTGACTACATAGTTCATTTAAAACAAAAGGATTGAGGGTTGATTGATACCTCAATTTGCTGAATGCCGCTCGGCATGCTGAAGCAGTTTATTTAAGGTGTCTTTCAGCTCTGCGACCGAGACTTCGATGCGCTCCAGTCGCTCAATTACGGCATCATACTGCGCATCACGCAACGCCACCAACTGAAAGCCTTCTCTGACAGCCATCTCTTCGTTTTTCGAAACCATAATCTTCCTCAATCTGCACTGTGCGCTAAAACTTTTGATCTGATTTTATACCGGTTTTACCACTAAATCGCATTATTGTTACATGCTATAGTATCTTGCAAAAAAGAAGTAAACGACCGAGTCCACCAACCGCTTGATGCGCTATGCGACATCAGCAGAAAGTGAACCCGGTCGACAAAGGTGGTACGGCATGATGCCCTCGATGCGCTTATGCTGCACGAAGTGCAGGCTTGCGCCGCGAGAGACGACCGCAATAGGTGTACTTCAATTTCCACTTACCGGAGGTTTGATCCAGCTCGTAGACATCGAAGTCGCCATTGCCGATCTGCATCGACTCGTACATCTCCAGGACTTTTTCGTCCGCC
>PNKB01000071.1 GCA_013997645.1 Cyanobacteria bacterium PR.3.49
CTAATGGCTCAGGATGGAGTAATTTGGTTTACCGAAGTTGGTAGTGGACAAATTGGACGGTTGACTACCTCCGGGGAGGTCAAACATTTCCCTGCCGGTAAAGGGCGGCTCACCGGTGATATCACTAATAGCAACGACGGTGCGTTGTGGGCTCCCAAGTTGTCGTCTGTCGTTCGATTGAAAACCGACGGAACGCTTGATGAATTTCCACTTCCTAACGTTGTCAACACGGGTGCGATTTTTGGACACGACGACGGCGTTTACATCGGAGCAATAAAGGCTGATGGGCAAGGAGCGATTCTCTCGATAAACGGCTCCGGCAAGGTGCATGAATACAACCTTCCTCGCAAGTATTTAATGCCGGCGGCTATGGCGATCGATCCCGATGGCGGTTTTTTCATGACCGTAAGCAGTAGCAGACCAGGACAATCTGTTTCGATGATCTGGCGGTTGCAATTGGATGCTACGAAGAAAAAGTAGCGTCCCGCACCGCTTAGTCGACAGCCTGCAGCAGTTCATAAAAGCCGACATTGCTGCTGCGCATAACAGCGCGCAGATCATAAAGCATAAATAGCCGGTTGTTGACCATTTTTATGGTTTCAGACCACCAGTGATGAGCTTTTCCTTCAGCAGAAAGTTTTTGAACCTCTGAGTCTTTGCTTATATCGATACTTAAGACCTTCGACTCTTTCCAGTACTTGATCAATGTTTCTCTTCTGGACAAATTCAGCTTCGAATTCGGCGCTACCGAATTGAGATATTGAATCGTCACTGGAGACAAATCAAGGCTCTCGGAATATTTTCCGAACGCAGCACCCAAGGCATTTGGCTTGGCTTTGCCGGGCCGCCATCCGCCATGTTGCTCCACCATAGAGAGTGCCGCCATGCCGGTGCTTATCGCCGAAGTCGTGATAACTGTATAGTTTGCAGCTCTAACATATTGTTTTTTGCCTGTTAGTCCAAGCGAATTTGCAATTTGACCGAGAATCCCTCCTTGAAGAAAGTTGAGATTGTCTGTCAGTTGAACAACCCTGTTTTTTAGCCTTACCATGCGGTCTAGAGCTTTGAATTCGGCGTCAATTTCATGCCCAACTTCATCGGCATCGGTAATCAAAGAAAGGAAGCCTTCAAGCACCTGCCGGGTGATTAACAGCTTACCGTCCTCGTCTATTTGCTGATCAATGGGCAAAAGTCCGTGAACTCCGAGCAGTGCTGCAGTATCGTTTGCCGAAGGGCTCAACCCTGGGTTGACGGCAGGAGGGTTTGTGGCAATGGTCACAGGCCAAGCCTTGCGCAATAATTCCAGCAACTCCACGTCAAATTCATTTAGTTGCTGACGCAAAGAACTCAATAGAGCGATACGGTTGACGACCAACTTGATTGAGTCATGCTTGCACGAGGGCATACTTCCCAGGCGTTCAAGGTTGCGCCGATCTTTGAGATTAACGGTCGCGACAGACCTATTGGTCCATGATTCGATAAGGCACTGACGCCTGGTCTTGCCGTCGGTTTTTTCGGGGGCTGGAGAATTCAGATATTCCATGACCAAGGGCGAAAACCCTTTATCGGAAGCAGGTCTCAGATTGAAAAAGTCTGCCAGCGAGTTGGGTCCGGTTTCGTTTTTGCGCCAGCCTCCGTGCATTGCCAATAGCGAGGCGCCGGTGAGAAGAAGTCCAATTCCGCCAGCGACGAGCAAAATCTCGCCGCCCGTGTTCGAAAACTTTTTCAAATAACAGTAGCTGGCGGTAGCGCCGAAAACACCATTCTGTATGAAGTTTGCTTCGAATATTTTTTGCGTGACACTGGACTGCCTGTCCGACAATTGTGCCAGGACTACATCAGCCTGGTAATTGAGCTCTTTCTGGCATCTGTCAGCGGCGACCGCCATATCAAGACCACCATAAACTAAAGTCTCCAAAAGTGTGATTTGCAATTCCCGCTTTCTCTCACTGTCCCCGCCGGAGGCATTGAGTGCGTTCAGCTCAGCTAATACAGGCTCGAGGCGAAGAAGGCGAGCGGCGTGATCGGCATGTTTTCCAAGACTGGGTAAGGAGCCGATTCTCGTACTTGAAGGAGAGTAATCGACAGTTGCAGTGCCTCTTACCTGCTTCAGCAAGGAGAGAAGATCGGTGTTGAAACCTTCGATGGTTGTGTAGAGAGACCAAAGTAAAGTTAAACGGTTGCTGAGATAGCCTTGGCTCCTGGCTTTCCCGTCATCTATGCCGGCGAGCGTCTTCTTAATTGCCATGTCTGCATTATGGTATTTCTTCCACTCTGCATTGAGAACCTCTCTGCGCGTGCGACTCTCGCCGGGAGCAGGCGAGTCCAGATACCGCATTACCAGTGGTGGCAGATCGGAGCCGTCGACAGGCCTGCCATTGACGTAAGATGACATAAATAGTGGCGGTGTAAGGTGCGAGGCTTTAGCGACCTTACCGTATAAAATGCCGAGAGTGGGCAAGATGGTACCAACTCCACCACTGACAAGGCTTTGGGTGGATTCGGCAACAAACTTACTGCGCAGGTCGCTAACAGTCGCAGTAATTCCCAAGACGCCAGACTGCGTGAAATTTGCAGCATTGAAAATTTGATTTACAGTGTTTTCTTTGCGTTGCTGTCGCATGATTGCGTCATACGTATAAGCGATCTCGAATTCCAACCGGCTCTCTGCAGCCTGTGTTTGCAGATCAGCCTCGAAAATTTTGCGCAGTACCAGGGCCCTGTAGTTATTGAGTTGATGCCGCTGACTGCCTGAGCTGGCCCCACCTCCGCGCAGGGAAATGATTTGTTCTGCTTCTTGCCGAATGCCAAGAATGTCTGCTGCCTGAACCGTATCCGGGGTGAGAGCGCCTTCAGTGGGCAAAGCGCCCTTCAATGGAAGGTCACCGCCGGTAGTGTCAGCAGATGCGGCGAGGTACCATGGTTGAATCAGCAAGCAGGCCGAAATGCAAATGGCATTGCGCAAAAATCTAGAAATGGACTTGTGGAAAACTGTAGACGCCAAGGAATCGTCCAGCTGTTGCAAAATAATCTATTTAACTGACCCCGCTGCAATTGAATCATCTTGACTAGCGCAAGGCTACCTTAAACTTACCGTTCAGCACGTATGTGCGATAGGCTGTCAGGGATTCTGGAGACCACGGCAACTAATTTCTCAGCAAGTGTCGCGCAATTCCTTTTGGGGATCAATCTTGCCAAGAACATAATCGCGAGCGCATATGGTTCAATTGGCAAGCTCAACGATTGCTTCGAATCAAAGAATCCCATGACGCCGGTTTTCATTTCAGCGCGGCTAATTGCACTATTTATCGCATGCTTATTAGTTGGGCAGTCGGTGATGCCGCTCGCAGCGTTTGGAGCGATTGAATTACGCGGACTTTCTGAATTTTCCGAAGCGGCAGACATTCTTGGTGTACGCAGTAATGTAGATCGCATTCTTGAGTTGCAAGCCGCCGGCGGTGAGCCAACCGAAGAGTTGCTCTGGAACAAGACGATCGTTCTAAGGCAGCTCCTTCTCGGCTATTTAGAGGTTCGCCAAACTTCTGATTTGTTAGATGAAGCAATCGACGACACGTACGACGCAATCGATAAGCAGGTTCGAACCGTCAACCGTCGGGTCGAATTGGCCAACATCGCCAACTTCACCACTTTTGGCGTGATCTTTAATATAGGAGCTGCCGAGAGGCTATCGAAGCGTTTCAACAATTCAAACTATCTGACTTTTGTGGGAGCTGGTTTGACTGCCGGCATCGGCGCAGCGGCCGTAGCTCTTTCTTATTCAGGGGCATCGAAAGATCGAACCCGCCCCAATCCCCTGGCGAACATATTTGGATTGGATACGGTTTCAGTTCCTTTGCCTGAGTTGGTAAGCAAATACATCAATGCCACACCCAAAGGAAAAACACAGTCGCGCAGGCAAGCAATGCTCGATCTGTGGAAAACAGAATTTGGTTTGAAAGAAGCAATTACTTCGCGAGAAATTCTTGCGGCAGAGTCGGCAAAACCACATCGTGCATCGGTTGGTCTCCTCAATAAGCGACTTGCTCTCTTGTTTTCGCTCAATGCGCTCGCCGAGGAATTCGATAGCGAATTGTTGGCACTCCTGCGCTCGATTGAAAGCACGTCGGTTCCAACACAAACAACTGACGATTCGGCAGTCGCAAATCAAATAGGAGCGTCAGGTGCTGAAGCAGCAAGATTGCTTCAGGTAGAAAAGTGTGCAGCGGTCCTCATCCATATGAAAGAGGCAGGCGCCAGTAATGGAGCGGATTTACGGGCAATTTCCCTAGACTTGTATGTGCTCGAGAAAATTCTCGGTGCGGCGTTTGAAGTTCGCCAACTGGTCGACCGAATTGATCGAGAAAAACACTATCAATTTGACGTACTGCTGCCACAACTTGTACGCGTGCGTGATCGAGTTAACTTGTTGAGCAACACTGCAAACTTTACTGAAATTGGCGTGTTGAAGAGCATTGCTGGAAGGGACTTCGTTCTCAAAAATACACCAGCGGGGGCTCAAAAGATTTTGATAATGGACGCTCTTTCTGTCGCGATTGCCAACGCCAACTTTGCATTTCTCAAGCTCTATAAGCGCAAGCAAGATTCTGAAATCAACGCGCTGGCAAACATTTTCAATTTTGATGTCCCAAGCGAATGTCGTTTTTCTCCATTGATCTCTTCGTATTTGGAAAGTGTCCCTCCAGATTCAACAAAAGGCATGACCAGAAAACAGCTATTGCTGGAGCGATGGAAACAAGTTGGTCGATTGTCGAACAAAAAAGGAAGTGCGGAGGCGCTTGCTTCAATGCCTTCGATGCATAACAAGCGCGTGGAGACAACCGACCTGGTCAATAAGCGTGTGGAAATGCTGTTTGATGTTAGCGGCGCTGTTGAAACTCTTGATTCGGAGCTTTTGCAGCTGCTTACTGCTGTAATTCTGCCTGCGCCGGAAAATGCCACAGAAAATAAAATAGATAAGCAGCTGATATTGACAAAACGCGTTTTGCAACACGCGCTGGAGGTCCGCAGCGCCTCCGATCAGATCGACAATCAACTTTCGGACGAGTACACAGCAAGAGGCGCAATCCTTGCTTCACGCGCTCGTGGCGTTCAATACAACAATATTCTCAATTTTACTCAATCCGGCTTACTCGGAATTGTTTCTCAAGGCTTAGTCATGAAGGGAAAGAATAATCATGCCAACGCGATAGATCTTGTTGCGGGCTCGACGGTATTGCTTTTGTCTACCGTAGCTCTAATTCAAGCTCGCATCGGGAGAAGACCTTCGAAGCCTGAATTGAATGTGCTCGCGCAAGTCCTCACTCCTGGTGCGCCCAGCAAGGAGTCGATTCCCCAGTCCGTCCGGCAATACTTAAATTCACCCGTTGCAGAAAACGGTATGACAAGACGAGAATCATTGATTGAACGCTGGAAAAAGTCTGGTGTAATCACTACAAACTTGCAAAATCAGCGCAGTTTTGGCAGACTGTCCGCCAGTTCTAATCAAACTAGAAGGGAAACCGTTCAGCTTATCAGTGATCGAATCGTGATGTTGCACGATGTGAAAACCACAATCGAATCGATGGACAAACATTTAGTAAGCGCACTAAGGAACCAATGACTCAATCTTCCGCACAATCAGCGCAGTCAGCCGACCATACCGTTCACCTGACAAAATTGTCGGTGAAGAGTGGTGATGCAGGCGAGCATGTTGATTGGCTCACCCGTCTGATGATGGTAGGCATTGGTCGCGGAGCGGTTTTGTCCGCAGAAGTGATTCCGCCGAGTTCGCCTGATGAAAAGGTATGGACATTGGTGCAGCGATTTCACGATCCTCGTTTGATTGAAGAGTGGCAAGCGAATTCAGAGCGTCTGAAATTATTGGATGAACTGACACCGAAAATCAAAGAGAACGAAATTGCCATAACGGAAGCGGTGAGTTCCGCCTATGGCACCGTCGGTAGTGTGGCAGTAGCGATTGTTACCCATGTAAAACCCGGGCAGGAGACCACTTATCACGAGTTCGAGAAAGAATTTCAATCGGCCCAAGCGAGACGGCGCGGCTATCGCGGCGTTTATTTGCAGCCACCGACGAAAAAAACTCCGGGACTTTGGACAACATTGATTCGATTCGATTCCCCGGATGCATTGGATGAATGGTTCGTTTCCGACGAGCGAAAGAAACTCCTGGCCCTGGCTGAACCAGTAGTCAGCTCTACTGAATTTCAATCAGTAACAGGGTCGTTTCCCGGCTGGATTCCTGTTAAAGAAGGTCAGAAAGGACCACCCAACTGGAAGACTGCGATGTTGGTGCTTTTTGGATTGTATCCAATCGTCATGCTCGAAATTCGCTTTTTGAACCCACAGATGCACAGTTTGAACTCGGCGGTTGCTAATTTCATCGGCAATTCGATCAGTGTAGCCTTGACGACATGGGTGACCATGCCGCTTTTGATCAAAGTTTTTACTCCGTGGCTGTTTCCTAAAAAAGACACACCACCTTGGGTGTCTCCGGTAAGTCTTTCGGTACTTGTTTTACTTTTTGCGTTAGAGATAGCGCTTCTATGGAGGTTACTCTAATGTCCGAATCGACAGCTAATGCCAAAGCCAGTGCCTGCGATGAGAAAATTACTTTTTCTGACCAGCTCATATTTTGGTTGAACGGCTCTCGTGTGCAAGTCGACAATCCAGATCCCGTGACGATGTTGACCGAGTATCTGCGCAAGGCTGGGTACACAGGAACAAAAGTTGTTTGCGAACAGGGTGGATGTGGTGCTTGCACAGTCATGGTTTCTCACAAGAGCCCTGTCGACGGTTCGCCGGTGCACCGGCCGATCAACGCGTGTCTGAAGCCTCTGTGTGCCGTTGATGGAATGGTCGTCACAACCACTGAAGGCATCGGCAATGTGCACGACGGACTGGACCCCACACAATATTGCATCGCGAAATTCAACGGCACTCAATGCGGATTTTGTACGCCCGGATTCGTGATGAACACTCACGCTCTTTTGCAGAATAAGCCGGAAGCTACCCAGCAAGATATCGAAGACAGCTTTGGCGGCAATCTTTGCCGTTGTACCGGCTATCGTCCCATTCTGCATGCCATGCGCACTTTGGGAAGTGATTACGAGCCGTCCAAAGACGAAACACAAGATTGTCTGGTTGACCCTTGTTTTAAAATACAATGCAAACCTGCTCTCACGCAAATAAGCCTCGACGAGCTGCCCTCTCACGATCTGCCGGTGCGGGAGCTGCATTTCACCGGACATGGCGCGGAATGGTTCCGTCCGTCGAATTTGGAACAGGTGCAGAGTCTGAAGAAGAAATTCAGCCAGGAGTATGGCAAGGCGAACGTCAAGTTAGTCGTGGGCAACACCGCCTCAGGCATCTATCAGGATGAAAAACCACGAATCTTTATCGATTTGACCGGTATGCGTGAATTGGCGGAGATTCGCGAGACGGATGGTGGAATTGTCGTGGGAGCGGCTGTTCCCATTCAAGAACTGCTTGATTATGTTGGGCGAGTTATTGAGAAGCGCGGTGCTGACGAAACAAAAGGCCTGAAGGAATTGAAGCGGCATGGTGCGTTTGTTGCCGGACTTCAAGTAAGAAGCGCAGGCAGTGTTGCGGGAAATATCTTTATGACTCGCGACCACGCCGAACACGGAGGACCGTTTCCTTCTGACATATTCACCGTATTCGCTGGTCTTGGGGCTAGCTTGACGATAGCCTCGGCCGAGTTTGATGATGGCACTAAGACATATCTTTTGACTGATATGCCTGCCGTTTCTTCTTTGCCTGATGATGCGGTGATATTGTCGTTCCATTTGCCGTTTACGCGTCAGCGTGAGTACGTGCAAACATACAGAATTGCTCGCCGAGTGCAGATGGCTCACCCTGTTGTGAACGCTGGCTTGCGCGTCTGCCTCGATGAAAAAGGCAACGTTTTACCGGGCGAAGCTTGCATCGTATTTGGTGGCTTGGCTTCAATCAACAGCCGTATGCCGAAAACCGAGAAATTTCTCGAAGGCAAAGCCTGGAATAAAGAAACTCTGAAATCTGCTCTCGATAAGCTGTCCGCCGAAGTTGCCGAAATAACGATACCGATGGAAGAGGAAGGCTTCACCAACGAGTATAGGATGCAGTTGGCGCTCAACTTCTTCTACAAATTCTTCCTTCATGTGTCGATGCAGGTGAATCCGTCGATGGTGGCGCCGGAAAATCAATCTGCCGCAATGCATGACGAACGTCCGCTCTCCCACGGCAAGCAGGAATATCAGGAATACCCCGAACTTTTCCCGCTGACAAAGCCGTTCATCAAGCGTGCAGCATTCGTTCAGGCATCAGGGGAAATCAAATACACCCTGGACATGACACTGCCCGTTGGTGGCGTACATGGTGCAATGGTGAAAAGCGGGCGTCCTCACGCCAAATTTTCATTCACTAAAAACGTGGCAGGTCTCGGCGCTCTGAAGGAGCTTCTGGCAAAACAGTTTCCTGGGTTTGCAGATTTGATTACGTGCGATGACGTTCCTGAGGATGGAAAACGCTACATCGGTCTGAATGATGATGACCCAATCTTTTCAGACAAAATTGTCACTTCGGTCGGTGCGCCCATCGGCATGGTTTTGGCCGAGACTATTGAAGTCGCCCGTGCCGCATGTCAGTTCATCGAAAAAGAATGTATCCAGTATGAGGATCTGCCCGCCGTCCTGACCTTGGAAGACGCTATCAAAGAAAATACGGTTATGCCGCAGATACGCACAGCCAAGGATGAAGACGAAGATATTCAGCAACGCATTCCTACCATCACGCGCGCAGGCAGCAACATGGAATGGCTTGAAAATCCGAAGAAGCCTATGGAAGGTACGGAAGTCGTGTACGGCACCTTCCGCACTTCACCACAGGCGCACTTCTACCTGGAGAGTATGTGCGCCCTGGCAGTGCCGGGACCGTACGATCAAATAACCGTCCACTGCTCGACGCAAAATCCCAATGGTACGCAAGCGGCAATTGCACGAGCCCTGGGCGTGCAGAATAACCAGGTTTCTGTTGTCATTGAACAAGTTGGTGGCGGATTTGGTGGCAAGCAGCATCGTGCCAACATCGTTGGAGCACAGGCGGCTGTAGCGGCCCGTAAAGCCAAAAGGGGCGTGCGTTTGATGTATGACCGCTCTACTGATATGCAGGCAGTAGGCAAACGGCATCCTTATTCGGGTGAATATCATGTCGCCTACACGCGCGACGGCATTATCAAGGGTATGCGCATAGACCTCAATTCAGAAGCTGGAGATACTTACGACTGCACATTTGCCGTTATGGACTCGAGCCTGCTCAATGCAGATCAGGCCTACATGGTTGAAACTCTGCAGGCAAACGGAACGGCTTACCGAACCAACAAGGCTAGCAATACGGCGTTTAGAACGTTTGGTGTGGTGCAGGCTTGGGCGATTACCGAAAATGCAATTGAGCACGTAGCGTGGAAACTTTCAAAGGATCTCGGACGCAAAGTCACGGCTGAAGAAATTCGCTACAAGAATATGTATCGCAACGGCACAAAAGATTCCTTTGACGAGACACACTTTGGACAAGAACTTGATTTCTGCAATATTCGCGACATCTGGGATGACCTTCATAAATCATCCGAATTTGAGAAGCGGCAGAAAGAAGTTGAAGAATTCAACCAGAAGAATCGCTGGCGCAAGCGGGCAATTGTTATGGTGCCGCAAAAGCATGGGATCGGATTTACGGAGCCGCGTGGTTCGCTAAATTCCTCTAGCGCGTACGTGACGGTCAACATGGCAGATGCGTCTGTCCTCGTCTATCACGGCGGTGTCGAAATGGGACAAGGCGTGAATACGAAGATCGCTCAGCTTGCAGCGAACACACTCGGCATACCACTGTCGAGGGTGCGCGTGGGAGGCAACAACACTGATACCATCCCTAATGCACCAGCAACAGCAGCATCGACCGGGTTTGATTTAAACGGCGGTGCAGTCGAGCAAGCCTGCCGCGTATTGCGCATACGTTTGGAAAATTTGTGCCGCGATTTGGAGCAATTTACGCCCCATAATCGCATCGAGAACTGGCGGACAGAATGGGCTGAGAAGTGGCCCGAGATTGTCTTCAAAGCCTGGTTCGAGCGCGTCAATTTAAGTGTTTCCGAACTGTACAAGACACCACACTACAAGGGACCTACCGAGCGCAATCCGCGTGGCAAGCCGTTTTTGTATTTTGCCTATGGCGCTGCCGTAACGGAAGTTGAGATCGATGTGCTCACCGGTGAGTTCAAAATACTCAGAGCAGATGTCGTTTGCGATGTGAACAAATCGCCCAATCCGGCGATTGATATCGGCCAGCTTGAAGGCGGATTTGTTCAAGGTATCGGCTTCGCCACAACGGAGGAGTTGATTTACGACCACATTGGCAAGCTGGTGACAGACAACATCTGGAGCTACAAACCTCCATGCACTAAAACAATCCCCATTGATTTCAGAGTGCGTTTGCATCCAGTTGACGAATCGCGCAATCAGCGCGAAGCACTGGCTGAGAAGCATGCAGTGAAGATGTCTAAGTCATTCACCGAATCTTCTTTGACCCTGGGAGCATCAACGTACATCGCCATCAAGCAGGCAGTTAAGGATGCGCGCGAGCAGCTCACCGGGGAGAATGAATTTCTCGACATGGATATGCCGATGACTTGTCAGCGTATTCACAATCTGTGCGGGGTTTCAAAGGAAAATCTGACACTTTAGTCGAGCACGCCACTGTCTCAGAGACGCTGGAAAATCTTTTGTGGAGGACCGTATGTACGCTGGTGTCAAAGTTGAGGTGCTAGAAACTGAATTTGAGCAGTCGTTCGAGCGCGAACCCTCCTCTTACTCCTGGGGCTTCTTTGCTTACGACGATACCCCGGGCTCTGCAGGAGGAGGTGCCGGCAATTTCAGTTGGTTTGACAAGAAAGAAGATTTGGTGCTCTTCCTGCAAAAGTTTCCATTGCTAGCCCACAGTTTGGGAACGACCGATGCTGAGTTGTTTGAAAAAGCCAAAGGCTTTTTGTCCACTGTTACGGCAGAGAGTTTCGACCAGAAGAAAGTAGACGAGCTTAATCAAATTATCAGCGGCGTTGAGCAGATACAGTGGTTTGGTCAATTTTCCGATCTATTATCAGGTGAAACTGAATTTGCTCAAGGGCTGCGCAAGTTTTTTTCTTCATCGACAAACCATCTTTCGAAAATTCAAATACCTGAGTTCGCAGAATTTTTGCGCAATTGGGGCCGCTAATTTGGAAACTATGGAGGCGCTTGCATGTCCTTATCCTATGCCGAACCTAAGTTTGAAAACATCTGCAAAGCTGTGGATGCATCCGGCGCAGTTTTTAGCTCCGATCTCTTGCGGCGATATCATCTCTCATTAAAGACAAGAAGATTTGTCATACTGAGCGGTACCAGCGGCAGCGGCAAAACATTGCTTACGCGTGTTTATGCTAACGCCGTTCAAGCCAACTATTGCCTGGTCCCTGTTGCACCCAATTGGACGACTAACGAAGATTTGTTGGGTTATTACAATCCCCTGACCAAGAAGTATTTTGATACCGACTTCAGTCTCTTTCTGCGCCAGGCCGCGAGGGCTTATCAATCTGCCATAGACGTCGACCAAAAGCCGGAGCCTTTTCACCTTGTTCTTGATGAAATGAATTTGGCACGCGTAGAGTACTACTTTGCCAAATTTTTGTCAGGCATGGAAGTTCTCACTGGTGCAGGGCAAGCTCAGGTGACCATGTTCGGAAACGATGTCGTCGATCTGACACCCAATTTATTCTTCATTGGTACTGTCAATGTCGACGAGACGACGCAAGGTTTTGCCGACAAAATCTATGATCGTGCTCAAGTAATTGAAGTGACACATGGAAGGGAAGAGGTGGCATCCCGCGTTCAACATGCCGAGGTGAAAGGTGCCCTTATGGAGATATGGGATGCTGTGAGTGATGTCACTCCATTTTCGATACGGATTGTTGATGAAATTAACCGGTACGTCGAGGAAGCTGTCCGAATTGGGGTTCCTTGGGAAGAAGCTTTTGATGATCAAATTATCCAAAAAATTCTGCCGCGAATTAAGGGAACTGATATCAGACTTGGTGCCATGCTCCAAAGGCTCAATGATATAACCGCTAATAAATTCCATCGAAGCAACAGTAAGATTCAGCATCTCAATTATGGTTTTCACTCTAATGGAATTGTCTCCTTTTTCTAAGTCGCGAGAGCAGGAGAAAATTTGATGTCCAGGTATTTCACTGAGAGTGAAGTTGCTTCCATGCTGGACGAATTGACGGAAACTCTTCCGAAGTCAATCGCATTGCATTTGGCCGAATGTGGTGCACAGTTGGGCGCGGTGGATCAGAAACCGACTCTAGAAGATGAGTTTACTGAATTGCGTCGAGCCTTTACCGGCACCAAAGAGAGATTGGGGCTTTTTCAGGTTTTGCCTATCATTCAACGCGAGTGTCACCATGTGTTGATACCCCGCACAGAACTTCGTGATTCCAGCCAATTACGAAGACCGGATATTTCAAAGTTGCCCGTGATAATGTCGATGCCCGGCAATGTCCTTTCGCCTGACCTTGTTTTCAGAATGTTTGACACGACTGTGGAGCGATCGTTCGACACGTATGAGAATCGACTTGTGAAGGCTTATGTTCAGGCTTTGCGAGGTCGACTATCGAGAATGCAGGGAAAAATGGAGAAGGCACAGTCGGCGCTCCTAACTGATATCGAAACTCTAATTAGTGAATTCAATCTGGCATGTGCGCGTGCGACATTTTTGAGAGAGGTAAAACTTCCGACTGTATTTGCAGGGCGTGTCACAATGGTCCTCTTGAAAAAACCGGCGTACCGCATCGTGTTTGAAGACTACCTGGCACTAAAACAGGAGTCGTCGGTAACATTGGAAGAGACCGCGCTCAACGATCCAAAAAAGCACATTCCCTATCTTTATGAATTGTGGACGAATCTCAGAGTCCTCAACTCCATGTTGCAGGTGTGCGTCGAATCCGGGTTTCGTTGTGTCAGTCACAACTGGATAAAGAGATTCAATAAAGGGATCTTCATCCAGCTGATTAACGATGAAAAGGCCGCAATCGAGCTGACACACCCATCTACAGGAAGGCGGGTCACACTTGTAAGCTGGAAGCCGGACGGCGGAAATGAAATTCTTGAGGATACTCCCGAGCATGAACGTCTGATTGCCCTGGCCGTAATTATCGATGCACCGGGAGAACAATCCCAATTGTTAGTGTTCGATCCTGAATACAGGGTAAACGCTAAAGACGCAGACTTTGCGCTTGAAAAAATCTTAGAAGCCCGAAGCAAGATTGAACCCATGAAAGAAGACATCGATGATCTGATTCGCTGGGTGAAACTGGCCGGAGCGTCTGACTCTGCTCGAACAATTCCATACGCAGCGATTTTGTATCCGGGGCCAGGAATGAAGTTTACTTCCGAGGTGGAGGCTTTGACAGCAGTCCCATCCGACGGAGACGGGCTAGAGAAAGCAGTTTGTGATGTGCTTCGCCGCTATTTGGCTTGAGGAATGTTTTATTCCTCATACTTTGTCCGCGGAGCAAGTTTCCATCAATTTGTTTTGCCGCGATTCTTCGCGTTTTGATATTGCAACTGCTCTTTCATCTGTGCAGCCAAGTTTGAATTCAAAACTCTGATTATCAGCTCTTCTTCAACATCGGGACGGATAAAGCACTGTGCAACATCAGACAGAGTTACCCTGTGTTCGTCGCCACCGGTGCGGACTATCTCATCTCCAGCTTCAATCTCACCTTCTTTGGTCACAGCCAAATAGAAGCCCCACTTTCCGCTTTTATAGAAGCGCCTGACCATACTTGGATCGTGCAGTCTGATACCAAGCTTAAAACAAGGCATGCGAGGCTGCGTAACAACGAAGTGTGCGGTGCCAATTTCTAATTTGTCTCCGATGCAAACAGAATTTTCGTCTAAACCGGATGTGGTTAAATTCTCGCCAAAGCTTCCCCACTCTAAGTCGCGCTCCGGCAGTTCTTTCTTCCAGAATGCGTACTGCTCGACGGGATAAGCATAGACGGCTTTGTCTGTTCCGCCGTGGACCGTGAGGTCCGCTTGCTCGTCACCTTCCAGATTCAGTTTACGAACAATGATTTTTCCGTCCACCGGCACTTTGAAAATGCCAGTTGCAATCTTATTTCCATTCCAATCGATGATTTTTGCCTTGCTAACGCAAATACGGAGGAGTGATTGTGTGTTCAAATTTCAGCGCGGCCTTTTTTGTGTTTGGTAAAGTTGGATTCAAGTTCCCAGCATCGTATTTCCCTTACCTACTAAGCTACCCGGAAGTAGGGCCGGATTCGCGACAAAAACTTCGATGCCAAGACTTAGAATGCTCAATAACATCCTATAATTCTGAATCTTGTGTAATCCAATCCCGGCAAGCTCAGTTTTGAGAGGCTGTCTATGCCGCTGACACCGTCTAGGGGGCTAAAGTGGCAGAGCAACACCAAAGTGCCGTTCATACGCAGATTTCGTATCGCACAGTAAAGATTGACAATCTTGAGATCTTTTATCGGGAAGCAGGCGACAAAGCTGCCCCCACCATCATTCTGATGCATGGTTTTCCAACCGATTCTCACATGTTCCGGAATTTGATTCCCTTACTGGCCCGCAATTTTCATGTGATAGCACCGGACTATCCAGGTTATGGACGCAGTTCAGCGCCGAGCGTGGACGAGTTTGAATATAGCTTCGATAATTTGGCGCGCATTATGGACCGCTTTATCGACGAGCTGCATCTAACCAAGTTCTCGCTGTACGTGATGGATTACGGTGCGCCGATTGGTTATCGCATCGCCGTCAAAAATCCAGAGCGCATTCAAGCTCTCGTTGTTCAAAACGGCAATGCTTACGACGAAGGTTTGGATAATGACTTTTGGAAACCCTTCAGACCGTTTTGGAAGGACAAATCCGAAAGCAATGCCGCACCTCTTAAGCCGCTGTTTGAGCTGGACGCGACAAAGTGGCAATACTACACAGGCGTCGGAAATCCGGAGCTTATCAGCCCTGATGGATGGGTTCATGATCAGGCAGGGATGGATAGACCAGGCAACAAAGAGATACAACTTGAATTGTTCTATAGTTACGGATCCAATCCTGCACTGTACCCGCAATGGCAGGAATATTTTCGCAAACACCAACCTCCTATGCTCATTGTCTGGGGTAAGAATGATCAGATATTCCCTGCCGCAGGTGCTGAGCCCTACAAGCGCGATCTCAAAAATCTTGAGTTTCACCTGCTCGACACAGGCCATTTCGCTCTGGAAGAGTATGGCGAAGTCATCGGTGAGCTGATGACGAAATTCCTCAGCAAGGTAGTGCCCGCACCTGTCGGATTTGCGAGTTGATAGACTGCGAGCGAACGTCTCTGAGCCGCTCTTCTGCAATGATACCCAGAGGTGTTTTTAAACACACGCGGAAAGCACCTCTTTTGGAAGCGTAGATTCAAGGGTCTTTCCTTCTTCAAGAGATAGAAGTTCCGAACCATTTGACGATGGAGCCATGCTTGTCCCTTACTGGACGAGCCTGGAAAACCATCGATATACCTTATCGCGTAAGTCGATAAGTCCGTCCTGCGTATCTGTCCAGATTTCTGCGCGAACAGTGTCTGAAAGTCTGACACGCCTGTCAGCAAATCATCCATCCAGCGCTTTGGTGTGGGTTCGATAATGACGGAACAGACGAACAAACGCAAAGCAAGAAGGTGAAACAAATGCAAGCAGCTATTACAGTTCTGTTGCTCGTAATTTCAAATGTGTTTATGACGATGGCCTGGTATGGGCACCTGCGCTTTAAGTCGGCGCCGCTATGGGAAGTCATCGTTATAAGCTGGCTGATTGCCTTCTTTGAATATTGCTTTCAAGTGCCAGCCAATCGAATAGGCAGCTACGAATTTTCAGCGGCGCAGTTGAAGATTATTCAAGAAGTAATCACCTTAATTGTCTTCGGCGCATTCTCCGTTATCTATCTAAAACAAGAGTTTCAATGGAACTATTTCGTTGCGTTCGCGCTGATTGTAGGAGCCGTGTTTTTTGTGTTTATAGGCGGTGAAAACAGTGCTCAAACCCACGTTGTCGGGCAAGCCACCAGGGCAGTCGTCAGCGACCAAAGTAGTTCTCGTTTAGGCACACCTCGAGTGATTTTGTAGGAAAGCATATGAAGAGCGGGCAAGCACTTCCTCAAGCAATCTCTTGGCAGGGTGGGTGGTTGTTAAAGGCTGGTTACAGTGCCGGTTTTCTCTCACTTGCATTCAAAGGGCAGGTGGGCCTGCTACTCTGTTCCTTTGGATTGCCCGAAACACGCTACCTCAATATGGAATCAGTAAGACCGGTTAATGGCTAGAATTCTTGTTTTTCACGATCAGATGTCAACGACTGGAGTTCTCACAGAAATGTTGGAGAGCCGGAAGCATCAGATAGTGGAAGCTGATTCTCTTTCGACGGCTCTGAGTCACCACTCAAAAGAGCCAGTGGAGATGATCTTTATTGATCAGCAGTCCGATGCACTCTCGGTCTCTGAACTCATTTCTGCCATAAAAGAAGAAAAATCATTTTGCTCCATGCCAGTGATTGTCGTTACATCCACCGCAAAGAGCGAGGATGTTATAGAAGCGATGAGGCTAGGGGCCTTCGATCACTTAAGCGCACCAGTAAGTGCGGACGAACTGGATCTGGTGATTGAAGGAGCAATCTTCGCGCCTAAACTTGAACCTGCTTCTAATGTCACTCAATCTGATTCGGAAAGTTTTCTTGTCGGCTTGAGCACAGTCATGAGGCGCGTTGAGAAGCAGATCGGAATTGCTGCCGCTTGCAATGCAACTGTTTTAATTCAAGGCGAAACAGGAACCGGGAAAGACACAGTTGCCAGAGCAATTCACAGGCACAGTCAACATAGGGACAAGCCTCTCACAATCATCGATTGCACGGCTGTGCCTGAAGACTATGAAGCTTTTGAATCACTTAGACCCGGCGCTCAGGGTACGGTCATTTTAGATGAGATTGGCGATCTGAATGCACAGACTCAAGCGCTGCTGGTGAGAGCGCTGAAAGAGCTTCTGCAAGGGGCCGGTGCGCCACGCATCATTGCTTCTACGCAATACGATTTGGTCACAATGGTCAAAGAAAAGCGCTTTCGAGAAGATTTGTTTTATCGCCTAAATGTCCTTCCCATCTTGCTCCCGCCGCTAAGAGAGCGTGGCTCGGACATTCTATCCTTGGCCGAAGCGTTCTTGCTGCAAGCTCGTCCTAATGCTGCGAAGCGCTTAAGTAGCTCCGCTGCAAAGGCTTTACTCGATTACAAATGGCCGGGAAATGTACGAGAACTAGAAAACCTGATGTACCACCTTACTTTTTCTGTGCGTACGGAAAGCATTGATGCATCCGACTTGAGCATGATTGTTCCTGTCGCAGCCGGCGCTGAAGGAGAGGAGTCGCTTCTTTCTATGGATTATTACAGTGCTATGTCCGCACTGGAAAAACGCTTGCTGGAGCGCGCTCTACATCAAGCAAGCGGAAGCCGGGCTGAAGCCGCACGGTTGCTCGGGATCAATAGGCAGTTGTTGTATAGCAAGCTAAAAGCGCATGGACTCATGAGTTAGCAGGGGGATTTTTGCATGCCACTCCACGAGAACCACAAACCGCAAGATAAAGAGAGTCGCCGAGCTCTGAATTCGCCGGAGAATGCGTTGATGGCAGTTGCGGCTGGACGCGAATGCATAAGTGCTCTAAAACCTGGAAAGGTCTGGCGGCATCGTGCACCCCATGGAATCGAAATAAAGGCTTCATTGATGCTGGATGATGCTCCCGTAGTCGTTATTCACTTCAGCCCGGATGACGGCAGTGTTTTACCCAAGGGGTTGCATGGTTTTACTGAAGGGACATCTGAAGTTATAGCGACCATAAAAAAGGATCTCAGGGAAATCCCTGAGAGAATTACAGTATTGGAAGGAGCTGAATTTCGCGAGCCTGAGTCTTGTTGGGCTGTCCCGCTTGTCATTGACGGAAGAATAGTGTCTCACCTTAAGGTATCTTCTGATGGCAGCCGAGTTTTAGCAGACAAAAAGGCAATAGAAGAATCGCAAAAAGCCCCTGAGTAGGTCTTTGATTGAGAGCCACCATATCTGGTGCATCATTGCCTGTGCGGATAGGGTGAAAGTCAGAATTATCTCTTCCTTAAGCGCACCTGCTTGCAAGATTGTAATAGTTCATGCATTACTAATTTCGGTGTTAGACGGGAGGATGTGTAATATAAGCGCACAAGCTGACGCTTCTATTCATTCGTTATGGACGCTGGCTTACCTGCACTTCGTGCTCGACGCCTTGGAGGCGCATGGAAGAAACCTTTGAGACCCGCTCTGCAAGCCTTTCGGGAGTTATTCGCGTGCCCTTGACCGCCATCCGTTCTCTGTGTGCCTTGGGTCTGGTGCTGAGTCTGAGCGCCAGCGCCCCGCTAGCCGTTTTGCCCGCCACACCGACCGAAGGCGGCGAGTCCCCGGAGCTGCGCAGCACTGTTATTCAGAACGAATACAAACATCCGCAAAGCCCGATCGTCAACGGGGGGGATGTGCGTGAGGTGGCGCCCGGCACTGAGCTGGAGCTGGTTCTTTCGACCGAGATTGAAGCCGGCGAGACCGTGGAAGGCGATGAGTTCTTCGGCAAAATCAGCAAGGATGTGCTGGTGGATGGCCGGGTCGTAATACCAAGGGGCACGGTGGTGCACGGGGTGCTGAGCGCCCTGGAAGACCCGAAGCGAGCTGGCCGCAACGGCTACATCAATACGCGCTTTGATTACTTAATCACACCTGACGGGCGTAAAATCCTGATTGAGGGCAACAGCACCACGCGGAACTCCAAAGGCAAGGCTGCAGCTAAAGTCGTGGGGCGCGCGGCGGGCTATACCGCCATTGGTGGCGTCTTGGGCACATTGATAGTGCTGCAATGTGGCGGTCTGGCGGCGGCGGCGGCCAGCCACGGGACGGCCCTGGCGGGTGGCGCGGCTATTGGTGGCGCTGGCGGGCTGACAGTCGCCATGCTGACAAAGGGTAAAAGCGTCATGCTCCAGCCCGGCGCTGAAATGCACGTCAGACTCAGCGAGCCGCTGAAACTGCCTACCATGACCATGCCCGATGAGACGGCGGAAGATTTTAGCATCAGCGGTCTGGAGGTGAAGGTGGCGGGCATGCGCATCGACCGCCGCCCGTCCGGCGGCGTAGGCGAAATTAGACTGGCGCTGGACATTTTGAATGAAACCCAAAATACGTTCACCACGTTTGAAATCGGGCTGGAGGACGAGCAGGGCAACGTGTTCTTCCCCGCTCCAATTGGCGATATAGGCATGCCTTCCAGCAAAATCAAGCCCGGCGGACACTTCAACAGCAACATCACCTTCAGCGTGGACAACGTCAAGAGCCGCTACAAGCTGGTGTTTTTCAAGCCATTTTCCCGTGAACCGCTGGCAAAGTTCGCCCTGACCGATGCCATGCTAGAAAGCGGTAAAGCTAGCCACAGAGGGAAGCGCATGGCCACTCAAGCGCCAGCCAGATTGAGCGGCCCTTGAGCGCCCTAGTGCGATGGAAAAGAGCGATGCCCGTGGCTCGCGCTGCCAGTGTTTTTGCCGATGGCTTTGGTCCAACCTTTAGAGCGCCCGCCTGAAAGCTATGTTTCGGCGCCGCTAGTTGTTGTCCTTACGGTGTTTTCGGAATCTTGATGGAAGCTTGATGTGTCCAAGGTCATCTTTGACACCAGCTTGAAAGCCCCTGTGTAAATCTTATCGTGATGGTGCTCAGTTGACCGCTGAGCAAATTATTCACTGTAATGAATAAGTCCTCTGACATTTAGTTTTGCAAAAAACCACTTGCAGGTACCTGCAAGTGGCGCACTCGGTCCCTGGGCTGGCTGGGCGTGACGGTTGAGAAAGAGTAGTTGCAATCTCGATCTAACTTTCAGTCAACTCCGGGGGGATCGGCAGTCCGAGCTTTTTGCTAGAGCTAAGGAAACATCAAATGAAACTCAAACCCGATTGCACAAATACAAACTCAAATTTGCATTCTGCCGATGTTGTTGATGCACTGAGAGTCATTTTCAAAATAACAAACAATGGATGCTGAAACTGTTTAAGACACTGGCACTGTGTACCAGCGCATTACTGCTCGTACTGTCTATATCAGGCTGTCATGAATCGATTGACAGCAAAGCTGCTGCGCATGCGGCTTACCAGGTGATGAAACCACTTGGTGAAGACGCAGCGATGAACGATAAGGAAGCATCGCATACGATTTACCAGGTCAGTAAGCCCCTCGTTAAAGACCTGACTTTGAATGATGAATATGTCTGTCAGATAAGGGCAATACAGCATATTGAAATTCGTTCATTAGAGAAGGGGTACTTGCAAAATGTACTGATAGACGAAGGTCAAACGGTTCATAAGGGACAATTGCTTTTTCAAATAAAGCCCAATGTCTATGTAGCCGATGTTCAAAAATCAGAAGCAGAGGTAGAGCTTTCCAAAATTGAGCTGCAGAATAACCAGGCACTTGTCGATAAAGATATTATTTCCTCCACTGAGGCCGCCATGTCTGCCGCCAAGCTGGCTAAAGTTCAAGCAGAATTAGAGCTGGCCAAAACGCATTTAGGCTTTACTGAAATTCGAGCCCCGTTTGATGGGCTGATAGGCCGCTTTGGTGATGTTAGGCTGGGCAGCTTGTTGGAAGAAAACCAACTGCTGACGACCTTGAGCGATACCCATCGACTTTGGGTGTACTTCAATGTTCCTGAAGCTGTGTACCTGGACTACATGAAAAAAAGTCGAAACGGCATTTCTCAGAACGTCCAGCTGGAACTCGCCAACAAGGAAATTTTTCCTCAAACTGGAACAATAGAAACCATTCAATCAGACTTCAACCATACCTCGGGCAATATTGCATTTCGAGCGGTCTTCAGTAACCCAAACGGCCTACTGCGTTACGGGCAAACAGGCACAATACTATGGCCCAAGAAGGTCAATCAGGCCGTCATTGTTCCCCAAAAATCTACGTTTGAAGTCTTAGACAAACGCTTTATTTATGTCGTCGACAAAGACGGGGTGATTCACGAACGTGAGGTCAAAGTGGCCCGTGAGGAACCCAACGTTTACATTCTCTCTTCTGGAATTACACCTGGTGAGATGTACTTGCTTGAGCGGCAGAACAAATTAGATAAAGGCGACAAAATCAGCTACAAGCTGATTGATCCAAAAATTGCTGTTGAGAATTTAGAACTGTATGCAGAGTAGGTTAGGTTAGGCCAGCTATGTTTCGTAACATCCTTAAACGGCCTGTACTCGGGATTGTTGTCTCGATTTTAATCGTTTTCCTCGGCTGCCTGTCCCTTGTGCAGCTTCCTATTTCACAATTCCCCCAAATTGCGCCCACCGTCGTCAATATTTTTATTGCCTACCCCGGTGCCAGTGCCGATGTGCTTACCCAGTCTACGCTGGTACCACTGGAAGCGGCTATTAACGGGGTGCCGGGCATGCGCTACATGGCCTCTGATGCCACCAGTGCCGGTGAGGCCACCGTTCGTTTGGTATTTGAACCAGGTACCGACTCCAACCAGGCGGTGGTTGCCGTCAAAACCCGGGTGGATCAGGTGATGACCTCATTACCTGATCTCGTTCAGCGAGAGGGGGTCATCATTCGACCTTTGCAATCCTCCATGCTGATGTATGTGGATTTATATTCTGATTCCGCCTCCTTCAAACAGCAATACCTATTCAATTACGCCTATACCAAGCTAATACCTGAAATTCAACGGATTCCAGGGGTAGCGAACGCGAGCTTATTAGGTAGCAGAACGTATGCCATGAGGCTGTGGCTTAAGCCTGATCGCATGCGAGCCTACGATATCTCTTCTGAAGAAGTGGTCGAGGCCGTTAAAAGCCAGAGTCTAATTGCCCGCCCTGGACGACTCGGAATCAGCTCGGGGAAACAAGCCCAGTCTACTGAATATGTGCTGAATTATGTCGGCCGCTATACCGAGCCTGAGCAGTACGAAAACATCATTATCAAAAGCTCCAGGTTTGGTGAAATGGTCAAGCTTAAGGACATTGCCACCGTGGAGCTGGGCAGTGAATTTTATGACATTTACACGAATCTGGATGGAAAGTCCTCTGCGTCAATCGTGCTGAAACAGACATCCGATAGCAATGCCAGGCAAGTCATTCAAAAGGTCAAAGAAAAAATTAGCGAACTCTCCAAGGCGTTTCCAGACGGGATACACGTCCAGTACAGCTACGATGTCTCCAAGTTTTTAGACGCCTCGATTGAGCAGGTCATTGACACCATCCGCGATGCCTTCATCCTGGTCACGCTGGTTGTCTTTCTGTTTCTGGGAGACTGGCGTTCTACCGTCATTCCTGTCATTGCCGTACCTATTTCATTAATAGGGCCCTTTCTGGTGCTCTCGATGTTTGGTATGTCCATTAACCTGATTACCTTATTTGCTTTGGTACTGGCCATCGGCATTGTGGTGGACGACGCAATTGTGGTGGTGGAGGCAGTCCACAGCAATATGGAGAAAGACCCGAAGCTAACGCCTTATGCGGCTACGCAAAAAGCCATGGGCGAACTGGGAAGCGCTATTCTGGCCATCACGCTGGTGATGATTTCGGTGTTTGTGCCGATAGCCTTCATTCCCGGACCGGTGGGTGTGTTTTACCGGCAGTTTTCTATCACGATGTCCAGCGCCATTGTGATATCGGCATTGGTGGCGTTAACGCTGACGCCTGTTTTATGCGCCATGTTTCTTAAGAACCATGCCGATCACGGTCACGGTGACAGTCATCGTCGCAAGCCCTCTCTCAACATATTTCAAAGGTTTATTGGTCTATTCAATGCCGTTTTCGAAGTATTTACCCGTGGCTACATGTGGCTGTTAAATCGTTTCGTCACCCAAAGACTAATGTGTCTGGTGGTCATCATTTTATTCTCTGCCGGCGTTGTCTATATGAGCCAAATGGTTTCCTCTGGCTTTGTCCCGAATGAAGACCAGGGCACAATCTACGCTATAGTACAAACACCTCCGGGGTCTTCGCTGGAGTATACAAACAAAGTGATGGGCCAGCTGCAAAAAGTGTCCAAGGCGGTTGACGGGGTCGGGTCGGTAACGTCGATGGCCGGCTACGAAATCATGACAGAAGGCAGAGGCTCCAATGCGGGTACCTGTCTTATCAACCTCAAAAACTGGGATGAACGCAAGCAAAACGTCCATGAAATTATTGAGGAATTAGAACGGCACACTGCTGGGTTGGGGGGACGGGTTGAGTTTTTTGAGCCGCCAGCTATTCCGGGCTTTGGATCTTCTGGCGGATTTTCGTTGCGCTTGCTGGATAAAACCGGCGATCTCCGCTATCAGGAGCTGCAAGCGGCCACTCAGGACTTTATGAACAACCTGATGAAACGCAAAGAGATTTCAGGGCTATTTACCTTCTACAATGCGTCCTACCCGCAATACGAAATCAAGATCGACAACCGGATGGCCATGCAGAAGGGGGTTTCCATAGGCACGGCTATGAGAAATCTGGATGTTATGAACAGCGGCTCTTATGAGCAAGGGTTCGTTAAATTCGGCCGGTTCTTTAAAGTCTTTACTCAGGCATCCCCTGAATACCGAAGAAATCTGGAGGATTTGACGACCCAGTTTGTCAAAAATGATCAAGGGGATATGGTGCCCTACTCGTCGTTTATGACCCTGGAAAAAACAAAAGGGGCCAATGAAATTACTCGCTATAACATGTACAACTCTGCTGCTATTCGGGGATTCCCGACAAAAGGGTATACGTCTGGCGACGCCATTCAGGCTATCCGCGAGGTGGCTAATAACACTCTGTCCCGAGAGTTCGACATTGCCTGGGAAGACCTTGCCTACGATGAAGCGAAGCGAGGCAATGAATTTCTCTTTATTTCTTTGATTGTTGTGCTTTTTGTCTATCTGGTGCTGGCGGCGCAGTACGAAAGCTTTGCATTGCCTCTGGCCGTACTCTTCTCCTTGCCCGTCGGTATTTTTGGCTCCTTCTCAATGCTGAGCCTGATGGGCCTGGCCAACGACGTGTATGCACAAATTGCTGTTATAACCTTGCTTGGACTGTTGGGTAAAAACGCTGTGTTAATCGTCGAGTTTGCGGTTCAAAAACGCAATGAAGGTTTATCGTTGCGAGACTCTGCCCTGGAAGGCGCCAGGATGCGATTTCGACCTATCCTGATGACGTCCTTTGCCTTTGTCGCAGGGCTTATCCCCCTTGTGTTGTCGCACGGCGCCGGAGCTGTGGGGAATAAAACCCTTGGTTCATCTGCCATGGGTGGGATGATTACTGGCACCGTCATCGGCGTGTTGGTTATTCCAGGGTTGTACTTTCTCTTTGCCACCATGGTTGATGGCAAAAACCTCCTGAAAGATCAAGAAACTACCAGCATCACGGACTCCATTGTGAGGAGGAAAAAGCACAGGGAGCAAACAGTAAGACTGATCAAATTACTAATTAGAAAAGCGAAGTCGCCAGTTGCAGCCGAGAAAGAAGCAGCCAGAGTCGCCGCTGAAAAAGAAGCAGCAAGAATAGAAGCAGAACGTGTTGCAGCCGAGAAAGAAGCAGCCAGAGTCGCCGCTGAAAAAGAAGCAGCAAGAATAGAAGCAGAGCGTATTGCAGCCGAGAAGGAAGCAGCGAGAGTCGCCGCCGAAAAGGAAGCAGCAAGAATAGAGGCAGAGCGTATTGCTGCCGAGAAAGAAGCAGCGAGAGTCGCTGCTGAAAAAG
>PNKB01000072.1 GCA_013997645.1 Cyanobacteria bacterium PR.3.49
AGATTCTCCCACTTACAACAAGACAATGCGTTTCGTCCTTGGCGCCGGTCGCGCCCAGGCGTTGTACATTCCGCGCGGCGTCGCTCATGGTCTTGCCAATGTCTGGCAAAAGCCGTCCAGCATGATTTATTTCGTCAACCAATGCTTCAATCCGGACGAGCCGGATGAGCACAGACTGCCCTGGAATGCACTGGGCGATGATTTCTGGGAAATCAAAAAAGGCTAGCGCGCGTCCATCCGCCCATACCTGAGGCTGGAAGTTCATTTCTATGGAAGAGAAGCATGGAGATGAGCTGGTAACGGACCTGACCCATCTGGTCGACAATTCGCAAACGATTTCAGATCAAGGCGTGACCAGCGGTCTGGATTTCATGGGCGATATCGATGAGGACGACTTTCCCAGGCCGTCCGGCACTGCCATCATCGGTGAGTTGCTCTACGGGCGCTATCGCATCATCTCCTTGATCGCAAAAGGAGGCATGGGCGAAGTCTACAAAGCGAAAATGGAGACAGGCACAACCGAAAAGTTTGTGGCCGTGAAAGTCTTATCCGAGCGATATGCCGAAAGAAAAGAAAGCCTCTATCGATTCATGCGCGAAGTCGGCTCAATTACTGTTTTGAAACACCCGAATCTGGTCGCCGTGTCCGACATCGGCTTGCTGGCGAACGGCTGTCCTTATTACGTCATGGAATATATCGAAGGCAAAAGTCTGGCCGATATTCTCAGCGCCGAAGGAAAAATGGAAACCGAACGCGCCAGACGCATGTTCGTTCAACTTGCCGGCGCCCTGGCAGTGGCACATGAGCGCGGCATCGTACATCGCGATATCAAGCCCAGCAACATACTTGTGCACCGCGACAGCGAAGGCGAACAGATAAAGCTG
Organism: Cyanobacteria bacterium PR.3.49; assembly: GCA_013997645.1. Lineage (GTDB taxonomy): Bacteria > Cyanobacteriota > Vampirovibrionia > Obscuribacterales > Obscuribacteraceae > QKMZ01. Next base: position 885 of record PNKB01000072.1, read on the forward strand.
GTCGATTTCGGAATTGCCAAACGCGAAGTCGATCACGACGAGATTCAGAAACTTACGGCCCAGGGCACTGTCTTCGGAAGCCCGCTTTATATGAGCCCGGAGCAATGCGAGGGTCGCTCGACCGACGCGCGCTCTGATGTCTATTCGACCTGCTGCACTCTATACGAATGCTTGAAAGGACAACCGCCATTTCTTGGCGAAACGCCCCTGCAAACAATGGGCATGCACAGATCCGACACACCGCCGCCCCTTGGGCTGACCGGTCTGGAAGGATTTCTCATTGAATCGGCAATCATGAAGGGACTGTCGAAAAAACCGGAAGAGCGCTTTCAAGACGCAAAAGAATTGCTCGATTGCCTGGTTTCGCAAATGCCTGCACAATCTCCTGCTGCAAGTTCAAAACAGGCAGAGCAAGAAAAACAAGATCAGAAAATAAAATTAGACGAGAAGCCTGTCCAACTCGCGTCCACTGTCACTCTTGTGATAATCATCCTACTGGCGGCGGCGGCGCTGGTTTTCTTTCTTGTTCAGCAAGGGCATAAATAAAAGCAGATGCCCTATGCGGTAAATGTCCTTGCAAGAACCGACCAAATTCAAGCCAGAAGAACTGAAAGTGGTGGCAGATGAAAATTTGCGATCAGAAATTGTGAAGCCTGAAACCACGTGTTTCGACGGAGGCAGCACACCTCCACCGGTCTCCCGAAAAAACTCGGATGGGCTGTGGCTCTTGCTCTCCTTCGGAGCGATATTGATTGGACTGGGCGCGTTTATTTTGTCGCATGACCCGGCTGCTGCAACTTACCGTCAGCATTCGCTTTCTATTGCAGGATTTCGTGTTTCATGCGAACTTATTGTCCTCTGGATCGGCTGCGGTTGCGCATTCACAGCGGCAATTCTGCTCTGGGCTCGCTTTAAAGCAGGAAAACTCGAAAGAATTTCAGCAGGGCGCGTAAAAAACATGCAAGCAAAACGCCTGGAAAAAGTCTCGGACGGAGACGTCTTCAGTATCATCGCTTCTTACGTCGGACGCCTTTTCGGTCAATTGTAGAGGGGTTACCGTGCCTGTTTCTCATCCAGCCAGGCATGAGTTACGGCTTCAGCGACTGCCTGGTGAACCTCTTTATCCAGAATGCTGGGTACCAGCGAATCGAGTTTGGTCTGTCCGGCGATTGCATGCGCTGCTGCAATTTTCATGCCGTCCGTAAAATGCGTCGCTCCAATTTTCATGGCACCGCGGAACAGTCCAGGAAAGGCAAGAGCATTGTTGATCGTTCTGCCGTCGGCGGCAAACTCAGCACCACATTTGATGGCAAGCTCAGGATCGATTTCCGGATCGGGGTTGGAAAGTGCCAGTATGACTTGACCTTTTCTCACCATATCCGCCTTAATTAAACCCGGCACTCCGGTGGTGGCGACAACAACGTCCGCTTCCTTCATCAGTTGAGCGAGATCAACACCTTTGCCGCCCACATTTTTCAAACGTTCCATTGCTTCTTTTTTCAGATCGCAACCATAGATTTCGCTGACACCGTAGGCTTTTAAAAGATGAACGATACCGAAACCGGCAGCGCCAAGCCCGATGACGCCGACTTTTGCCGTGCTTAAATCAATACCGGTTCTTTGTGTCACGGTCATCAATGCACCAAGAACAACAACTGCAGTGGCATGTTGATCGTCATGCAAAACCGGTATGTTCAACCGTTTCTGCAACTGCTCTTCGATTGCAAAACACTCCGGGGCAGCTATGTCTTCCAGGTGGATAGCTGCAAAAGTAGGGGCGATTTCGGCAACTGTGTTGACGATCACATCGACATCGGTTGAATTCAGAAGAATGGGAACGGCACTGATGCCGACCAACTGCTGATAGAGGACCGATTTGCCTTCCATCACAGGCATGCCGGCGACGGCCCCGATATTGCCCAACCCAAGAATAGCCGTACCATTCGTGACGACGGCAACCGTGTTGGCAATTGATGTATAAACTTTGCTTGCTTGCGGTTCTTTCTCAATCAATCTGCAAATTTGCGCCACACCGGGCGTGTAAATCCTGTGCATTTCCGCCACGCTATCCAGTTTTACACGGCTGCGCATTTCTATCTTTCCGCCTTCGTGCACGTGTTGCACCGGGTCGATAACGGCTTCTACTTGAACGCCCTCGAGAACTTTCAAGCCCTCCAAGATGCAGCTCAAGTGCGTGTCGTCATCAAGCTGCACATTGAACTCGCGGATGATGAAATCGTGTCCTTGAGAAACGATTGTAATTTCGCCGATGTTTGCATCAAGCTCACCGAGAAGAGTGGCTATTCTGCCGAGAAAGCCAGGCTTATCGGTTACCCGCACACGGATGATGCGAAGTATTTTCGCCTCTCTTGTAGAAATCGAAGCAACCATGAAAAGCCTCCCAAGTGCCTACGACTGGCACCGGGGCCAGCAAAGGAAGACAGTCTAACCGACAAACTCAATCACTGATGCGGTCGGCGAGCCATTGTTCACGATTCATAAAACAATTTCGGTGCTAAGCATTGACGCAATCAAGGCTTCCGAGTCGGCATCCGTAACAAGAATTAACTCCGTTGTTTCAATTCGCTGTCCGTTTTTCTGGGCAACACGCACTGGGTTTGCGTAAACACCTTCCACCTTCTGTGAAGTATCCAAAAGTGAAACCGTGACACTTTTAAACTGACTATCGATAAAACCGACGGCCGAACCGGCGCAAGCGCCGTCTTCATAAGCGTCATCCGTGCACTCGGCAGCCGCAGTGAAAACCAGACGACCATCAGGGAGCGCGCAAAGATCTGTAAAGCCGAGCGCCACTTTCTTTACTTTTCCAAGCTGAAATTCATTTGCGGCAAGATAACACTGACTGCCTATCTGATGAGTGTCATACGCCTGGAAGAGAAACTTGAACAGATCAAGGCTGATAATCGCATTGCCGTCACCAGTGGAGGCGCCACGATTGGCAAGCAAAAGCTTTTCTTGCGAAACGCAAACCCCCTCGATATTCAGCTTATTAACTTTGGATCGCAGGTGTGCAAAAAGATTGGAAAAGTCGAGAGGTAGCGGTTCGCCGGCTATCTTACCGGACTGGTCCAGAGGCAAAAGACAAGCATTGAAGCGCCATTCTTTCGAGCCGGACGGCACTACCAGCAGTGCTCCGTGTTTTGCGAATTTGCTAGGCGGCAATACACAAATTGCTTCCAAATCAGGCTTTTTCTTCTTACGTGCTTTGTGCTCAGAAGGCAGACTTCCGGGAAACACACGCACCCAGATGCCCGGCGTCTTGTCTGCAAGATTGAAGGAAGCCAAGCACAGTCTATCGTCCGCAACGATGTAAACATGACTGCCGACCACAGCTATGCCGCTGGCCGCCGAAACGAAAGCAGCGCTTTCGTCTGCCGACCTTTCCATATTTAAATCGCGAACCTTCTTGATTTCGAGCATAATTGAGTCGCCAATTGACAACAGCCGTTTTATCCGCAGGTAATATCATAAGGGAAGCACTGCGGCTGAAAAGGTTTATGTGAGACCAAAGAGGCGAAGAAGCAACAATGAAATCGGCTGCCATCTCTTTCATTCGGTGCGCATCTGCGACGGCATTTCTTGCTGTTTTACATTCTTTTGCACCCGCGGCGGCGCAATCAGCAGAGCAAGGTCTTGGCAACAACCGCCCGCTCAGTGATAAATGGGCACTGGTAGTGGGAATCAGCCGGTTTCAAAATGAAGAAATACCCAAACTAAAATATGCCGGCAAGGACGCCCGTGACTTTGCTGAATATCTCGTCAAAGAAGGCGGCTTTGCTGCCGATCATGTGCGCCTGCTTCTGGACGACAAAGCTACCGAAAGGCGTGTCATGTCGGAATTGGGCAATAAATTTCTCGCTCGCGTCGCCCGTCCCGACGACCTGGTCGTATTGTTCTTCTCCACGCACGGAAGCCCGGCCCAAATGGACTTGCGCGGGCGCAATTACATAGTTGCTTATGATTCCGATCCGCAAGATCTCTACTCCACAGGTATCCAAATGGATCAGGTGCTCGAATGCATTCAAAGCAGAGTCCTTAGCGACCGCGTGCTTCTCCTGCTGGATGCTTGCCATTCAGGCAATGCGGCCGTAGCATCGAAAGGCATGGGGCGCTCCGGCAATTTCGATGCATCCGCTCTGGCACAGGGTTCCGGGCAGATGGTGATTTGCTCGAGTGCGCCGGAAGAACAATCCTGGGAGTCGGCACGTTATAAAAACGGCGTTTTCACAAAACACCTTTTGGACAGTTTAAAAGCGCAGGGAAAAACGACAAAACTGTCCGCCGCTTTTGCTCATTTGCAAACCAAAGTGGCTCAGGAAGTAAAAGAAGACAGACCCGGAGCACGCCAGACGCCGGTGCTTTCAAGCAAATGGAACGGCGAAGATTTGATACTTTGCGCTGAGGTAAATCCGCGTGCTATCCCTGATGAGGTTTTAAAACGCCTGGAGCCGGACAGCTTCGCGCCCGCCACTAAGGGTGATACCACAACAATTGCCGCCGCGGTTGTGACGCCCGCGCAAATCGAAAAACAGCCCTTGCACGTCAACCTGAAGTATTTCAGCCTGTCCGAATCTCCTGCCGTATGGGTGAAGCGCTACACACGAGCCATCAAAGTCGATCCCAAAAATCCCGAGGGCTTCTATCAACGTGCAATCGGCTTTATGCACTTGAAGAAATATGTGGAAGCCAACAACGATCTAGAGCAAGCAATTCGCAATACACCCAATATCGCCAAATTTCATCTGGCACTGGGCCTCGTTCACCACCTCAGGGGCAATGACATTTCGGCTAGTGATGAGGTCAAAACAGCGATATTCTACGATTTCGCCCTGCCCAAAGAATTTGATTTCAGAGACTGATATTACTCATATCAATTTTCTATCAATGCACGACAGGGGTATTAGTAGCTATATTTAGGAAAACCTTACCGAACTGAGTTCGAGCAGGCCGGATGAATTCCTGGATCGACAAACTTATCAATAGCGCTCTCAAGGGGCGCTATTTGACGCTTGTGGTTACTGTGCTGGTGGTCATCGCCGGTATTGTGGCAATCAATATGTTGCCCTTGGAAGCCTACCCGGAATTGACCAATCCGCAAGTGCGCGTAATTACGCTCTATCCAGGCAAAGGCGCCGAGGAAATGGAGCGCATTGTCACGGTACCGCTCGAGAAAGAATTGAATGGCATTCCCGGCCAGACTTCATTGCGGTCACTGTCTCTGTATGGGCTTTCGGTAGTGACGACCACTTTCGTGGAAGCGACGCCGACGGCTCTGGCTCGCCAGCAGGTACTGGAGCGCCTTGAGCAAGCAGACCTGCCTGCAGACGTGCATCCGCATCTGGAACCGGACGTGGGTTCGTTGCGGGAAATATTTCGTTATTGCTTGCACAGCCCCTATTACTCCGCCATGGGACTGCGTTCCATACAACAATGGGAAATGGAAAAACTGTTTCGCCAGATACCCGGCGTGATAGGCGTCATCAGCGAAGGCGGTCCGACCAAAGCATACGAAGTGGAAGTCAATCAATATGCGCTCAAGTCATACGATATAACCCTTCAGCAGGTGTTTGAAAGTCTTTCCAAAGCGAACGCCACCTCGGGTGGTGGCTTCATCGAAAAGAGCGGCACCGCATTAATTGTCCGCGAACTGGGGCTTTTGCACGATATAGAAGACATCGAGTCAGTTGTCGTAAGCGCCGACAAGAAGGGAACTCCAATACGCATCAAAGACATCGCCAAGGTCAAAATCGGCTCACTTGTCCGGCGCGGACAGGTCGGAAAAGGGCATGAAGACGACGTTGTCGAAGGCATTATTTTGCTCAGGCGCGGGGAAAACCCTTCTCAAGTTCTCGAGCGCCTGTACGAGCGGTTGCCGTCCATTGTTGAACGCTTGCCTGCAGGCGTTCACATGGAAGTTCTCTATGACCGAATGGAGCTGATTAATAAGACAATCAAAACAATCAAATCGAATATTCAGTTTGGGATCGCACTGGTAGTTATCTTGCTCTGCCTGTTTCTTCTCGACATACCGGCGGCGATCATCACAGCCATCCCTATCCCTTTGGCCATGCTGGTTGCCTTCATTTGCTTGAATCTATTCGGTGTGCCCGCAAATCTCTTGAGCCTTGGCGCCATCGACTTCGGCATCCTTGTCGACAGTTCGGTTGTTATGGTGGAAAACATCATCCGGCGTTTGTCGGAAGAAGGGCGCGACCTCTCGCGCAACCACAGGTTGATGCTGTTGAACGAATCGGCGCGGGAAGTGGGCGCGCCCATACTTTTCGGTATCGCCGTTATCGTTGCTACTTTCCTGCCTATCTTCAGCTTCCAGGGCGTGGAAGGAAAGCTCTTCCGCCCGCTCGCCACCACAATGGTTTGCGCATTGATAGGCTCGGCACTGGTAGCACTGACGCTGGTGCCGGTTTTATGCTCGATTATTCTTACCAAAAATCCGATCACCGAGCGCAAGAGCCCGATCATCAGTATTGCCGAAACTATTTACCGGCCCACATTGAAGTGGGCATTGAAGGTCAAAGGCGTTATCGTTTTTCTTGCCACACTTGGATTTCTTGCATCAGCTGTGCTTTTCAGTAATCTCGGCAGCGAATTTCTTCCCCACCTGGAAGAAGGAAACATCTGGCTGAGAGCGACGGTAAAACCAGGCTCAGTCACCCTGGAAGAGTCGGTAAAAGTAGCAAGAAAAATCCGCGAGCGCGTTCTTAAATATCCGGAAGTAACGCAAGTCCTCTCTCAAGAAGGCGGTCCTGACGATGGTACGGACCCGGCAAAGTTCGGCGATCAGGAATACTATATTGGGCTGAAACCGGCTAATGAATGGCGCCCTGAGTTTAAAGAAGATAAAAACAAGCTGATAGCAAAAATGAAAAAAGACCTGGAGGAAATTCCAGGAGTCGGCTATTACTTCACTCAATATATTCAAACCACTGTTGATGAGGCGCTTTCCGGCGTGCAAGGATCGCTTGTCGCCAAAATTTCCGGCGATGATTTGCACAAATTAGAAGAATACGCGCACAAAGTCGGCAGCATCATGGGCAAGACACCCGGCATCGTTGATGTCATTGTCGATCCGCTTGTCGGGCAGCCGCAGTTTTCCATCGAAATAGACAGAGACGCTGCCGCCCGCTATCAACTGAATGTCGATGATCTAAAACGCCTGGTGGAGATTGCCATCGCCGGGCAATCAGCGACCAAGGTCTACGAAGGCGAGAGAAAATTCGATTTGATCGTCCGGCTTGCGCCTGAATATCGCTCGACAGAAGAAGCGTTAGGAGAAATATTCATAGACACGCCTAAAGGGCAGAAGGTGCCCTTGATGCAATTTGCGCACCTAAAGGAAATAACCGGAGCCACTCAAATCTGGCGCGAACAAGGATCGCGTCTTGCCACAATCAGAGCTAACGTGCGCGGGCGCGACCTGGCAACGGCTGTGGAAGACGCGCAAAAACAAGTCGATAAGGAAGTAAAACCAAATCTGCCGGACGGCTACCACGTCTCATGGAGCGGCGAGTTTCAAAGACAAAGAGAAGCGTCCCACCAGCTCGAGATTGTTGTTCCGGTGACGATGGTCGTGATTATCACCATTCTTTATCTCTCCTGCGGCACTTTCAGAGGCGCCATGGTTATGTTCTCGGTCGTGCCGCTGGCGGCTATCGGTGCGATTCTGGCCATGTACCTGACCGGCACCTATTTCTCCATCTCTGCGGGTGTCGGATTTATCGCTCTTTTCGGACTGGCGGTAAAAAACGGCATTTTACTCGTATCATTCGTTAACGAATTGAGGCAAGAAGGTCTACCCATCGAGGAAGCCGTGTACAAAGGCGCGCTTATCCGCATGCGGCCGGTGCTGATGACGGCAGTCATTGCAGCAGCAGGATTGCTTCCCGCCGCGCTTTCCAATGAAATTGGTTCGCAGACCCAAAAACCGTTCGCTATAGTGATTATTGGCGGCTTGGTATCGTGTACTCTTTTAACTCTCTATGTTCTGCCCATTCTCTACATCAAATTCCAGCCCAGGGCAACCGGCTTGGGGCAAGTGGGCGGACCTGTACAAGTCGAACCCGTTGAACCAGTAGCTGCAGAGGGGCCGGCACAACCGGATGAGCAGAAATGAGAAAAACCTCTACTAACGCCGGCTGCAATTTTATTTCGCCTGTATTGGCACTCTCAACTTTGCTCTTGCCTTTCATGATTTCCGGTTGCACCAACGCTCAAAGTGCCGGACAGCCGCTCAAACCAGTGCACAGTCGAGATGCAGATTTCGATCCGAACAAGCCGACCACTCGCATCGTTTCTATAGCTCAGGATCAGCTTGACGAATTCGAGCACGGCTTGACCATGGAAATCGTAAGAGAACATCGCATGGTTAAAGAGGTCAGCCTGACCGGGCAGGTCGAGCCTAATTCCAACATAACGACTCCGGTTATTTCACTGGTTCCCGGGCGCATCGAGAAGTGCTTCGTGCAGATGGGCGATGTCGTCAAAGAAGGGCAAAAGCTGGCATTCGTGCGAAGCGACGATATCGCTCAGATTGAAGCCGAGCTGCTCAAAAATGTCATGGACTTTGAGGCTGATATAGATCAAGCTCGTTTTCAACTGGCTTTGTGCGAGAAAATCTACGGACGGCACAAGCAATTATTCAGTGAGGGAATCAGTGCCAGAGCCGATCTCGATACGGCGGAAAATGATTTTCAAAAAGCGCAGGTGGCTCTAGAAACGCTCAAAGACAAGCGCTCAGCGCTAATAACAAGCGCACGAGAGCGGCTCAGGCTTTACGGTGTGGACAAAGACGAGCTTGACAGAGTGCTGGCCAAAAAGAAAATCGACGACGATTTCTATATGCTGGCTCCGCGCGACGGCATCATCACAGAAAGAAATGCCGACGTCGGGCAGCTTATTGACAACATGCATACCGTATTCGTGGTCACCGACCTCAAGCAGGTCTGGCTTACCGCCCAGGCTTTCGAGAAAGATATCCACCTGATCAAGAAGGGTCAGAACGTCGAGGTCACTGTCAACAGTTACCCTGACAAGGTATTTCGAGGCAAAGTCGACTATACTGGCGTCATGCTCGACGCGGATTCACGCACGATGGCAGTGCGTGCAACCGTGCAAAATCCGCAGATTATTCTCAAGCCGGAAATGTTTGCCAACATGCGCGTCGATATAGGAGAAACCCAAGCACTTTCCGTTCCCTTCGAATCGGTGCGCAAAACCGGAGAAGCGTCGGTAGCATATGTGGTGCTGGGCAACAATCGATTCGAAGAGAGAATAGTCGAGGTGGGCAGGAGATTGGGCAACAGCGTAGAGATTGTGAAAGGGCTGCGCCCGGGCGAGAAAGTGGTTGCACACGGCAGTTTGCAGTTGCAAGGTGAAATGTTGAAGCAGTTATCAGAATGAGTTCAGGATTTACAGCATCAGTCGCATCACGCTCCTACACGGGGCTAGAGCCGGCATCGCAAAACAAGAAATACGGCGACAAGGAGAAAGAGCACGCAATGAAGCTCGTCACAGCTATCATTCAGCCATTTATGATCGACCGTCTGGCCCGCGCTCTTTTCAAGGCTCCCATCAGTGGCTATACGGTCACCGAGTCGCAAGGATCCGCCAAGCCGGACATCTCCAATCCGCAATATCTGATACAGCGCTCAAAAGTGGAAATAGTCGTCAAAGATGAGCATGTAGAGCAGCTGATCAATTTGATTTTGCAGGCTGTCGGAACGCATCAGGACGGCGACGGCATCTTATTCGTCTCGAATATCGATCAAGTGATTGATATCGCGTCCGGAAAACGCGGCGCCGACGCACTCAAGACTACGCAAGATCCATAGAAGAAACAGCTCATTGCATGGCTCGCATACTGGTAGTCGAGGACGAAAGAGATTTATCCAGGCTAATAGCCGACTGGCTGAAGCGTGATCATCATCTGGTAGAACAGGTCTATGACGGGCGCTCAGCGCTCGATCAAATGACGAGCACGAGCTTTGATGTGGTAGTGCTGGACTGGATGCTGCCCGAGATGCCGGGCACGGAAGTATGCAGACGCTACAGACAAACCGGCGGCAATGCGGCAATCATCATGCTTACGGCCAAGCAATCTCTGGATGACAAAGCAGAAGGATTCGAGTCCGGCGTCGATGATTATTTGACGAAGCCCTTCCAATTGAAGGAGCTGGCCATGAGAGTAAAGGCCCTGCTCAGGCGATCTACAACCGAGCATCACACCAGACTGTCTTTGCGCAATATCGAGCTGGATATTGAAAATCATCGTGTGCTAAAAAACGGCAAAGAAGTTCATTTGCTGCCCAAAGAATTCCGCCTTTTGGAATTTCTCCTGCGCCATCCTCAAAGAGTATTCAGCGCCGACGAGCTATTGGACAGCGTTTGGGAGATGGAAACCAATGCGCATTACGATACTGTGCGCGGTCATGTCACAAGATTGCGCAAGAAGCTGGATGCAGAAGGTGAGCCTTCCGTGATTCTCACTGTCCACGGAGTGGGCTACAAACTGGGGATCGAAGATGCTTAATCAGATGCGAGTAAAGCTCGCGCTTTACTTTATGTGTCTGGTTCTCGTTCTGCACTTAATTGGCGCCACCGCCTTTTACGTGCTGTTTTCCGCCAGTCTGGTTCGCTCCAATCAATCATTGCTTTCCGATTTAGCGTCTGAAATACGCCCGTCAATAAAGATTGAAAATGGTGTTCCAACTTTAAGAGATTGGGCAAAACGCGCCAAGGAAGCCAACTCAATGGTGACGGCTACCGTTCAACTTTTCGACAAGGACAAACGGCTCCTGGAAAAATACGGCGATCAGGGCATCGACAGGCTGGGCAGAGGTCGGCTTGAGGAGAGGGAGCGTTCATCAATAAAGAAAGTCCGTTCGGTAAACGAATTGATAAAAACGGCCGGCAAAGAAAGCGGCTATCTGCAAGTGCAAGTCAGCACCATAAAAAATGACGAAGCCTGCGAGCTGGCCATCTATGCAACCATCGTCGCCATGCCTTTTCTGGGAGCACTGGTGGCAGTGGCAGGTTACATATTTTCAGGTATCGCCCTGAAGCCGGCCGAGCAAGCCATGCAACTGACCAGGCGTTTTGTCGCCGATGCCGGTCATGAATTGAACACGCCGATTGCCATCATTGAAGCCAGTCTCGAGGCTCTAGGCGAGATTCTCAAAGAGAACAACGTCAAAGAAGACCTGACCGAAATCATCGCCAAAGCCAGCGCCAGAATGAGCGAGCTGGCATCCGACTTGATCTTTCTTGCCCGTGTAGAGAATCCCATTTCTCACTACGTGATGGCACCGGTCAGTGTCAAGAAGCTTCTGGAGGACGTTTGCGATGACTTCAACACCCTGGCGAAAAGCAGGGACATCCACTTCAAGCTGGGCGCAGTATCTGAATTGGAGGTAATGGGCAATCTGGAATTCTTGAGAAGGATGGTGACAAACCTGGCAAGTAACGCACTTCGTTACACTGACGCAGGTGGAAGCATTATTCTTTGGTCAGAAGTAGAAGGGCGCAATCTCGCTATCAAAGTCAGCGATACAGGCATAGGAATTCCGCCGGAAAGTATCGATCATGTTTTCGATCGTTTCTACCGAGTCGACAAAGCCAGAGCAAGAGCCGCCGGCGGTGCGGGTCTTGGGCTATCAATCGTAAAGGCAGTGGTGGAATCACACAAAGGAAACATCACAGTCACCAGCGAGGTGGGTCGCGGAAGCACCTTCAAAGTGACCATTCCCCTGGCTTAAACAGTTCTTCCAGACCTTAAATCTCGACGCTTTAGTGGGATTTCTACGACAAGAAATCGCTTTGATCACAAAACCGTCACATCGCGATCACAAGACGATTACATCCTATTGTTAGATTGTCCATGAACCAAGCCAGCCTTTTGGCTTTGCTCCTCCTGAACTAAGTACCGAAGTGCAGAGCCTCCCATATTCATATATGGAGACGGCTTCCCTCAACTTGCATTGGAATCGAGATTATGGAAACCACAGTAGTTAAGGTAACGCCCAAATCGCCCCAATCTATAAAGGCTGCCGAGAAGCCTGAGAATGGCATCAAGGGACTGAAATACTGGAAACAAGACCTGACTTCAGGATTGATTGTTTCGCTCGTATCAGTCCCCCTATCACTGGGAATTGCCATCGCATCGGGCGCACCGCCCGTCTGCGGACTGGTTTCCGCGATCATCGCCGGCCTTGTCTTTCCTTTCTTCGGTGGTGCCTACTGCACAATCAGTGGTCCGGCAGCTGGTCTCGCCCCTGCCGTCATGGCCTGCATCATGGCTCTCGGTCACGGCAATATGGAAAACGGCTACACGCTGGTTCTGGGCGTGATCACGATGGCCGGTGTTCTGCAACTCATCCTCAGTCATTTGAAAGCCGCTCGTTTCAGCGCCATGTTTCCTGTTATCGCAGTGGAAGCCATGCTTGCGTCAATCGGTTTGATGATCATCGCCAAACAAATCCCGGCACTAGTCGGGCACAAAGGACACGCTCACGAATTCTTCGGTTTGATGGCAGAAGCTCCTTCCAACCTTATGCAGTCAAACGCTGCCGTTCTCTTTATCGGCGTTGTCTGTTTAATTATTCTTTTCACCTTCGGCAAGCTGCTGAATAAGACCAAGCTGCGCATGGTGCCGCCACAACTGGTTGCCGTGATTGTGGGCGCATTGCTAGGTCAGGCCTTCAATCTGGATGCAAAATTCCTGATCAATATTCCAGCAGAGCCGCTCAAGCACGGCATCGTCATGCCCAACTTCGTGGGTCTTTTCTCAGACGCGAGCATGTGGTGGACCATCGCCGGTTGCGTTCTCACTCTGACTCTCATCGACGGATTCGAATCGCTCGCTACAATCATGGCAGTCGACAGAATCGATCCGCACCACAGAAAGTCCAATCCGGACCGCACGCTTTTCGCCATGGGCATGTCCAACATCTGCTCCAGCCTGGCGGGCGGATTGACCATCATTCCGGGCGGAATTAAGAGCACGACGAATATTCTCTCGGGCGGAAAAACGCTCTGGGCAAACTTCTATAATGCCATGTTTCTTATCTGCTACTTGTTGATTGCCCGCGAGCTCATCAACATGATTCCGCTTTCGGCACTGGCAGCTGTCCTTATTCATATCGGCTACAAACTCTGCGAACCGAAAAAATGGTTTTACGCAGCGTCGGTCGGTAAAGAACAGCTCTTCCTTTTCGCTTCAACCATTGCAGTCACTCTCTACACGGATCTGCTTTGGGGCTTGATTTACGGCATGGTAGCCAAGCTCGTGATGGCATGGGTATACTCGCTGCAAAGCACACTGGAAAGACACCATGGGCATGGACCGGTCACGGTGAAAACACTCTGGCTGGAATTTGTGAAACTCTTCCGCAATCCCGTCAGCCTGCACGATACGCAAGGCGACGTGCACAAAATCCGTTTCAACGGACCGGTTGTTTGCTTCAATGCTCTGCATGTTCAAAAGGAATTGGAAAAAATTCCCAGCAATTGCACGCAAGTCAAACTGTATTTCGCACCGTCGGTAGGGCTCGTCGATCACACAAGCGCTTCCAATATCCTGGCTTTCCAATCGGAGTGCGCCAGATTGGGCACACACGAGGTCGAAATCATCGGACTGGAATTGCTGAGAATGCACTCCAAAGACGAAGCCTGCATGCGCCACGCGCATTCGAACGGCTGGCAGCACAGACGTCACGCATAATAAAATCGATGCGTCAGATTCAAAATCAGTAGACCATCAGGTCAGCTCCGCCCAAATCAATGGCGGAATACGGCTCGACATCCAGCTTGAGATTTCTGAAGTTGATTTTGCCGCGAGCCACCGACGGGCCGACGCCGCTCGCTTCAGGCCACGGTCCGGGATAAAATCCGAGCGCAATCACACTGATTGGCTTGGCGTAAATGTTGACCGGAACAACGTCTTGAACCTGGAAACGGCTCCACTGTTTGTGCGCCGGGACGGCAAAAGGCACATTCGGCAGCAGCCAGGGTAGCCCTCCCTGGTCGGCAGTGGTGATCGCAATTCCGGCAGGAGAGCCGTCTTTGTCCGCTTTGAATTCCCCGCTAAGTCGCACCCGAACGTGTGTGGATTGACGGAAGGGCGGAACTTTTACACTGATCCCGGTAATCGAATGAGCAAGAATGTATTTGCTCACTTGCACCTCGTCGGTTTTAGCAACTCGCATCAGCAGCGGAAAGTCTTCTTGCTTGAGCGAAAAAGACAAACCGGAGTCTTGAGAATTGGTCTCGCTCAAGCCGATGGTAGAAGGGTTTCGGTGACTGACAGCAAGGTGCATTCTCAGTGCCTTGCCTAGCGGCTGAGCAGAATGATTTTGATTCAAACCGGATATAAGGTCGAAACGCTTGTTTGTTTTTGCGCTGAGGACAGAATCAAAAGGTCTGTTCTCATAGCCCGAAGACTGATTCAACAAGCGATTCACGCTTACCAGTTTGGTGTCCAGATGGCGGCGCTTCTCAGGCTCGGCATCTACATAGATTGAGGCACCGACCTTCTCAGCAGTCACGGCAAATGTGTTTTCACTTCCGGGTTTCAAATACTGCACTGGAATTACGGCCGCTCTCCACTGCCTGATGTCCGAGATGCTCACGCCGAGCCCGTATGCGCATTCTCTTAAAATGTTGTAGTTTCTGAATCGCAGCGAATCCAGACTGTTGAGCGGCAAAATAGGACTGTCAATCTGCTTGCCGTTAACGGTCACCGCGGCATTCTCCAGCCCTCGGTCTCCGTCAATGAGCAAAAGAGCAATCTCTTTACCGGCAAAAGAACGAGTGAGTTTCTCACTCAATTTTAAGCTGCAACGGGCAGTCTCACCGGCAGCCAGACTAACGATTTCATCCTTTGGCACTGCAGCGACCAGTTTCTCACTGGAAACGACCAGGCATGCCAGGAGAAAAGCGCCGACTATTGACAGAACTGCACGTGTATAGCGGCGTTCTTTCAGGGCATCCATCGACAAAAAAACACCGACCACTCCGAAAACCGTTATTATCGGAAAGCTTGTAAAGCCCGGACGTGCAGTCGCTTCGAACATGAAAAAGCACTGCATCAGTCCGAGATAGAACAGTGAGGAGATGCACAACAAACGCGCATTCTCTGACAGCCTGCGCCATCCACCAAAAACGAACATCGCGGTACCGAGCAAGCCCATGAAGAGATACGCCCATTGCACGTACATAATGGCTACGGGGCTGAGCCCCAGGCAGCGATGGCGGAAGTCATTGAAGGGATGACCGTAAAATCGGGACAATTTCTTGGCTAACAGCAACGCACTTTCCTGAGGATGCGCCGCAATCATGCCGTACATCACTGTTAACGGACTCTGATTAGCCCCCATAACGTCTCTGTAGCCGCCGTCGGTATTTTGAAATCCGTCAGTCTCTGGATCAAATCCATTGACGGCATTGAGCACGGCGCATCTTTCCGTAGTCAGCATCGTTCGGCCCAAATAAGCTGAGGAGAAGAGCGCCCAGGGCAAAAGAACGGCAATAAAAGTCGCAGCTATCAGTGCTAAAGTAACCGGCTTCATTTTCTTCTGAAAGAAAATCAGCCCAATGCTTGCTACCACTGGTGGTACCAGAAGAGCGCGATTGATAAATGAAACACCGCAAATGAAACCGGTGGCAATTCCCCAGAGCGGCCGCTTAACACTTATACTGAGCGTGCAAAGGAAGCTGACAATCAGCAAATTGCTGAGAGTTTCGGTCATTACTCTTCCGGCAGCAATTAAAGCTGGCGGGAACAATGCAAAAGCAATTCCTGCCGCCACGGTGTAACGCAGACTCGGCACAATGCGATAGACGAGCAAGCTGATGCAAACCGAGCTCAAGGCATGCAGCACGGAGTTGACTGCAATGAATATTTTCCAGTCGTCGGCCTGCGGAATGCGTCCCATAAAGGCAAACACAGCGCCAAAAAGCGATGCCAGTATCGGGCCATCAATCTCAATTCTGCCTCTAACAGCCGGATCATTCATCAATTCAGCCGGACTTTTGCCTTTGAAGGCATCGAGAAACATGGTGCTGAAATTAGCGGTGGAAGCCAGATAATTTCTGGAATCGGCAAAATAGAAAGTCTTGGTGTTCGGCTCGAGCACATTGTGAGAAAAGCAGGCGACAAAAGCTATGACAAAGACAGCGGCAAAAGCGCTGAACTCTTGCAATCTTCTTGTTTTTGTCTGCGCAGAAGCCGGCTGAGGATATTGCTCAAGCGCTTTTCTTTGCTGGACCTTCGATTCTGCAATCATAGAACTTGACTCGTATGAACTTCGAAACTGTCCGCTGGACAGGCGCAAGCGCGGGTCGAAGTCGGTAGTTTAGCAAGTCAAGACATCCAATATATAAAGTACGTTTAAAGACTGGTTGCTCTTGCCACTCCGAGTGTGCCAGACAACGCTTTCGATCTCCTGCCAAACCTTAATTAGGCACAGCAGAACTATTGGCAAGTCCTTGTTAACATCATGCCATGTTATTTACGTCCGCGACATTCCTGTTCGTTTTCCTGCCTGCCGTTCTCCTTCTTTATTTCACGGCTCGCAGTACATTGTTGCGTAATTTAGTTTTGCTCCTAGCCAGTGTGGTTTTCTACATCTGGGGAGAACTCTCGCATGCCTGGATTATAGGGCTTCTCATCTTAGTCAATTACATTTCGGCGATTGCTATTGAGCGCTGCAACCAACCGGCAACGAAACGCATCATTCTTCTTACGGCCTGCGCGGCCAATCTGGCAGCATTGCTCCGCTTCAAGTATGCCTTTTTCTTCACGGAAATCTGGAATGGTTTGGCAAAGGACATATCTTTGCCACTATTAGCGGTGAAACAGCACGCACTGCCGCTGGGAATTTCCTTTTTCGTCTTTCACTGTATTTCTTATCTAGTCGACATCCATCGAGGGCGCGCCAAAGCTCAGAAAGATCCCATCAAGATGGCGCTGTACATAGCTTTGTTTCCGCAATTAATAGCCGGTCCAATTATTCGCTTCAGCCAGATATGCGATCAATTTACTACCCGTCAGGTCAATTCGGAAAAGTTTGCCCTCGGTGTTCGCCGCTTTCTTATTGGCTTGGGAAAAAAAATGATCCTGGCAAACTCTTTTGCAGTTCCTGCCGATGCCATTTTCGCGCTGGACTCTAAGTTTCTCAATCCGGATGTAGCGTGGCTGGGCGCGATCGCATACACTTTGCAGCTCTATTTCGATTTCTCTGGATATTCGGACATGGCGATCGGGTTGGCGCACATGTTCGGCTTTACCTTTCCGGAGAATTTCAACTATCCCTACATTTCGCAAACCGTAAGGGAGTTCTGGCAGAGGTGGCACATTACTCTTTCAGGTTGGTTTCGAGACTATGTCTATATTCCTATGGGCGGAAACCAGCACGGACACGCTCGCACAGCGGCTAATCTTTTAATTGTTTTTCTCCTCTGCGGTCTCTGGCATGGAGCCAATTGGACATTCATTGCCTGGGGGCTTTTTCACGGATTTTTTCTTTCCCTTGAACGCATTGGTTTGGCAAGCTTTTTAAACCGGCTGGATCAGCCGTTTCGCCATGTTTACACTCTCTTGGTTGTTATTGTCGGCTGGGTGTTTTTTCGCTCGGAAAGCCTGGAAAAAGCATTCGCTCATTTGCGTGCAATGTGGACATGGCAGCCTGCTGCCCTTGGTGCACCCGAGCTCTCGCGCTTTCTCACTTCGGAATTGGTCGTCTTGTTATTCCTTGGAGCGATAGTATCTACGCCCGTTTTGCAATTCTGCAAAAGCAAGACGATTCAATTCATCGATCCTCTTCTAGTTAAGACTGGGCAAACCATTTTCTTGCTCTCAGTCCTGTGTCTGGCGATAGCTGAAGTCAGTGCCGGCTCCTACAACCCATTCATCTATTTTCACTTCTGATATGAAAAGTGCATTCGACAACGCTATAAATTTGATTTTCATCGGCACGCTGTCCGCTGTAGGCGTCGCATCATTTCTTATGCCTCAGAATGCGATAAACGAGTTTGAGTCTCGCCAAAGAGCCCCTCTTCCTCGCCTTAGTTTGGATGATCCTCAATCGCTCAATATGCGCAACCTAAAAGCGTTTCCATTCGAGTTTGAGTATTTTTTCAATGACCGAATTGCCTTGCGCGAACGGACCATCATGCTGCGCAACTTACTCAAATTAAAGCTCTGGAACGTATCGGGTGCGAAGAATGTAGTCATCGGTGAAAGACAATATCTCTTCTTTGAAGACGACATCAATCAAGGTCTTCCCGATAAAGTTGTTGCATACACTCAACCTCAACTCAAAGAAGTAACCGAGAAATTTCTCGCACCATACAGAGAACTCAAACGCCGCGGAACCAAGTATCTGCTCGTAGTCGTGCCTGGAAAATCGGCAGCTTGTTCGACTTTTTTAAAAGCTGATCTGGCGCAAAATTGGAATAGAGTTCGCATGAATCAAGTCTTGAAAGTCTTGTCGGCTGAGGGAATGCCAGTGCTTGACTTGACGGAACATCTAGCCGGCAACGGAAGTGAGAATCCGAACTATTTCAAAAGAGATACACACTGGAATTGGCATGGTGCGCTGGTAGCATCGAAAACAATCGAAGAAAGATTGAGTAAGGAGTTTCCTGCGATGAATGTAATCAGGTCAGCCAAGATTCAGGAAACACCGGTTTTACATAAGACGGCTGATCTAGCAAGAATGCTGGCGGTAGGGTCGATAATCACCGAACGCAGCAGAGATATTCGTCTGCAACTTGAAGACAAAAAACCAATCATGGAAAAATCGGGTAATCATTCGATAGTCAAATTTGCCAATAGAAGCAATCCTGCACTGCCAGAAGCTATCCTATTCTGCGACTCTTTCGGGCAGTACTTGCTAAGATACTTGCAGCATTCTTTTAGTGATTTGACTTCCTGCGAAGAGCCCTATGTGAACTGCGAGATTGTCGAGAAGTTGAAACCCAAAGTAGTAATTCACGAAGTAGCTGATCGCTTCTTCGCCTATCCAAAGTAGAAAAGCAAAACACCTTCACTGTCTAAATGGCTGACAGGTTAGGGAATGTGCCCGTCCAGTCTCTCGGCTGCGCTTCTTCTATTTTTAGTCGATGAAATTCAATCAATGCTTGCTCGATGGACATAACCTGGTCGAGGACAAGCTTGTAAGTATATGCAGCTCGCTGAGCTATAACTAATTGTTCGTCCGAAATAAATCCGCAACGTTGCAAAAGTGAGCGCACATCATCCGGAAGACAAGGATGAACGGGCTCTGCAAGAGAAGAGACGGCACGCAATTCCTGCCAGGTCATCTCCATTTCGCTTTGAACAGATTCACGAGTCAACGCGTCCTGATTGGAGCCGGCGCGCAGTATGACTTCGGGCAGAGCCCTAGTCAATTTCAGATAACGATAAAAGGACATTACTAGAGGCTTTGTTCTATGCCCGTGATTGCTGGATTCGGAGCGTTTTTCTTCACGTCGTTGCGCCGCATGAACATTGCGCAAAACGCTCAATCCCTGAGGAATAGTGAATTTATGAGATCTGATCAGCTTTTGCACTTCCAGAGTAGAATCCATCATTTCTTGACGAACAATGCCTTTGCCCACCAACACTTCGCCTAACCTGGACCCCTGGCTGGAGCTGGCACTCAAAGCGTCCTTAATGCTCACTTCTGAGATAACGCCGGACTTCACAAGCAAGCAGCCGGTCAGAGTTTCGGCATGCAGGCCGATGCCGGCCATAATCGAGTTTCTCGCACCATCCTCGACATATTTGCAGAGATTGTCGATGGCTGTGTTGCGGTCGATCTCGCAACTGCGAATTCTGGATTGCAGAGAAAGAGAAAAAAGAATCAGATCCTGAGTGATGCTGCCGTGATTGAGCAAAATGCGGCCCAGCGGCAAGCCAGTCGCTTTGGCAAGATTGAGAACAAATTTCAATTCGGTACTGGAGATGGCGCCTGTGGCCGAGAGAAGATCGCCCAGCCGATTGCGTGGCAGCGGTTCGGGCTGGATGCCCAACAAGTTGAACGCCACTCCCAGCGAGACATGCTTGCGTTTGACCAGGGTCATTGCATTCGATGCATCAATGGTTTTGAGCGTGCCGTCACGCAAATAAGATTGTCCGATAACTGCCGACTGGATTACTTCGGGGTCGATTTGCTCTCGCAAAACAAGACACATTCCCACCGGTAACAAATGCGTGCGCGAGTCACTCAAAGCAACTTGCAGCTGCTTTTCAGTGATTAAGCCCCATTCGACAAGCCATTCTCCGATAGGGCGCTCGACAAGATCCCTTTCCATCTGCCTCCAGTACAACACGCAAGGCCGGGGTACCAGATTCCTTCAGACTACTATGTCTTCATTCCCGGATGCAGGCTGGGCATCACTTTCTTGAGGCAAAATATCACGGATTAAAAAGTAATGATAATGCGATTGTCCGGACCTTTCACAATAGCGGAAATCTTGACGGTGTTTACGTGTTCGGACCACCCGCCGGCAGGCAGGGTCCAGCTGACGTCGTTTCCTTTCTTCGTGTCCAGCTTATGAAGAATTCGCCTGTCGTAGCCGTCTTCTGGATCTTCTGAAGTAAGCCAGACTGTGCTTTGCTTGAGCCCCGGCCCGCGCAGGCGTAAGGTCTTCAATTCAGTGGGCATCTCGAAATTCAATTGAACATGCGGCTGCCTCACCGGCATGAAAAGTTGTCCGGCAGGCTGTGCAGGCATCAAGAAAACGTAGTTTCCATCGGAAATACGGAAGAGGTTTGTATTGGGCGGCATCCAATCATTGATTTTGAGCGGAAACTTTTTTACAACATTCGACCTTTTGCCGAGCAAAGACGGATTTTTCTTCTCCAGAAAATCTGCCACTTCATTCGCATAAAAGTGCGTGACCAAATTACTCGGGTGCCCGTCTGCAGGAGTTGCACAGAGTACGGCAACGCTGTTGGCGCCTTTCATTTGAGGCTCCGATTTGAGCATTGCTATATATGGTTCAATCAAATTGATAAAAGGCAGATTGGCCCTGGCGAAATACGGCGCAATCGAGTCGTAGCGCTGCTTGTAATAGTCGTGCACGTGCTCTACATATTCAGCACTGTTGCGAGTCAGATCGAATTCGGGATAGAAGCCTGCCACGCAGGGAAGTGTGATTACGTAGCACGGCAGGTTCCATTGCTTGAACAAGCTGCTCATGCGGTCGAGAGTCTTTTGATATCGCTCGATGTTCTTGCCCTTGAGCAATTCCAGTTCGCGCTGATCGTAATCATAACCGTGATCAGGACCTGATAATTTGCTGTTTTCTTGCCTGTCCTGACGGCTTATATACACCTCGGCAATGTTTGGCACAACAGAGCGGGCCACTCTTCGAATCACTCTTTCTGTGGCATCCGGGTCATAACGTGTGAGGTGCGGAACGATGTAGTTTCCACCATCCAGCTCTTCCGAATCATCGACGACATAGCCGAAAAGCACCGCATCAGGATGATACTTGGGGGCCCAGCGCTCGATTTGTTCTATTTGACCGGCAGTAGATCCCAGGTGTCCGCTGCTGATTCCTATGATTTCAACATCGTTGTAACCACGCCGGATCAACTCACGCTGCAGAGCCCGCCACCAAACTTCGTTGACGTTCACCAGCCCGAAAGCAGCTCCGAAAGAGTCTCCGGCTACGAGAATTCTTCTCGATCGTGTCTTGTTTTCAGGGACTGGAATGCCATTTGATTGAAGGATGGAACAACCGTTGGGGCTGTTCCACCGCTGGTAAGACATCTGCGCAATTTTCCAGGTGTCCTCCTTCCAGGCTCTCGAAACCAAACTGTTTCCATCCTCGAGATAAGGGATGAAAAATCGATCAAGAAGAAAAAGGGCAACGCCGATCAATACAAGAGTTGCAGTGACGAACACCGCCAGCTTGCGAAAGCTCAATCCCCGACTGTTATTTTTTTGGGGTGTTGATTCGTTTGGCTGCGAATTGTCAGTGTCCGTTTCCATTGCTAGTCAATGTCGAATGTTTCATTGAGAACACTTTTGGTTGGCAAAGCTTAACACCTAATGTAAGAGCTTTACGATTACATGTATCTGATGAACAATTTCGCCAAAAGGCAAAGTCCCCGGTTTTATCCGGGGACCCGCTATCTAGTCTCATCTGCTGCCGAGGTAGATGGGACTGAGAATCTAGATCTAAGAAACGTCTTTAGATTTTAAAGAACGGTGTTTCCACGACCTTGTCAAGCCAGATCACTTGGATCTGGTATTGACCCGGTCCGACCTGCACGCTGGGTGCTACAACCGAACCGTCTTCATTTGTCTTGCGAGAAAAAACGACGCCACGTTCCATCTCTGTGACTCTGACTTCCACATCGGCAAGAGCATTCTCTTCTTTGTCTTTAGCTTGAAGAAGAACACGCAATTGATCTTTATCCACTAACCAACCCAAATTGACTTGAACAGTGGCATCCTCGATTTGTTTTTGGAAAGTGCCAAGCGAAACCAATTGAGTTCCTACACCCCGCATCGCGCCAGCCGGGACCATCTGTTGCCATTGCATAGCAGCCAGCATGTCTTGCCACGTGCCGATTGCCGCTTCCTTCGTACCGCCGACAAGATCTTTGAGCTTGAGCACTGTCGATTGAGCAGCTGCCATAACAGGCTTAACAACAGATTCTTTGCTCTCGGCAATGAGACGTCCGGTCACACGCTTCAGGATCGCTTCGTCCTTCTTCGACAGGGAAGTGTGCTTCGATGCAGCCCACATTGCCTTGTCGAACATGCTGTTTTCGCCGGGCATCGGCAGAACATCCGCATGCTCCTGACAGAAAGACTCAAAGGTCTCAGCGCACACACGCTCATCCTTTATAGAAAGAATCTTTGCCAGTTTGTCTTGAAGCGTATTCATTGTCATCTCCTAGATTCGTGCTTCGTCCCTGTCGAGTTTTTCTTTGAATGCTTTCAGCGTTCGGACGATCTTCTTGTCGACCGTATCTATACTCTTGGGGTCCATTTTTAGACACGAAATCAAATCTTCTCTTTTATGACCTTCCACATACTTCAAAAGGAAGCAGGTACGGTGCAATTGGGACGGCAGCTCGGCCAAAATCTGTTCTATAAGATCATTAATTAAGGCCTTAACCGCAGGGTCGGATGTCTCAGAATCGCCAGAAAGGACTGAGAGCTCCCAGCCCATGACGTCCTCGGGATTTCTGCCGTCATCTTCGTCGAACATGGAATCCAGGGAAGTTGTGCGCCATTGGGAAGAATTGCCCGGCGTCTCGTCAAAAGATTTCCCGGGAGCAAGCCCCGTCACCTTCATAGCCTGCCCGTCCATTTCGGACTCAGACCTTGAAACTGCCACAGGCGCCACGCGAGGCTTGTTTTTGGCGTCCGGATCCCGTTTTTTCAGGATGACCTTGTGATAGCGCTCCAGGTTTTGAGCGATCGCCTTGTTGCAGGCGCCCAAACAATATAAGGATAGGTTGGCGTCTGGGTGGCTCGGGTCGAAATGCTGGCAAACCAGAACCATGGCGTTCTGAAGGATATCCTCGATATCTTCGTCCGTGGCAAGGCGAGCGCGAGAGCGGATGTACCGCATCATGCGCTGGGGAGTGAAA
>PNKB01000073.1 GCA_013997645.1 Cyanobacteria bacterium PR.3.49
CTCTTCCGATCTCGGTCGAGTGGGAAGACGAAGGCGCTGTTTTCCGCGACATCAACGGCAAAGAATTTCTCGACATGCTGGGCGGTTTCGGAATTTACAGCGTCGGACACAGGCACCCGGTCGTTGTGAAAGCAGTGCGCGATCAGCTGGACAAGCAAGCGATTCACTCGCAAGAATTGATCGATCCCTTGCGTACTTATCTGGCACATCTGGTAGCACTGATTACGCCCGGTGATCTCAAATACGCGTTCTTCACCAATTCAGGAACCGAATCGATCGAAGGCTGTTTGAAAATGGCGATGCTCGCCACAGGTCGCCACCATTTTATCGGCACTATAGGGGGTTTCCACGGCAAGAGCCTCGGTTCGTTAGGTGGAACATCAAAGGCGGTTTTTAGAGAGCCCTTCTTACCGTTGCTCAACTGGTCGCACGTTCCATTCGGCGATCTGCAAGCGCTGAAAGTTATTATGGAAAGTTGTGATTTTTCCGGTGATCGCGTTGCTGCATTCGTTGTAGAGCCTATACAAGGCGAAGGCGGTATCAACGTCGCACCACCCGGATATTTGAAAGCAGCAAAAGAGCTTTGCGAGAAATACGGCGCCATGCTGATATTCGATGAAATTCAGTGCGGCATGGGCAGGACCGGCAAAATGTTCTACTGCGAATACGATGACGTCACACCAGACTTGATGGCGCTGGGCAAAGGATTTGGCGGTGGTGTCATGCCGATTGGTGCTTGCGTCGGCACTGAAAAGACCTGGAAGAAGTATATTGAAAACCCCTTCCTGCATACCACCACTTTCGGTGGCAACCCCATGGCTTGCGCTGCGGCTATTGCCACCATCTCGGTCTTGCTGAATGAGGGGCTGATCGATAAGGCCAAAGAGAAAGGAGATTATTTGCTGCCCAAGTTAAATGACCTGGCAGCGAAGTATCCAAAAGTCATGAGCGGTGCACGCGGAGTCGGCCTGATGCTCGGCATGGAGTTCACCAACAATGACCTGGGCTATGCAGTCGCCAAAGAATTATTTGGTCGAGATATTCTCATTTCAGGTACTTACATCAATGCCCGCGTGCTGCGTATAGAACCGCCGCTGGTGATAACGTATGAGCAACTCGACCATTTCTTGAAGATGCTGGAAGAATCTCTTCAAGCCGTGATGAAGGAACAGAAGCTTGGCGATGTCGTCTCTGCAAAGGCATAATTCCAAAATTGGAGAATAGAATTGAAAATCATCGCTGCACTGGATGGATCTGAACATTCCAGTTCTACGCTGAATTTTTTGCTTTCATTCCACTGGCCGGCCGGCACCTGGATCAAACTGGTGCATGTACTGCCCTGCGATCGCGGCGTGGTGAACTATGTTATGCACGCGTTTGGAAAGGGGAACGATTGTGACACGGAGAATGTTGCGCACGTTCTTTCAGGAATTGCCGAAGAGACAGCACGTGACTTGCAGAATGTTAGTATCAGTTCGGAAGTCCTGGTTGGAGATCCTGTCGAAGCGATACTGTCATTTGCCGACACGTTTCACCCCAATCTTATCGTCACCGGCAGTCGCAAAAAGACCGCAGTAGACACACTACTCCTCGGCAGTGTTTCCCAATCTATACTCGAGAAGGCACCATGTCCCGTAGCAATAGTTCGCGGTAATCTGGCTAAATCTTCACCTGACTCAGGCGTGAATGTGCTGTTTCCGGTCGATGACTCTGAGCATAGCGCAGCAGCAGTTCAGTGGCTGCAATGGCAAAGCTGGCTGAAGCAATCTCATATCGCGCTCCTATCCGTAACGGAACCGCTGCACGAATCAGCAATGGAAAGCGTCAAATCAGCATCCGATCATTTGCTCACTTATCACGCAGAAAAAATGCTCATTGAGATCTTACTCGAAAAATGGGCAGCACATTTGCAAGAGGGCGGCAACGCCAAGGAAATTACGCGTGGCACCGTAGACGGTGCTGCAAAAGAAACTATTTTGAAAGGCGCTCACAATTGGCCTGCCGATCTGATTGTTATGGGCGCACACGGTCGAACAGGTATTGCGAATCTGGTGATTGGCAGTGTATCCAGACACATTTCCAACCATGCGGATTGCACAGTGCTTGTGGTAAAAGGCATGGAATCTGAGGATTACCATGAGGTCCGCAAGAGAATTCTCGACAACATGGTATTGGATGATCTGGCGGCAGAAAAACCCAAATACAAACAAGACAGCCCACCGTCAGGCAACATGGCCGGCTCGAATGCGCATGTCCCACCAACAGGTCTGTTCTGAACTGAAAAGTTTAACTGGAAAACCCAATTCCCATCTTGTCCAAAAGACGCAACAAGATACTCGGACTTTCTCCTGCATCGACTTTCTGAAGTGAACGAGTTACTGCGTTCACTGACATTCCTCTGATCGGTTCGGGCGGATAGGGAAAAGGCTTGTCTGTCACCATTTTTAGTGTCAATAGCTCGCTTTCTCTTGAAAGAGCAAGATGAGCCATGATTTTTCCCGCAAGACGTGTGGTGCCTATACCGTGCCCAGTGTAGCCCAATCCATAGATCACTCTTCCACCGTTCAAGGTTCCAAAAAATGGTGTCAGTCTAGTTGTCGATGCGATGGGACCGCCCCAGCCATAAGGAAAGTTCATTCCGGCAAGATAAGGAAAGTGACGATCAAAACTCTCTTTCAGGGTTTTATAGTGATGCTCGGAATGATCGCAGGATTCATCAACTCTATTTGGCGGATAGTAAACCGCCTCACTGGTACCCCAAAGAATTCTCTCGTCTGCAGTCAGGCGATAATAATTGAAAAATGTTCTGCCGTCGACCATGCCCTGCCGGTGGTGCCAGCGAATCTGCTCCTTTTGTTCTGCAGTCAAAGGTTCGCTAACCAAAATATAGTCATACAAAGGAATGAATCGCCACAACAACTCGGGCAAGAGGTGGTGCGTGTATGCATCCGTCGCCATCACAATCTTCCTGGCGGAAATCTCTCCGTGCTCACACAAAAGCACGCCATCGCCTACTTGAAGAACTCGAGTCTTTTCATAAAGCTCGACACCGAGTTTTTTCATTTCGGAAACAATCCGATCAACCAATTTGATCGGATTTAAAATGCCACCACCGGGAACGAACAGACCTCCGAGGTACAGCGGTGAATTGACTTCCAATTGCATCTCTTCTTGAGTTAGCATCCGATAGCCCGGCAGCCCGATTTCTCCAGCAACGTTCAAGTTGTGTTTGCAATCTTCGAGGTGACTTGGTTTGAGTGCAACTTGTAATTGCCCGGTTCGCTCAAAATCGCAATCGAGCGAAAATGCTTCCAACTCGTCTATGTTTTGAATTCCAATTTTCGCCAATCTTTCAGCTTCAGGTTTGCCGAAATGAGAAATTGCCAGGGCATGAGAATGATCGATTGAATTGCTGACAATACCGGCGTTTCTTCCGCTGGCTCCATAACCGGCGACTGAGCTTTCAACAACGACCACATGCGCATTCGGCTCGAGTTGTTTCAAGAAAAGCGCGGTCCACAGTCCCGTGAAACCTGCGCCAACAACAGCATAGTCGGCATCGATCCGTTCCGACAAGCGTGCGGACGGCGTATATCCCTGGCGCGACGCCAGCCAATAGCAGGATTGCTCAACCGGTAGCATGTGGGGAGTCTATCACGAGACACGCCAATAAGAGTTGAGTACAGTCGAAAACATTTGCCGGACTAGCGCGAATAATCGGCTATTCTATAAACCATTTTCGGCTACCATTTTCGGCTACCATTTTCGGCTGCCATTTTAGGCTACAAGTCCATTGAGGAGTTGCAAGCATGCTCAAGAAAAACTCTGCCCCACTGTCACTGGCTTTGAGTGCGACTTTAGCCGCCTCATTAGTTATGAGCACCGGCTGCAGCAACGTTTTCGGGCGCGAAACACCGCAGCGAGTAGCCAGCGAAAAAGTGCTTGGAAGCTGGAAAGATAATAAGCTCAAGCAAGATATTCTTGACTTCGTGCAGCGCGTCAGCAACCCTAAAAGCAAAGATTTTGTCCCTGTCGAAGATCGCATCGCCGTTTTCGACAATGATGGCACTCTGCTGTGTGAAAAACCTGCTTACTTTCAAGTAATTTTCGCCCGAGACAGTGCTGTTGCCCGGCAAAAAGACCATCCGGAATGGAGTGAAGACGCTGCCATCAAACCCTTTCTCACTACTGAAGACTCTGCAATTGCCGGACTGCGCGGGAAAGAAGCGACAAGGCTGATTGCGGCTTGTCAGAGTGAACTGTCGGCGGAAGAATTGCAGCCGCTTGCAGGGCAATGGCTTGTTGATGCGAAGCACAAACGTTTTAATCGTCCATACATGCAATTGAAATACGAGCCAATGGTCGAATTGCTGACTTATTTGCGCGCCAATGGGTTTAAGACTTTCATTTGTTCCGGCGCCGGCGCTGATTTTATTCGCCTGTACTCTAACAGCGCGTACGGAATTCCTGCCGAGCAAGTGATCGGCAGCAGTCTGAAACGCGAGTTTGTAGTGAAAG
Source organism: Cyanobacteria bacterium PR.3.49 (assembly GCA_013997645.1). Classification (GTDB taxonomy): domain Bacteria; phylum Cyanobacteriota; class Vampirovibrionia; order Obscuribacterales; family Obscuribacteraceae; genus QKMZ01. The sequence continues at coordinate 4,519 of PNKB01000073.1, forward strand.
ACGGCAAGTCGGTTGTCGTCAGTCGTCCTGTAATGCACGTCTATAATGTCGGTCCTTTCAAACCAATCATGATTGATGAGCACATTGGAAAACGTCCTCTCATCGCCGTCGGCAATTCCGACGGTGACATCGAAATGCTGATGTATTGCACCGACAGAAAAGGTCCGTCTCTGGGAATCTTATTGCATCACGATGACGAAGTGCGCGAGTATAAATACGATACCGGCGCAGAAAAAGCATTGCAAAAAGCAAGCGAACGTGGCTGGAAAGTAGTCAGCATCAAGGACGACTTCCAGAACGTTTTTGCAGCAGAGCAAAAATAGAGTTTATGAGTGCTTGAGTTGCGCCATTTGATCTTTGGCGACCTTCAATATCTCTGCCTTTTGCGGTGAGTCGGGTGATTGATTCAAATACTCGATCGCCTTGCGATAATTCTCTTTCGCCTGACGTTTGTTGTTTTGTTGAAAACAGATATTCGCGTTGCCGAAATATGCCGCGCCGACTTGCATCGCTACTTGCCCGACATAGTTTCCGCTTTGAGCCGACATCGCTTTGGCCATCAAGCTTTTCTTCGGCTTCTTCATGTTTTCCATGGCTCGTCCGAGCGTTTCGATTGTGCGCTCGTTCCACAGCATGGCGTTCTTCAGATCGCCTTCCATTTGCGAAGCAAACGAGGCTGTAGCGCAGGTTGGTCCGACGGTTTGATCATTTTTGTCAGAGCTGCCGTTGCGAGCCCATTCAGCTTCTGCAACTTCAATTGTTTCTTTGTATTTGCCACGAGTGGCAAGACTTTGCGAAAGAACCATTGCTCCCCAGGCTGCGCCGGATGGCATGATTTTGCCCATCTTTTGAGCCTTCCTGCAAATATTTTCTTGCGATTGCCATGCGTTCATTTTGCTAGCCAACAGGACAGAGCCAAGCACTCCAAGCCAGGAAAGGCTTCGCGCAAAAATGAAAGTGAACGCCAGCGCCACGGTCATCCAAATACAAAGCTGCCAATCGAGCGGCTTCGCGTTTAGGGCACGCATCATATTGATTGACGAAAAGGCGATGCCTCCTACAACAAGAATGACTGCCAGTGACTGGGCAGCGTAAAAAAGAAGCAATGCGTACTTATCACCCTGTTCATTGCTGGGCGCTGTATTAACCGGCGGCATTTGAGCCGTCCCGAGTTTCTTAATCCGTGGCTTCTCTCTATTCTTCATTTGCGGCACAAACATGCTCCCAATTGCAGTACAGACTTTCGTCCTCATCCTATATATACAGTTTCGCAAACTCAGAGCCGTTTTTGCCTAGTTCTAAAGAGTCTTTCAACATTCGGACAAATGGCGCCGCGCCGGGCTGAAACCCCGTCCGCCTTACGGGCGCAGCTTCCTAAAGCATCTCTCAGACAAAAACAGCTAAAAGAAGGTGCCGGAATGGCTTAGACTTCCCTAATAGAGCAAGTCAGTGAGCAAACCAGCGGTAAAAAAAACAAATTGCCGGACAACGAAACTTCCAAGAAACCTCTCAAATCTCCCAAAATCGCCGTGATTGGAACGGCTTCGCTGGATACTATCCACTCGGAAGTGAATGGGGAGCGCAGCACAATCCATACCATCGGCGGCTCCGGGCTTTATACCGCCCTTGCGTCCAACGCGTCCGGTGGACGTGTAACGCTACTGGCACCGGTTCCCGATACTTGTACTGGGCAGTTTTTGCAGGTTTCGCAAATGATCACGTGGAAAGGTCCACAGATTCGCGAAGCAGACATGCCGCGACTGGAGATCATTCATCACGGCGGCGGCCGAGCCACATTGCTCAATGCGGATTGGGGGGCGGAAGCTTCGCTCACACCAAAGGACTTGACCGGCTCTCTTGAAGAATTTGACGTCGTCCACATTGCCGCTCTCAGCTCGGCAGGAAAACAGCGTGAGTTTTATCACCGTGCACGAGAGCTTGGCGCCAAAACAGTCACGTGCGGCACTTATTTTCGTCTGGTAAAAACGGCACCGGATATAGTGCGCCAGCTCGTCAAAGAATGCGATTACTTTTTCATGAACCTGAACGAGTTTCAAACTCTCTTTGAAGGAAAAATGCCGGAAGATGCATACAATAAGGCTCTGTTCGTAACTGAGAGCGCTGGCGGCTGTTCTATCTACAGTCAGAAGGAAGCTTGGAAGCTTCCGGCAGAGGGCGTGCCCGAAGTAGATCCGACCGGAGCGGGAGATACATTCTGCGGTGCCACAATCACTTCAATCGCAGCCGGCAACGACACGACGGACGCCGCTCTTGAAGGCATGTGCCTGGCCGCCATGTGCGTCCGCTCACCCGGTCCTCAATTCATGCTTGGTTAACATTTTTTCCCAACCTGTCAGGCTGACTGGCCGTTCACGGTCTCTTCACACGCCCTTTGCTATTGTCTTTGCATAGTCCTCTCCGACTTCCCAGATAACCAGAAAGCGTAGACACGCTAAGCAAGCGTCTTTCCGCCAACAAGCGAAGCACCAAGCATTCGCCGGCGAATCCCGCTTGCCCATGGACTAAAACCTGTAGCAAGGGACACACTGCGTCGGGCCGTAACTGGCTCGGCGCCGTGGCTATTTTCGCGAAAAGGCAACGGGCTTCTCAAACGTGGCTGCAGGCGGCTTTCTATATCTGCCTGGTGGACATCCACTTTTCTTGCGCCACAGGCTTGAATCCGGAAAGCATCTCCACGAGCTGCTCTGCTTCATCGGAAACAATAATCATGTCGCGATGCGATTGATTTACGAAGCCTTCAGCAACCTGGAAATCCATGAATTCAATAAGTTTGTCGAAATAACCGCCGATGTTGAAAAGACCGAAGGGCTTTTTGTGAATGCCCAGCTGAGCCCAGGTGACGACCTCGAAAAGTTCTTCCAAAGTGCCAAAACCGCCGGGCATTGCGATAAAACCGTCGGCAAGCTCGCTCATTTGGGCTTTTCGCTCATGCATAGTCTGAACTACTCTGAGCTCGGTCAGCCCCTTATGGGCAACTTCCTTGTCTGCCAGACAACGAGGAATGATGCCTACTGCTTTGGCTCCGGCTGACATCGCCGCATCGGCGACAACGCCCATCAAGCCTACATGCCCGCCGCCATAGACCAGATCGATATTTTGTTTGGCCAGAACCAAACCAAGCTCTCGAGCGCCAACGGCGTATTCAGGCTTATTTCCGGTCGACGACCCACAAAATACACAAACTCTCTGCATCCGGTTTCGCCCCTGTTGCACTGCCGCGGCAGCCCTGTACTACAACGATCACCTATGAATTTTATCAAGCAAAAGCTCCAAAAGGACCGCCCCTGGCGCAAATTGCAACCCTTCGCAAGAATCTTGCAAGATAGATCTTTTCGAATTTGCGACGAAACACTGCACAACCCGGCTCCTCTCATGATCCGGAGCCGAGAAGGTGGTATCAATTTATCCTCTACATACAACGTTCAGCGGTCTTAGCCGCGGAGGGCTTAAATGGTTACGGCGCCTACAAAGACAGACATCGAATACGCAGCATTCGAGCTGCCCAGCTTTTCAATCGATGCCATAAGGGCGACGAAACGGACGACACCGTCCATCGGTCCTCTTGATGTACTTGTCAGGATGAAAGCCGCATCGCTTAACTACCGCGACATTATTGTGGCGCTAGGTGTCTATAACCCGGGCATCCCACTGCCGAGAATTCCGCTTTCTGATGGCGCCGGTGAAGTCGTCGAAGTCGGCTCCTCAGTCACACGCTTCAAAGTGGGAGACAGAGTTTCTCCCAACTTCATGACCGAATGGTTGGCAGGCAAGATCAATGCCACCGTCAAAGCTTCCGATTTGGGCGGCACCATAGACGGTGTCTTGCGAGAATATGCGGTTTTCAATGAAAAATCGTTGGTTCGCATCCCGGAGCACTTAAGCTACGAAGAAGCAGCAACGCTTCCTTGTGCAGCGCTGACTGCGTGGAACGGTCTGGTTGAGAACGGCCGGTTGCGCGCTGGTGAAACGGTTCTCGTCATGGGCACCGGCGGCGTATCGATTTTTGCTATGCAGTTGGCGCTGTTGCACGGCGCTGAAGTTATTGCCACCACCAGTAGTGATGAAAAAATGAAGCGGCTAAAAAAGATGGGCGCCGCGCATGTCATCAATTACAAGAACACTCCGGACTGGGAGAAGGAAGTCGTTAAATACACCTGCGGGCGCGGAGTCGACCATGTGGTTGAAATCGGCGGCGCAGGAACATTGGCGAAATCAGCCGTTTCCGTCAAACTGGGCGGACACATCAGTTTGATTGGCGTGCTTGCCGATGCAAAACAAAAATCGAATTTCGAAATTTCTCTGCTAATGAAAGCAGTCAAATTGCAAGGCGTTTTTGTCGGCTCAGTCGAAATGTACGAGCGTATGAATGCTGCGATCTCGCTGCACAAAATGAAGCCTGTAATTGATAAAACATTCAAGGCGAATCAAATTATTGAAGCACTGAAGTATCAGCAAAGCGGCGCACATTTCGGCAAAATCGTAATTACGATTTAACTAATGTCGATCGAAGCTCTGCTTGCGAAATACTTCCTGGACTATGCGGATCTCAAAAGCAATCAGCAAGAATACTTGGCTGAGTGTTTTGAAGTGTGGCACAACTGCGGGCTTTTGAACGCAGTTTATAGAACGCACGGCGGTGGTGATTTCGCTGCACTAGAGAATGGTGCTTCCGTGACTTGTTCTGTGAGAACTGGAAATGTCCAGATTGATCGAGCCAGCTTCGAAAGGGAAGCTGACGCCTTCTATAGCTGGGGTCCAATCAGTACCTTTACGCGACCGGATGCCACCAAAGAAGGAGCGAACTTCAATCTGTCAGCATTAGTCGGTTTGGGATTTCAGATAGAATTTTGTTTGAAAGAAGAAGTCAGAAAAACCGTAAATCAAAACTACGAAGAGAATTGGCGAGATGCGTTTGTGCCCCAAGATCTAGAACGAAAAACGTCCGGTTTTACCAGTTTGAGTTTCTCTTCCGCATCTCGTGGCGCTACTGTGCACCACTACTGGGCGGAAGCGGTGGCAGCATTTTCGTTCGGCAGAACTCGCGATGAATTGCAAAAACTTGATCCAGTGATCTATAAAATTTTGAATGGACTGGTTGAACATCCGGAGACCAGAATAGCGTCAAGTTAATCGGCTCGCGCTGTGAGCCTTTTTAGCGTTTTTCCAATTGCTTGACCTTTTCCAAATCGCGAGAGGCGAGCTGTGGCTTTTGCAGCTTCTGGTATACCTCTGCACGCTTTGAATAGGCATCGGTGTAATTCGGATAGAATTCAATTGCTTTAGTGAAGTCCACCAAAGCACAGTCATGTTTTCCCAGGGCTAAATAGGCTTCACCCCGAGAAAAGTAAGGATGGCTTCTTTTGGAATTGAGCTGAATGGATTTTGTGCAATCTGCAATCGCATCTTCATATTTCGAAGCGCGTACTTCTGAGCAGCCGCGAGCGCAATAAGACTGCTCATTTTTTGGATCTAGTTGAATTGCTTTGGTCAATTCGGCAATAGATTTGGCGTACTGCTTCTCTTCACGAAACAAAACGCCGCTCGTAAAGTGTGCATTCGGGGACTTAGGATCAATGCGTATAGCCTCGTTTAAATCTGCATGCGCTTTTGCATAATTTCCCATCTCTCCTTGAATCCAGCCCCGAACACGAAGATTAGCAGCGCTCTTCGGAGCTTGTTTCAGAGACTGATTGATGGCAACAAGCGCATCATTCCATCGGCTAAGATTGGCGTAGGCGCGAGCAAGCTCGCGCCACGCATACGCATCTTTTGGATTTAGATAGACCATGCGATTGTAGTCGTCAACTGCTTTTGCATGCCGATCCAAGCAAGCATAAGTGTATGCTCTAGACGAAAGAGTGTCGGTATCATCGGGGTCAATTAGTAATGCCCTATCGAAATCACCAATTGCTCGCCGGTAATCTTTCAAATCCGAATAGCATATTCCGCGGCGTCTAAGGCCGAACAAATAATTCTTCTGAATTTTCAGCGCCTTATCGTAATGCAGAATTGCTTCTTTGGGCTTCTTCACCTTCTCCAATGCCCAACCCCAAGCACCCTCATTGTAAAAGTCATTTGGCTCCAATTCGGCAACTCGGGAGAAGTTCTTAATCGCGGCATCAAATTTCCCAGTCGAAGCTTGGCAGTGCGCCAAATATGTCAGTAAAACTGGGGAGTCTGGATGCCTAGCACTTAACCTAGCGAATGTTTCGAGTCCTTCCTTGAATTTGCTTAGGCGGCCTTGCACTAATCCTCGGATCAGCTGGACGTCTTCTTCTTCGGAAGAAGCCGTCTTTTTCAAAATATCTTGCAGTTCTTGTTCGCTGCGCTTGTAGTCCTTTATGCACGAATACACAACAGCTCGACGGTAATGTGTTTCCAAATCAGAAGTTTTACTGGTCAAAGCAAGATAAGCTTTTGAAGCCTCCTTGGTCTCCTTAAGTTTGCTGATATCCGGAAATGTCGCAGCTTTGAAAAATAGCGCTAATGCAAAATTCTTCCGAATTGTGAGCGCTCTATTTAAGTCGGAATTGGCCGACTGATCATTTCCAAGTGATAAGTTAACTCGCGCTCTTGAGACCAATGCATCTGCATCGTTTGGATTTCTTTTCAGCATTTTGGTCCATAAAATTCGCGCCTCCTTAAATTCTCCAAAGTCAACGTAATGCTTTAAGGTTGCAGCATCCGACACAGGTTTCGCGGCATTCGCCGGAACCGGAGCAAACAACAGAGTGGCAATCAATAGCAGGCATCTTGTGTTCATCGAATCACCGAAAACCCATAAAGTTTCGCTGCTATTCTGATTATGTGTCATCCCCCAATATTTGGGGCTTTTCGCACATTAAACCTTCAGCGATTTAGATAACTAATCGCCACTTGGGGGTTTCCAGCCGCGGTGGCGCCATTGGCAATCACCGTAATTTTCGCCTCGCCTGCGGGCATGTTTGGAACCATCGCTGTGATCATCTGCGCATTAGCGCCAATAACAGGCGCCGGATAGCGCCCAATATAAACGCGATTACCCTGGGCGGAATTAGCAAATCCGCTGCCGCGAATTGCGATTGTTTGTCCCGGCAATAGTCGAACAGGAGTTACTGATGTGATTTTCGGTGACGGCAAAACCTGCATCGGAATTGCGTTGCTTCTCTGCGCTTGGATGGCGACGAAAAAGGGATATTGCCCTTCGGGAAAGCCAGGTGGAACGAACACCTTGATAGCGGTGCCATTTGACTCCATAACAGACAGCGGCATTGGTCCAAGCATCACTTCATTCTCGGCTGGACGCACGCTAAAACCGACACCGGTAACGATGAGAGGAGCACCAGCTATGGTGACTGATGGATTGAGCTTATTTAGGTGCGGCGCACCAATGGATCTAAGCTCCCAGAAAAATTGAGAGCCCGGTCGCCCGACGCCTTCGATATGTACATTGTTGCGCCCGGCAGCCAGCTGCGAAGTTACATCGATGTAGACCTGCGCAGAGTTGAGAAAAGAATTTTCGTCGACGAGCAAACGCCCGAGTTCAGACGAACCGGATTGAAGGTTGGTATCACTTCCGCTTGGATTTAGAAACATGCGCACCCAGGAAAATCCCGGTGTCGACAAAGAACCGTTCGTTGCCACCAGACCAAGCGGCTTAGTAACGTATTCGCGCGGCACATCGATCGTGCCGTCGAAATTTTGAATAGAGTTATTCTGCGACGTATACGGACCTCCCGACGATATAACCACGCGCGGCAGCTTTTTCAAGTCTTGCGCATTGGCAGTAATGCCGGGAGTCGTAAACGCACAAAGTAAGGTGATCAGGATAGCGAGGGTGTTTCTCCCCACGTTTTATTCCTAGTATCCGCCGAACAGTTGTTGGCCGCCGTTGAAGCCCATGCCGCCCATGTTGTAGTTTGCACCACCACCACGGGGCGGGTACCACGATGCTTGACCCATTTCGGTCTGCATTTCGTTGAAGTAATTCATCGACATCATTTGCTTGAATTTTGCATCCGAGCGCGCATTGGTTGCAGCTTCGCGCACTGCGCCAATGTCATTGCCCATATTAGCCATGGTTGTTTGCTGGGTTTGCTCAAGTCTGGCTATTCTCGATTGCAGGCTGCGAATGATTTGCAAATCGCGAGCGCGCTGAGCCGAATCGGCTTGCAGCCACTTACGCAATGTTTGCACTTGCGAATCCGCATCGGCTTTCGCACCTTTCATTTTTTCGAGTTCTTGAATTTTCTTCTCGGCATAAAGGCGATACTGCTGATTCTTAGCCGAATCCATGTTGGCTACGTTTTCAGCACTGCGCTCTTGCATCTCGAGGTCTCTCAATTGAGACTCGTTGAGACGAAGCATTTCGCCATCATCACTGAAAGCGGCCTGGTCGGCTGCACTTTCCTCTTGAGCAAATGCGGACAGCGAAAATGCAACGCTGCTTGCCAGTGCCAAAGAGAAGCTGGTTGCCAGCAATTTTGTAAAAGAGAAGCGCATACTATTACTCCTTGAATCTCGGCGTTTAATATTTCTCTGCCGCCACGGTTTCACATTATCCCATTTGTGCGGCGTGTTCTGTATTCCGAGCCCTTCGTTTTTAGTAATCCCAGTATTAACTCTCAATATGAGGGATTCGTGAGGAATTTTGCTGCCAAGAGGCGGCGAAAAATAGCCGAAAGGCTCTAAAGCTGGTACTCTTTACGGCTAGTCTCTGTTCGTCCATTTTCAACCAATTTTCAAGGTGCAGTCTCTATGATGTTTAACAAAAAACTCGCGTCCTTGCTCCTAATGGCTTCAGTGGGAGCGTCCGTCTGCTCAACTGCAGCGCTGGCAGAAAGCACGCCGTCGCTTCCTTTATCGATGGAAGAAATCAAAGCAAAACGCAAAGAAGCCCGTGAAAACGTCATGGTCCCGTCGCTCGGCGGCATTCGCGGAATCGCCTACCGGGTGGTCGGTTACAAAGAATTCGAGCCGCTCGAATCCGAGTTGGGCAATATCCTTAAAGAGACCGGCGTTCCCCTCCATGTAGCCACCAAGCTCAAGCCCGGTGACAACCCGGTCGACGCCATTTTGCAAATCACTTTCTACAAAACGGCCAGCCATACCGTTGCCGATTTGAGCGTTACACAGTGGGTTTCGCTACTGCGCGACCCCAAGACCCAGATTAAAGCCGTTACCTACAGCGACAAAGTCTGGCTCTCGTCGCACAACCCCAAGGAAGCTATTGCACAACTTGGCAATGACTTCGTACATGATTTCTTGAAGGCAAACGCGAAGTCGACAGCCCGGTCCTCGAGAAAGGGCAATCGCGAAGCGTCGGATCGCAGAGACTCCAGAGACAGAGACTCCCGAGAGTCCAGGTCGAAGAAGAGCTCTAAGAAGTAAGCCTTCGCAACATCATATAAAGAAGAATTGGGTGAGCGGTTGCCGTTCACCCATTGTTCTATTCATCTGAATACAATAAGAGTTGCCGGGAAGCGTTATCGGAATCATTACGGCTTGCAATGCCCGAATCAGAGATCTTAATTTCGCTGGATAAAGTGTCGAAGTGCTACAAAACGCACAATATCGACGCGGTCAAAGACGTTTCGATTGACATCCTGCCGGGTGAGTTTGTCGCCGTCATGGGTCCCAGCGGCTGCGGCAAGAGCACGCTGCTTAATCTGATTGGAGCGATTGATCAACCCGATTCCGGCTCCATTACTTTTGCCGGGCAAACGATTACGCAATTGGATGATGAGTCGTTGACGCGCGTGCGGGGAGAAAAAATTGGATTTGTTTTCCAATCTTTCAATCTCCTGCCGACATTTTCCGTTATGGAAAACATTTTGGTGCCGATTGAACTTATCAAAGGAAAACAGCTGAAGGGCGCAGAAGAACGCGCCAAAGAATTGTTGAGACGCGTCGGGCTGGAAAACAGAGCAAACTTCTTCCCCGCCCAGCTGTCCGGTGGAGAGATGCAGCGAGTGGCAATTGCGAGAGCTTTGATTCACGAGCCGCGCCTGTTAGTGGCGGATGAGCCGACAGGCAATCTCGACACGCAGAATGGCGAGAAAATTCTGAACCTGATTAAGGAATTCAACCGCGATCTCAAGCTTGCCGTGATCATGGCGACACACAGCAAGGAGGCAAGCCTCTTTGCTGATCGAGTTTTGCAAATGCGAGATGGAACTCTGGAGAGCGAAACTCGTATAACAGCAGCGTCTCGGTCGAACTCGAGCGCAGCGGCGAGCGATTGACAATGTCCGTTCTGCGCCTATTTTATCCGTTTGTCGTGAGAGATTTGATCTCCAGCTGGAGGCGCACGGCGATTACAGTTACTGGTATCGCCCTTGGTGTTTGCGTTTTTCTGGCGATCAGCTTAGCCAACGAAACTGCGTTGAGCGAGTTTAAAGAGACTGTTGATCTAGTTTCCGGTAAAGCCAATCTCGAGATTCGTCCGGCAGCGGGCAATTACATTGAACAGACCGTCTTGGGCGGATTGGCACCACTGGGTCGCGAAGGTGTTGTCTATACGCCGATTTTGCAAGCACACGCGGTAGCCGTAGGCGGTGACAATCCACTGGTGCAAGTGACCGGCATCGATACGTTAGCTCCTGCGGAATTCGTTCAGACCAAAACCGAAAATTCAGATAAGGAAGAATCAACCGCTTCCCAGGATGCACGGTTGAGTTCAGCCGACAATTCCAGCACTCAGTCTCAGTCTACGTCTCTTTTGGAATTTGGAACTGCGGTCATTGGTGAAAAACTTGCCACTGAATTGAATATCGGTAAAGGCGGCGAACTCAAATTATCCGTCAACGACAAAGTGATGAATTTGAATGTTATCGGCGTCCTTAAATCGGATGGTCTCGGCAAGTCATTCAATGGGCAGGTTGTTGTTGTTGACCTGGAAACGGCGCAGGCGTTGTTGGATCTGCCCGGAAAAATTACCCAGGTAGAACTGATCGTTCCGGAAGAGCTTTTTGCACAGGTGCAAGAGCACCTCACGAAGAATATATCGCATCCTGTCGTGGTAGACACTCCATCAGCAAGAGCGCGCACGGTCGAAAAGATGACGCAGTCCTTCCAGTACAACCTGACGGCCTTGGCATTTATTGCGCTGATTGTGGGAATGTTCCTCATCTACAATACGATGACAATCTCCATTGTTCGCCGCCGTGAAGAGATTGGTGTTTTAAGAACAATTGGCGCGAATAAATTCAAAATTGCCGCGTTGTTTTTATCGGAGGCAATTCTCTTTGGCGTAGTCGGATCTTTGCTTGGTGTCGCCGCCGGTGTCGCACTATCCGACAGCGCACTCACCGCAATCGCAGGAACCATTGAGCATTTTTACTTCAGCCATCCTCTCGGGTCGTCAACTGTGGAGCCGCTTCAGTTAATCAAGGCCTTCCTCGTTGGTGTTTCACTCACTGTCATCGCATCGATTGCACCGATATTGGAAGCAACATCAGTGCCACCAGCTGAAGCAGCGCGTCGAGGCTCGTACGAATCACGAATCGTTCATTCGACCAATGGTCTTTTAGTCGCAGGTCTGGTGGTTTATGTTCTAGGTGCACTAGCCACACTTGGAAAACCAATCGCGGGATTTCCATTTTTCGGTTATGCGGCAGCGTTTGCAACAATTATCGGAACAGCGCTGGTGACACCGTTTGTTTTAGAGCAAGTTTTTTCGGTGGTCAACAATAACAAGACTTTGAAACGGCTGTTTGGCGTGGAAGGAACTATCTCTCTGCGCGCGCTTGCCGGTGCGCCAGGCAGAACCGCAGTGGCAGTTGCTAGCCTGATGGTCGGCATTTCAATGATGATCAGTCTGGCCATAATGATCTCCAGTTTTCGCAGCACCGTGGTGGCATGGGTAGAGCAAACGCTCAAAGCTGACTTATATATTCAATCGCAGTCTCGCGCAGACGGAAATCGAGAGGGCAAAATAGACTCGAAAGCTGCCGACATACTTCGCGGCGTTCCGGGGGTCGCAGCAATTGATGGTTTTGTTGAGCACAGAACAACAGTGCGTGGCGAACCGGTGATTGTAGGCGCCGGGGAGTTCGACGTCCTGAAGAAGTACGGACGACTCCGTCTCGTTAACGGAGAGCAGGGAAGTGCTCTCATTGAGCAAATGGGACCGAATGATTGTGTTATATCGGAAACTTTCTCGGTTAGGTGCGGTATCAAGACTGGTGACACCATCGAAATTCCGACCATAATGGGCACGCTACCGCTAAAGGTGGCAGGGGTTTACTACGATTACTCGAGCGACCTCGGATACATCGTCATCGACAGAAAGCAATACTTGCAAAATTTCAACGAAACCAAACTAACGAGCATCGCAGTTTTCCTCAATCCATCCGCAGATCCGGAATTGGTGCGCAAAAATTGCCTGGCAAAACTGAAAGGCACATCTCTAGTACTAATTCGAAACAATAAAGAATTGAGAGCTGAAGCGATGAGGGTCTTCGATAGAACATTTTCAGTCACATACGCTCTGCATACAATTGCAATTGCTGTTGCTTTGCTTTCTGTTATGAACGCACTGCTCGCCTTAACTCACGAATCAAGACGCGAGTTTGCAATTCTTCGCTATCTCGGAGCCTCAGGGGCACAATTGCGTAAAGTGGTGCTCTCACAGGCAGTCATTCTTGGCGCTTGCGGAAGCATTGCCGGTATCGGAGTCGGGTACATTCTTTCGCTATTATTGGTCAACGTAATCAACAGACAATCCTTCGGCTGGACCATTCAAATGATGATCCCATGGGATTTCATTTTACAGTCTACCGGTCTTGTAATAGTTGCTGCACTCGCTGCAGGAATCTTGCCTGCCAACGAAGCAGGAAGAACCAGAGCCGCAGAATTTGTGCGAAGTGAGTAAGGGAGAAAGATGACTCGAAAAAATATATTACTCCTTGCGCTGATGACAGCAACATCAATCGCTATGCCGTTCTTTTCCATAGCGTTGCCGGCAGCAAATGCCGAGCAAGCAGACAGCTACTACAAAAAAGCACTTCCGGGGTACAAATTTTCATTTCCTCGAGACCATGCTTCTCATGAGGTATTCAAAACTGAATGGTGGTACTACACAGGCCACCTGAAAGCCGACGACGGAAAGAAATATGGCTATGAATTGACGTTCTTCCGAAGCGGTGTTTCTCCGTCCGAAAGAGTAAACACGAAGACAAAGGCGCCAAGCAATGTCTACTTGGCCCACTTTGCAGTAAGCGACATCAACAACAAAAAGTTTCACTTCTACGAAAAGTTGACACGCAGCGGATTGTCGCTCGGGACAGCGAGCAGTTCGGTATTGCACATTTACAATGACGGCTGGAGAGTGGATGAAGCCGGTGACACCATGATGCTTTCCGCTGACGCAGAAAAGGCCGGAATCAAGCTTCTCTTATCTTCCAAGAAGCCACCGGTAATCCACGGCAAAGATGGCGTCAGCCAGAAGGCCGATTGCGCAGGTTGCGCATCACACTACTATTCAATGAGTCGTATGGATACAAAAGGATTGCTATTCATCGATGGCAAAGAAAAGAGAGTGACCGGCACATCATGGATGGATCATGAATTCGGCTCGAATCAATTAACTGAGGAGCAAGTAGGCTGGGACTGGTACAGCTTGCAGCTAAGTGACAATACAGAGCTGATGCTCTACATCATGCGGAAGAAAGATGGCTCCATCGACAAGAATTCCAGCGGCACTATAATTGGTGTAGATGGAAAAGCCGAACATCTGAATGTATCGCAATTCACGATTCGTTCAAAATCAAAATGGCTGAGCCCGCAAAGCAAGGGAAATTATCCGATGAATTGGGAAATAGATATCCCGCAAAAACAGATAAAACTGCAAGTAACGCCGGATTTCGAGACCCAAGAATTGGTGACGAAACGCTCTACGGACGTGACATACTGGGAAGGAGCTTCTTCTATCACCGGGACGAAAAATGGAAAGCCCATAACTGGTGAAGGCTATGTCGAGATGACTGGCTACAACGAGTCATTCAAGAAAAAAATATAGCGGTAGCTAAATTGACTAAAGAAAAAACATCACGAACTTTCACTTCCTACGCGCAGCTCGGTGAGGATACCCGGCTTTTCAACGCTTTAAAACATGTAGAGAATGGTTTTTACATTGATGTCGGCGCGCAAGATCCTGTTGAGCATTCAGTCACCAAGGCTTTTTACGAGCTCGGGTGGAGAGGCATAAATATCGATCCAGTCAAACACTGGTACAACAGGCTCGTTGATGACAGGCCGGAAGATATTAATCTCAACGTCGCTGTTGGTGCCGAAAAAGGAACGTTGAAATTTTTCGAGTTTCCTAAGACTGGTCTTTCAACCGGGAATGATAAACATGCAAAACGTCATATTGAAGGCGGCTTCTATTTCAATGAAATTGAAGTGGAAGTGGTTACGCTTAACGAAATTTGTTCAAAACACGTAGCCGGCGAAATACATTTTCTGAAAGTCGACGTCGAAGGACTCGAAAAGGAAGTGTTTCAGAGCATTGATTTCCGCAAATTCACTCCGTGGATAATCGTTGCTGAGGCAACAGAACCACTGTCTCAGGTGGAATCCTTCGCGGAATGGGAACCCCTGCTGCTGGACGCCGGATATTCCTATGTTTCCACAGACGGACTTAACAGGTTTTACCTGTCGCCAAAACACAACAATCTAAGAGAATTCATTTGTGGCTAAAACGCCAAAAATAACGACGATTGCACCAGACAAGCTCTGGCAGATCACGCTGCAATTTCCACCAGTGATAGGCGTGGCTACAAACTGTTGGCTTTGGAAAGGTGAGGATGGGCTCACTCTAATTGACTGCGGGTATCCAAATAACGGCGAAGAAATCGTCGCCGCCAGTCGAGAACTTGGAGAAATACGGCGAATCGTTATAACGCATGCGCACCCTGATCATGCCGGTTCAGCTGCCGCACTTTCGCGTGCCCTAAACATTCCTGTGCTCGCCCATGAAGAGGAAGTCGACTATCTTCAGGGCAAGAAGACTATCCACACTGAAAATGGATCTCTAATTTGCAAGTGTATTCTGTGGATGGCACACAATGCTGGGTTCGCACTGCCAACAGTAAACAATGTCCAGCCGGTCAAGAGCGGAGAGCGTATTGATGGTTTGGAGCTGTTACACACTCCGGGACACACACCCGGCAGCATTAGTTTGTTTGCACCTGCAACGCAATCACTTTTTTGTGGTGACAACTTTCACACGCTGTTTCCCAAACCGGCGCTTGGGCACTTATGGTTTACGCTGGATGGGCAAAAAAGAAATGCGAGCATGAATCAGTACGTAACTCTCGATGCGAAAACGCTGCTGGCAGGACACGGCAAACCATATCGTTCAGACAATTTGAATGCCGAATTGAAATTGCTAATCAATCGCTAAATGTGAATTGGCTCGGTTCCCAAAAATGCGCATATAAATTCTCCGAGAGATGGATTCGAACCACCGTTCCAACGTTCAAAGCGTCGTGTCCTACCATTAGACGACCTCGGAATAAAATGCCCGACGGTGGATTCGAACCACCAACCTCTTGTTTCTAAGACATTCAGATCCCACTGCTCGGCAGTTCTCAGGAATTCTCAACACTTTCATTAAATGCTCACAGAACGGGGCTGGAAGAAGGTTTCATTACTCACCAGATCATTTGTTTCCAATTTAACCTACTTGTCAGAGACTTACACGGAATTCGTCTGATACTCTAGCGTCTTACACAAATGTGGTGGCGCATTTGGTATTAGAGGGATTGCAGAATGAAAGGACAGAAGATAAAGCTCAACAAGACAAACGTGGAAGCTCTGCCGGCTCCGGAAGCAGGACAGAAGATTTATTGGGATTCGGAATTGCTCTGTTTCGGAGTGAGAGTAACCCCTGGATGTAAGACGTATATCGTTCAATCCTGCATTCGAGGGAAGGACGTACGTTATACGATTGGCAGGCATGGCAAGATCACTGCCGATCAAGCCAGGACGATAGCCAAGGAGAAGCTTGGCGAATTTGCTCGAGGTATCAATCCAAATCAGGCAAAGAAAGATGAGCGAGCAAAATCAGTGACATTGGGTGAGGTGTGGGAGCGCTACAGAACCTCCAAGAATCTGAGACCGAGCACTCTTCAGGGCTATCAATATGTTCTTAAGCTTGGTCTGTCGGATTGGCTCAACAAGCCGATGAATACAATCAGCAAAGACATGGTTGAAATCAGATATAAGCAGCTTTGTTCAAAAGTCGGGCCACACTCCAAAGAGGACGGAGCCAAAGCCCTTGCCTGCGCATGCATGAGACTCTTAAGAAGTCTTTGGAATTTTGCCAGCGAGGTATACGAAGATGGGGAGGGAACTTCAATTTTGGGTAGCAACCCGGTTCAGCGTCTAAAAGGACAATGGCACAAAATTCCCAGAAGAAAACGACATGTTCCCAAACATAGACTCGCAGACTTCCTGAATGCAGTCGACGCAGTTCAAAACGAAGTAATTAGAGATTTCATTCGAATCTTGCTTTTTACTGGTCTCCGAAAGAATGAAGCAGCATCTTTGCGGTGGATTGATATTGAACTCCATCCAGAGATGCGTTATCTATGCCTGGAAGCGGACAGAGTCAAAAATCATCAGGAACACGGTCTTCCTTTGGGGGACTATGTGTATGAGGTTTTGAAGAGACGAAGTCAGAACAAGAAAGCTGATAGCGAATACGTTTTCCCTGGAGACGGCAAGCTCGGTCATTTAACTGAACCAAAGGTCGCATTCAAATTTATCGAGCAAAGAACGGGCATTCATGTGAGCAGCCACGATATGCGTAGAACATTTCTGACCATAGCGGAGGGTATTGAGATTCCATTCAAGGCTTTGAAGAGGCTTGTGAATCACAAAGATCCTGGAGATGTGACATCAGGATACATATATACAGATATCGATCGTCTGAGAAAACCAATGCAGCAAATTGAAGATTTCATTCTTGTTCAGGCAGGGAGAAAACAATCAATCGAATCTGAATTAGCTGCCTCACAGATATCTGTTTAGAGAAAACATCCTGGAAATCCTGGAAATTCAACACGCCCACTAGGCTTGGTTTTCCGGCATGGTGAAATTCAATGATAAATACTAAAAACCCCAGAGCAACCTGGGGTCTTTAGTTTGATTATCGAATGAATGCCGGTGTTGATTAATGATGTTCATCCAATTTAGGTAGGGAGACACGCCTAGTTTTGATAGAACTAGTCTGTCCAGGACTGCACGAGAGACAATAGCAACCTTTCGTCAGAACAACATATTTCATCCAATGCCCAATCTTTATTCGCTTGGCGCAACCCCGGCATTTGTTTTCGAATTTCGCCTTCAGGATCTTCACTCCATATGGCAAATCAAAGTTGTCGGAGATTCTTAGACACTCCAGCTGTTCGAACACAGAAACGAGTTCCTGTCTCTCAATTGCCGTTAGTGCCTGCTTTCCTTTTGATTTAAGCTGGTCGAATCGTGTCTGCAATTGTGAGCGATAGGCTGATGGCATCAGTGACTACCTCCATCTGCTGACTGAAATAATGCCGGATTAACAAGCCAGATTGAGCTTGGCCGTCCTATTCTTCTGCCTCTTGAAGCATCTTCAAGTTGATCAATAATGCCCCTCATTTGAAGTTCGCGCAACGCGTCAATACAACGCTTGGTCCCGTCATCAGACTTGAATCGATTTTGCTGCAAACTGCTTGCGGAGAAAGTAAAGTTACCATCACCATCAAGCTTGGCGTTCGCGAGAATCCAGGAATAGGCTCTCTCTGCGTCCGAACTATATTTCTGCGATTCCAACATTTCGAATGCAATCAGAGCATGAGGTATGAGAGCTTTTACGAATTCAATAACCTGACTCATTTTGTCTGCTGAAATGCACTCGGTATCAGCCTGATTGCCATGCTCGGCGATATGCATTTGCCCGGCGAATTTCAAGGTTTCTCCTGGCAAACGTCTTACATGGTCTTCAATCGCCTCAAGAGGTCCTCCCGGGCGACGTTGAATCGCAAGATAACGCTTGAATGCCTTGAATGCTGTTCTCGCGTCATCCGAGAGAAATATGTGACGCGGCTCTTGAGAATCCGTTGGCAATGGAATATCAATGAGACGCTCAAACAAATTTTCGAATCGGGTTGCAATTGTGGGATCAATCCCAGACATTTCCGTACTTTCGTCGTCATCTAAGCTTTCATCAATTTCTTTGGGAATATATGGATGAAATCGCGACATCAATCCGCTGTCCACAATCCGAGAATTTCTGCCTGCCGCCAATTTCGCAAAAACTTTTGGCTGAACAGAAATACCGAAAGAAGCGAGTGGATGATTAAGTTGTACGTTCCGACCCATTCTGTCAGTTTGGTGAGGGTCTCCAGAATGGCTCTTCAAATAGATATCCAAATTTGATTCGCCATTGCGGTTGTACATTCCACACATCACTCCAAGCATGCCACTTTCCGGCGACATTACCGCCATACTCTCATCGTTCTCTGCAAGCAAAGTTTCGAACCGCTCTGACGTAGCATCTGCTGTGTACAGCTTAGGAGCTTTCAGCACGTTTGAAATCTTTGCCTTCAGTTTCGCTACTTCTTTCGCTGTTTGGTCTATATCGCAATCATCGGAAGCAGCCTTGGCTTCAAGAGTATCTATTCTTTTTTTGTACATTCTGTTGCGAGCATTCTGCTCTTCAATATCAGCCCTAAGAGCCTCGCTCTTGCGCTTCTGCCAGTTCTCAAAGTTCTTAATTAGCGTGTTGAATGCCCTGCTTTTCCCTGTTCCAGGTTTCATAACACTGAATGTCCAAACATTGACTGGTTCAAGCCAATCACCAATTCCTGGATAGACAGCGAATTTTTGCTGTGCGGCTCGACCAAGCATGGAAAGAGTAAACATAGCTCCCAAGCCCTGCGGTGTTTCCGTCTTCTCAGCCAGCTGTTTAAGATAGTCTCGTATCCAATCTGGAAACATGTCTATCGGCAAATCTGGCGCATATTTATCTGAAAGCGGGATTGGAGTTTTCCATCTACTCTCTGGAACTATTTCTTCAATCGAATCTTTTAATGGATCGATTAATTGCAAGGCGCCACCGCCCGCGCTATCATCTAATTGTTGGATCATTTTCCACCTCATCCACATTAATTTGACTGGCTTGCCGTTCCACCAAGAAATCGAGCCAGTCTTTGCTTTTCTGACCCGCCAACAGTTCGCCTGGCGGAGTGGCTTTGAAGACCTTGCGGCCGTCCGTGAGTAAACGATGTGCAGCAACATCAACGGCCTGTTCGCCGCGTCCTTTTCTGTCAACGTCTACACACAAGTAAACTTCTTCAACCTCGTCTGGTAGCTGAATGTTTTCCATTCCCACTGCCGATACGGTCGCCCATGATGGAGTTCCAAAGATCTGTGTGAAAGCCAGCGCCGTCTCAATTCCTTCGGCGAGCGCCAATTTTCTTCCAGCAGGAAACAGTCTTATTGCAGCGCCTTTGGTGGCACCGGATATAGCGCATGGCATAAGCTTCTTCGGTTTCGGAACCTCCGCCTTGCCGCAACCGCTTCCGGAAAGATAGGTTCTATGAACGCAAACCATCTCGCCGGAGACGCTTTGAACGCTTGCCAGCATTGCGGGAAAGAAACCATAGTCGATGTCTTCATGCTTGTATTTCAGTGCTTCATGAAAGCGAAGAACACCTGGAACTGCGTCAAGTTCGAGACCTCGGCTCCGAAGATAGTCATTCACCGGATCGCCGGCAGATATCTCGTGTCCTTGATTCCAAACTGAGGTCATAAACCTCGAAAGATTGGTCCCTGAAGATTGGTTGGATTCACGCAAGCGGGTGATAGGTACAGGTTTAATATTGGTTGAGCGAAGATCATCCAACGCCTGCTTGAAAGTGCAACCAGTCATCTGCCGATGAAAAT
>PNKB01000074.1 GCA_013997645.1 Cyanobacteria bacterium PR.3.49
CCGGCAAACCCGCCTCTTTAGCCAGCTTTCCAAAGAACCAAGCAGTGCCTGGCGTATCTTCAGCAGCCTTGAGCACTACTGTGTTTCCACAAACAAGGGCAGGAAAAACTTTCCATGCGACATTCGCAATGGGAGTATTGGCCGCGATAATCAAACCGGCTACACCTATCGGTTGACGCACGGTCATCGCGAAGCGATTAGCAACACCACTGGTGGTAGTACGTCCATAAAGTCGCTGACCTTCTCCGGCATAAAAAAGACCGAGTTGGATCGCTCCATTTACTTCGCCGAGCGCATTGGCAATGGACTTTCCCGTTTCTGCCGCGACAATCTGCGCCATACGCTCTGAATTGTTTTTCAAAGCTACGACAATATCGTGCAAAATTTCGCCGCGTCTGACACCCGGCGTATCGGCCCATGAATCGCGTGAGGCAAGAGCGGCATTGACCGCTTTTTCCACATCTGCTTTTTGCGATCGAGCGACACTCGTAATTACTTCGCCTGAATGAGGACTGCGTTTTGCAAAAGTCTCTGCAGAAATCGCAGCAGTCTCTATACCGCCTATCCAATTGTTTACGGCAAGCGGCAGAACACCTTGAGCAGGTCCTTCCTTTTTACCGGACAATGTCTGAGTCATGTGTGTTCACCAGGCGGTCCAACCACCGTCCATGACCAGATTTGAGCCAGTCATATAAGCCGATGCGTCGGAAGAGAGAAAAATGATGGCACCATTGTACTCGTCATCACGCGCCATTCGGCCAATTGGAATGCGCGCCAAATAGCCCTTTAAAAACTGTTCATCCTGATTATTGAACACGCCGGCAAGTGTAATTGTGTTGACGCGCACGCCTTTTCCGGCCCAATAGGTGGCCAGATATCGCGTCAGCATGTATAAACCGGATTTGGAAACGGAATACGCAACAGGCTTGAAAAACGGCGCACCCAGCCCGGCTCTATATTCATAGATCCTCTGATCTGGAGAAACCATTCCATAAATTGATGAAATGTTGATTATCGAGCCCCGCCCTGCTTCCGCCATGGCGCCTCCAAACACCTGGCAGCAGAGAAAAACTCCCTTTGAGTTGACGTCCATAACAGAGTCCCAAGAATTCTCGGGATAGGATTCGAAAGGTCCATTTTCGGAACTAGGGGCATTGGGCGGAGAATCCAGCGCGGCATTATTGATCAAAACTTGCGGCACCTCCCAAACCTCCTTGATCTCCTCGAGGGCAGCTTCAAGGCTGGTTCGATTGGTAACATCTGCTTTAACAAAATGCAGATTAGCTAAATCTTCTCCATAAATCCGTTTAATAGTCGGCTCATCACTTCTAGTGTCTAGGACGGCCACTCGCGCCCCGGCTTCCTTGAGAGCGAGGGTAAACTGGCAACCTAACACCCCCAGCCCGCCGGTCACAACGACCACCTTGCCTGCGACACTGAATCTATCCGGAGCCATCGACTTTCCTCATGCAAATAATTTTTACGCAAAGCAGTTCGAGTTTGAAGACGAAATTGCTTCTTGTCTTGAACATTTTTCAAGGTGCAAAAGTTCAGCCCCTGATAGCATTCTTCACGCTGTAAAGAAGCCGCTCGCTTGACAAGCGGATCAAAATCTCGGAGAAATCTATGAAGCGCGAGCTCGTTATCGACTCTCAGTTGATCAGTGACAACACCGATTGTTATGTGATCGCCGAAATTGGCCACAACCATCAGGGCGACCTGGAGAAAGCTAAACAGCTGTTCAAGGCAGCCAAGGAAGCCGGTGCCAACTCCGTCAAATTGCAAAAGCGCGACAATCGCTCTTTGTACACCAAAAAGCTTTATGACAGCCCTTACGATAATGAGAATAGTTACGGCGACACGTATGGCGAACACCGGGAATATCTCGAATTCAACAAAGAGCAGTATCAGGAATTGCAGGCTTATGCCAAAGAGCTGGACATCACAATGTTCAGTACCGCCTTTGATTTTAAGAGTGCCGACTTCCTTGCCGACCTGGACATGCCTGTCTACAAAATCGCGTCCGGGGATTTGAAGAACGTACCGCTTCTTAAATATGTCGCTTCATTCAATAAGCCAATGATCGTAAGCACGGGCGGGGCAACCATTGATGACGTACAAAGAGCTTACGATGCAATCATGTCGGTCAACCAACAGCTCTGCTTGCTGCAGTGCACTGCCGCATACCCTGTGCCATACGAAGAATTAAACCTGCGCGTGATTACAACATTCCGTGAGCGTTTTCCTAATATCGTAATCGGACTATCAGATCACGACAACGGCATTGCAATGGCTGTTGCAGCCTTCGTTCTGGGTGCGCGCGTTGTCGAAAAACACTTCACTATCAACAGAGCCTGGAAAGGCACAGACCACGCCTTTTCTCTGGAGCCGACCGGATTGCGTAAATTGGTCAGGGATTTGAAGCGCGTGCCTTTGGCTCTGGGCAATGGAGTGAAAAACACATATGAATCCGAGAAGAAGCCTCTCGTAAAAATGGGCAAAAAGCTCGTCGCTGCACGTGATCTGCCGGCCGGTCATATTCTTACAAGAGATGACATTGCCATCAAATCACCTGGAGATGGCTTGCCTCCTTACGAATTGGAAAAGATTTTGGGGTTGGTTTTAAAAGAAGCAATTACCGAAGATCAGGACATTGCCTACTCGGGTCTCTCAGGCCAGGCTTTTACGGCACCTATAACGGCTGCAGCAGTTAGTTGATGAGCAACGCAAAAGTCGCTGCAAAATACGAAAACCCAATCAAAATCGGCAACCCGCTCAGGGACTTTTTGGTCCCGGAAGACTTGGCGAAAGACATTTGCAAGATCAAGCTATTGGTCTTTGATTTCGATGGTGTTTTCACCGACAACACAGTTTATGTCGCTGAGGACGGCTCCGAATCTGTGCGGTGCTGGCGCAGCGACGGCTTGGGCCTGCGAAAGCTCGATAAGCTTGGCATTGCTTATGCAATTATTTCAACCGAAGCCAACCCCGTCGTAGTCCAGAGAGCGAAGAAATTGCAAATACGATGCATGCACGATTGCGCCGATAAGCTCGTTTCACTGCTTGCCCTTGTGGCTGAGCTAGGTGTCGGACTTGAAGAGTGCGCCTTCGTCGGCAATGACATTAATGACACTATTGTGCTCGAGAATGTAAGACTGCCTATTGTTGTCGCTGATGCCCACGAAGATGTGGTTTCCCATGCGCGTTTACAAACTTCAAAGAATGGCGGCTTCGGCGCCGTAAGGGAAGTTTGTGACCTTTTCGAAAAGGTGCGCGCATTGGGCTAAGACCTTAACAGAACCGGCTTTTCAGGTAGCCAACAACTGTGCTACCCTGCCTTTCCAAACTCCGGAAGACGTTTTCGCCCGTAATAGAAAAAAAATACGATGATGACGGCAACCGCAACACCCCAAAAGAAAGAGAATAGCGATGCTGCCGATGCTATCAATCTGGAAGATCGCCTCTCCATTTTAGACGTCGGTTCTTTGCCGCAAGGACGCGTAGTCGGCGCGAAAAGCAGTAATTATTTTTGTTTTGTCCTTGAGACGCTGCAGGAATTGGAACGCTTCAAATTCGCGCTCGCCAGTTTCGTCATAAACAATTTACGCCGACGATACCGCCGCTCACTTCTCGGCTTTGCCTGGAGTTTGCTGAACCCAATCTGCATGATGATCGTTTTGACCGTAGTTTTCGGGTCGATGTTCAAGCGCGACATGACCAGCTATGGGCTATATATTTTCAGTGGAATGCTTCCCTGGACATTTATCCAAACAGCAGTGTTGACCGGCAGCGGATCCATTATCGGCTTTGAGACATTTCTGAAACGAGTTTATA
Source organism: Cyanobacteria bacterium PR.3.49 (assembly GCA_013997645.1). GTDB lineage: Bacteria > Cyanobacteriota > Vampirovibrionia > Obscuribacterales > Obscuribacteraceae > QKMZ01. The sequence goes on from PNKB01000074.1 coordinate 3,835, forward strand.
TTCCGAAAGCATTCTTTCCCCTGGTATGTCTCGGTACCGAAGCCTTCAATTTCCTTTTTAGCCTGGTTAGCCTCTTTATCGTGGCTGCATTCGTCGGCTTCAAATTGCACACTACCATTTTGCTCTTGCCGGCAATAATCGGCGTGACTTTTCTTTTCGCATTCGGACTGGTTTTGAACTTTGCCATCGCCACACTCTATTTCCGCGATCTTTCTCACATTCTTGGCGTTGCCTTTCAAGTGCTCTTCTATTCAACTCCAATCATATATCCGATTGCACAATTGCCCAAGTCCATACAGGGAATCTGCTATCTCAACCCCATTTACCACTTTATTGCCCTTTTCAGAGCGGTTATTTATGAAGGCAGACTTCCCACTGCGCTTGAGTGGTCCATAGCAATCGTGCTTACCATGACCGCATTAGGCATTGCATTTTTTGTCCTAAAGCGCACTGAAAAGGATCTGGTTTTTAGACTTTAATTTTTGAGCAGAGAATATGGAAAGCTTTGTTTCAATAGAAAACGCATCTCTCACATTCAGGCGCTGGAATAATCCTTCACCGCAACTGAAAGAGGCTGTTCTAGCGACTTTCAGCAAACAGAAGTCTGTTAGCGAAGCGCAAACATTCGAGTGCCTGAAGAACATCAATCTTAGGATCAACTCTGGTGATAGGCTCGGTATTGTCGGATTGAACGGCGCCGGGAAATCCACGCTGCTCAAGATGATCGTAGGCATTTACACGCCGACGTCCGGTTGCATCCGTGTTAATGGGCAGGTGACCCCGTTAATCGAGTTGGGTACAGGCTTTGATCCTGAGCTGAGCGGTCGAGAGAATATCTATCTCAATGGCTCTATGCTCGGTCGCTCATTCAATCAAATGAAAGTTATCGAGCAGGAAATCATCGAATTTTCGCAGCTTGAAGATTTTATCGATCAACCGATTAAATACTACTCTTCGGGCATGCACGGTCGACTTGCCTTTTCTATTGCCACTTCGCTAAACCCAGAAATCCTCCTGATTGATGAGATTTTCTCTACGGGAGATGCTCAGTTTGTAGGCAAAGCGCAAAACCGCATGCGGTCTTTGCTGAACAATTCACAGATATTTGTTCTGGTCACTCACAACATGGAGCAAATCAAAGAGTTCTGTAATCGCGCCATCTTCTTGCACAATGGAAATCTTTTACGCGATGGAGACCCCACCGAAGTTGTCGATTTTTATTTAGAGACGATTGGAGCAAGAACAGCAGCATCCAAATTTGGTGAAAAATCCCAATCCGGCTCGAATATTTCGCAGGCAAGTCAGCTTGACGAGGTATCCAGAGTCTTGAAAGAGGAAAACACGGCACTGCGATTTAAGCTCAGTGCCTTGCAATCAGCTTCTTCAAGCGGAGAGACTTCAGGATTATTGGCAGAGTACAGTCATTTAGCAAAAACACTGGCCGCTGAAGTCAAACCAGCAAGCCATCCGCTGCTGCTCATATCCCAAGTGCAACGTTCGGGCGGCAATTTTCTCAATACACTCTTGGACGGGCATCCGGAGCTTTCTGTTCATCCATATGAACTTCATATAGGCCATCCGGATAAGACAAATTGGCCAAAGCTAAATTTGGATGAGACACCAAAAGATTGGTTTAATACTCTCAAAGAAACGCACATGCCCCGGGCTTTCTTGAACGGATACAGAAGGCGAAATATTCAGGACGTCACGCAAGATGATCGTCAGCAATTCCTACTTCCGCCATTTGTACAGGCAAACATATTTGAACATCTCTGTTTGCTGAAAGAAATAAAGTCACAAAGAGACATCCTGGATGCTTATATGACGTCATTCTTCAGCGCTTGGATTGACTACAACTTGGGCAAAACAAAAAAGAAATTCTTTACGGGCTATGTTCCGCGCCTTAGCCAAACCAATGACAGTCTGCAACGTTTTTTCGAAGACTACCCGGATGGATATTTTGTTTCAGTAATAAGAGATCCACGCAGCTGGCTTGTCTCAGAAAGAATGCATACGCCCATTCAGTCATCTCAAAAATTAGACATCACCGCCTGGCAGAAATCATGCGACGCCATGCTTTCGGCAAAGGAAAAATTCGGCGATCGCGTAAAAATCATCGTTTTCGAGTCTCTCGTCTTAGACACAGAGACAGTCATGCGGAGACTATGCAGTTCGATCGGAATAGATTTCCACAGCGCTTTGCTAACTCCGACATTTAATGGCAAACCCATTAAGGCAGACTCTGCCTTTTTCAGCGACCAATATGCAATTTCAGACGAGTCCGTCCATGAGCGAATTCATTTGCTGGAAGGAAAGGAAAGGGAGTTTATCGAGAAGCATGCATTGCCTATCTACAGCACGGTCTGCCTCCAGCGGTTTGATCAACAATGAAAGTATCATGCGCGATAGCAGCCATAGCCATCTATGTTTTCAGTCTTCTGAGCTGGTTATACGGCACTACCGAATACATAAAGAGGCATAAACTCAATAACTGGAATACCGAATCCAATGGTTTGATTATGCCGTGCAATTCAACTGTGGATCTTGTGATTCTGGGAACCTCAAGAGCGCGAACCTTCTCTCGTTTTGCAAATCACGAACGCACCGAGAAAATTTTGCATCGCAAGGTGCTGAACATCGCGCGCGGTGGAGGTGCGGGCGTGGTACCGATGGCAATGGAATTGAAATGGTTTTATGATCGCCACAACCATGCAAAAACAATCCTCTACTTTATTGATCCTTGGGTTTTGTATTCGCATACCTGGAACGAGCACAATTACATAGCGAATCCGTGTTTTTTCAAGGAAGAACCTTTTTCCTTTGATTACGCTTTTCGCGTCTACGCGAATTCAGGAGAACTGGGGCTAACCAAATATTTGCGTGCGAAACTAAAAAGTGAATGGCTTTCGTACGCTCCACTTACAGAAACTTACGACAATTCTCGTTTGTACGGTCCGACAGCCGAAGGCGCGGCCAAGCGCATTTCTTGCTTGTACGACGAAAAGCTGCAAGAAGCAAATTTCACACGTTACTCAAAAAAACTGTCTGAGATCGTCGCTTTGGCTGAGGCAGACAACGCTAGATTGATTTTTGCGTTACCTCCAACATTGCTGAATGAGCCAGGACAGGAAAGATTGACAAACTTTCTAAGAGACCTGCAAAAGACTCACCGAGTGGAATTTCATGACTTTTCGAAATCCATAACGGATCCGCAGTTTTTTGCAGACTACGATCATCTGAATACTAAAGGTATCGTCAAGATTTTGAATGAGCAAATCCTGCCGAGCTTGCATTCTAAAGAAACGAATGCCATCACGCACGCACGCTCATCGCTCTGAAAACATCTAGCGATGGACTCTGTTTACGATCCAGCGAAGCCAGGAGCGCGTGTCAATTGCTTTTCGCAATTTGCCATATTCATCTAGTTGTGCGTTTTTAGAAATGATGCTGCTGGAGAGCTTTTCCGCCAACTGCTTGAAGCCGGCAACTCTAGATGTCGCCAAATTCGCCGCAACATTGGCAGCAACAAGCTGTGCTTGCAAGCCTTGAATCATTTGCTGTTGCTCCAAAAGTCGAGCAGTCATAGAGTTGTATTTCAACAATTCCTGCAAGTGATCATCTGAGCTTGTTTCGGCTGAACCAGCGACTTTCTTTTGTAAAACAAACTGCCCTGTATGCAAATACCAGCCGGTATATTCATGATTGACAGTAAGAAAGTAGTCGACAGCTTGCTTGACGCCGATACAAGTAGAGAATCCGTAGTCATCTATGACGAAGATGCCTCCGCTCAACATTCTGGGACTGAAAAAATTCAGGCATGTAACAGTCGCTGAATAGATATCGACATCGATATGCACCAGGGCAAACTGCTCGTCGGCCACTGCCGAGCAACGCTCCTCAATTGTGCCTACATGGATCTGAATATTCTCAAAATCGCTTAGATAACTTCTTACCGATTCCGCATCCGTATCGGAAAATAAACCCGGGGTGGTGTGCTCTCCATCCAGTGTCTCGATGAGCTGATCGGGATGTCCTGTAAAAGTATCAAAAACATGAATAGGCGGCTTCAGACCAAAATGCGCAAAGGTGCGAGCGATAAATTTCGCGGAGCCGCCTTTATAAGATCCGATTTCAGCTACCGCACCGCTGAGATTTTGAGTATTTCGCACCGAATGGAAAAGGGTTAGCAAACGGTTATGTTCAAGCAGAGTTCTTTTCTCAGCAAGAGTCTGGCTTGAAAGAGCCTCGAACCCTTCTTCTTTGCGAAAGTCGTAAAGCTTGTGAGCACTTGGACATAAGAAACGCCTAACAACACTTGTTTCCGATTCTTCGGCTGCTTTCGCCGCCGGAGGAGCCACTTTGCTTAAACCATCCTCATCCTTTGTCGAATCGGTTTGGTTTGATTCAACTTTGTCTGTGCACTCTTCAAACTCTAAAGAAGCAATCACAGCCAATGTTTCGACAATATTTGTGGCAGGCATGGCGCTCTCCGCACAGATTAAGTATTTCTCTCAGATTAATGAAAATGAGCTGAGGACTTGATTGTACGATACTTTTACGTCATTTTTTCGAGCACTATTTCATAGTAAAATCAGGGCGTTAATTCATCGGTGAGGGGCGTTATGAGCATTTCTTCGCTTACAAAAATTCTGGGTATTGAGACCGGCAGAAAGGAAAAGTCTGTCACTCAATCAGAGTCTGCGCTAGGGCCGAATAGCGTCGCTCCTATCAATGAATACACAGTTTACAGTGCGCCTGGACTGCCTGATTGGTTTCCCCCGCTTATGCTCAGTGCAACCACGCTGGGCAATCTCTCCACCAGCCCTGAAACTCTCCGGGATGTTATTGAGGTGCTCAACAAACTTGAGCCTGACGATATTCTCGTGCACCTACAGGGTTATTTCGCGCGCAGCATTAGCCAGTACGGGGAAGCTTGGAGATTTGCCGACATTCTGACCGTACTGACGGCAGCGACCAAACTTGTAAAACCGAAACGTTATCTTGAGATTGGTGTGAGAAGAGGCAGAAGCATGGCAATGGTCGCATCTCATCAAACTGACTGCGAGATTTACGGATTTGATCGTTGGACGCCGAATTACGCTGGTATGCCAAATCCCGGTCCGGAATTGGTTCAGGCAGAGGTTAAGAAGCTTGGACATTCCGGCAAGCTCGAATTTATAAGTGGCAACAGCCATGAGACAGTGCCTAAATTCTTCGCCGAAAATCCGGAATTATTTTTTGACATCATCACCGTTGACGGCGACCATTCGAAGGACGGAGCGGCTCGCGATCTCCTTGACGTAATGCCTCACATCTCAGTTGGTGGACTTTTGGTTTTCGATGACATTTGTCATCCAAAACATCTGTATTTGTCGGACGTTTGGCATGATGTCGTAGCCAGCAACCCGAAATTTACTGCCTGGGAATACAAAGATCTCGGCTTCGGCGTTGCTTTTGCAATTCGCAACAGTAAATAGCACACGTATATCAGCGCAACAGGGCCCGGGCGGTTGGTGAAATCAATACCAAAAGTGGGAATTGCCGCTGTCGTCTCTCTAATTTTATTGGCGATAGGCTTTTTTACATGCGATCGAATCGCGCCTGAAATTGATAAGGGTCAGCGCTTCTACGAAAGCTCATATACCGGAGTTCCAACTCTCGAAAACAGCATAGTGCAGTGGCAGCTTCACCATATGCTAAATCTGAAATCCGCGATCGATGTAATGTTTGTAGGCGACAGCTCATGCCTGATGGGGATCGAGCCATCGATAGTCTCCGAACGAACTGGGCTCAAATGCTGGAACATAGGTACTCTGGCATGGCTGGGAACACAAGGACACGCACTGGTACTTGAGAAATATCTGCGCACCCACGCCGCCCCAAAGCTCGTTATCTACCACATTGCACCATGGTGCCTATTCACTTCTGATTCTGAATTAGCGCAAATTGGCTATTCGAGCGAAACTCAAAATTGGTTGAGTGACAATCGCAAAACCAGCCGAGTGTCCGGAATCAGGCGAATGCGCCTTATATCCGACCACTGGTTTCGGCGCATATTAAATCGAGACTTTACCAGTGTGATGGAAATATCTCGCCCACCCTATCCTTCAGACGAGCAGGTAAGAAAGGTGCTTTTGACTAATTGCGGCTTCTTTCCGGAAGCCCGCAAATACAACTTTGTGTCGGCCGAGAAAGCAATAGAAGACCTTCATCCTGCATGTTCTGACAGCAGAGTTGGTCTGGCCAAATTACATCAACTCTCGCGTCGCTACAATTTCCGCCTTCTGGTATACGTGAATCCGATTCCTCAAGACATGAATAGTCAGAGAATCAGAACTCGCTATGCGGAATATGAGTCCTATATTCGAGAGACTTTGAAGGATGACGTTGTTCACAAATCACCGATGCTGACTGTATACCCGGTGGACTGCTGTGTGAATTTATCCCACCTGAGCCCAGCCGGTGCCAGACGTCATTCCAATGAAATTGCCGAGGACATTCGCAAATATATTCAGCTCTGAAATTACCAGCGTATCGCTTTATCTCAGGCGTGGTGCGCTGTGCTCAAATTTTAGAATCTTTGCCGGAGTTGCGATGCAAGCGCTTGCAATTTAACGCGGAAAGTCAAAGCAGATAATCTCTCGAGTAAAACAGCGGCAATTGCCACCAATGCAGCAGCGTGAGCCATCACCAACATAGGGGCAAAGATATTTATATATCGCGGCTCCGGAGGATTGCTTAGGCAAATAAAACAAATCCACATACATAAGCACCCAGCAATTGCCATGACAAAAAATGCATAGCGTCGGGCAAGCAAAACGGCACCAAAGATGGTGAGTCCGTAAAAGGTCAAAATCTGAATGGCCGCTAAAATTGCCGGTGCCAAGATTTTTCTTGCAGGTGCGTGAAGCTGCTCGCGAAGCTCAATTCCGGTCAATCTAAACAGCTTGGAGGCGGGTGAATCAATCAGAGGAAGATACTGCGTAGTCACCAGACGCTTCTCGCTGCAAAATGGAAAGAACTGCTTCACAATAATATGTTGGTGCCAGCGCAAGACATTAATTACCGATGCGGCATACACTAATGGACGATTAATCAATCTGCCCATGGCCAGCTCGTGCCAGCCGACCGGCAAGGACCAATGATAAAACCTAATATCTTGCCGCAAGGAAGGATCTCTCTCGACTTCAGCCAGAGATAAGTGACCCTTTGGAGTGCTGACGTCATATAAATCCAGGAACTCCGGATGAGTGATTGGACTTTCGTATTGCACCGGATACCCCAACCTTGCAGTAACACGTTGCTTGATGTGTTCTATTCGTCTATCCAGTTCTGTGTTTGACGACGGTGGCAAATACACTACAAGGCGCCACCCCAACCAACCCATTAAGTACTCGGTTTTACCGCGATCAAAGAAAACATCGCTGACTTTGGCAACAGTAATGACGCACAAAAACACTAATGCGCACTTCGTCAGCGCTGCACGAGAATTTGTACAGCGTTGAACCGGATTTCTGAATCGGGTACTAAGCCATATTGCACAAACACTGCTAAGCGCCAGAAACAAGCCAAGATAGAGTGTACCTGGATGAACCGCATACGCTAAAAACGTTATAAAAACCAAAGCAAAAAACTTCAAAGCCGCATGACGAGCGGCGAAGATGAAGTTTAGTCCAGCCACCAGGAAAGCGAGCCACAGCGCCTGAAACAAAAAATCAGCCAGCCCGACAGTCGATAAGAAGACAGAATAATTTGGCATCGCGTAAAGCAAGAGAAATGCTAAGGCAACAACAGGACCAAATGAGCGGCGGACAAACCACCAAAGTCCGACGACAAGAGCAAATGATGCCGCTGCCTGAGCGATAAATGCATCATGTGGCAGATCCCCGGCCCCAATTACATCAACGATTGCAAGAAACAGGGGATAGCCAGGCATTCTTACATGATGTTCTGGCAACCGCCAATGCTGCTCAAGATAGCGAGCATATGAAAAATACCCGTCAGGATCAGGATCGGTAGTTAACGGATTCGATGCCAATTGGGCAAACAGCATCGAAAACAGAAGCACTATCAATAACGCTTCGAACCACTTCAAATAAGCGAAACCACCGCGCAAAGAATTGCTCGACTTGCTGTCAATATGCTTACTAACAGGCGGATCACACGCGCTCAACACGCTTCAACCCTCAGCAGCATAGTTTGAGTTTGCATCGCTCCGAAAAGCATCTAATCCTCTCACAGGACACCAGTTCGGCGTATTGCTGCGTGCCATCTTATCATGCCAAGAGCTCACAAACCGAAGCGTATTGCCCGATTCGAATGATTTGTGCCTCATATGCACTGACAACACCGCACTCGAAAACAAAGTACACGAGCTTTTAGAACTACGCTTGAGGATAATGCGCTCGGATTTGGGTATCCAAATCCCCTAGAAGAGGCGCTATTTGGCTCGCACATTATGGAGATTTCACGAAGTGGAAAAATTGCACTTTAAAGACTTAACCTCTTGTAATTGCAAGAGAAACGTCCAGTGGTAGGATGCCAACATCCACAAGCCGGATACTAATCAGCCTCATCGCGTTTTGTGTCGGCAAAAAGACATGGTTCGGACGCACTAGACCAGCGGCAAAAAAGGAAGTTTATGCAGCAGCTTCAAATTGAAAATTCCAAAAGCGGAGCAGATACATTTTCTTCCGCGATCAAATCTGCGGTGAACTACCATCGCTGGATACTGGATGAGTTTCGACCATACATCGGGGGACGAATACTGGAGGTTGGACTTGGGCACGGCAATTACCGTCCTCTACTGCCCCAGGACGCGACATATTTCGGCATCGATATCGATGAACGGTGCATTGAGCAAGCCAAAGCGAGTTATCCTGGAGATTCGTTTGAACTCTGGGATATTTCAGATTCCAGTAAAGTTCAAAGCTTCGCCAAAAGAAAAATTGATACGGTAATCTGCATAAACGTGTTGGAACACATCTTGCCACACAAACCAGCCTTTCGAAATCTCGTGGAAACTCTGGAGCCGGGAGGGCATTTACTCTTGTTTGTGCCGGCTTTTCAGGCATTGTACACGAGCTTAGACGAGCTGGCTGGGCACCACAGACGGTACCACTTAGCAGACCTTCGTGAACTCACTCCTCCTAATTGCAAGATCATTGTCAACAAGTATTTCAATCCAATCGGCGGTTTGGGCTGGTGGGTAAATGGTTTCTTCAAACACAAATCGCTGAACGACAACGCCGTAAACGGACAAATTGAGGTGTTTGACAAATACGTTCTTCCCATCTCGCGTTCAATCGATCCGCTCGTCAATAAAGTCTTCGGTCAGTCGCTTTTGGCAGTGGTAGAGAAAGTATGATATCGGTCGTTATACCAGCCTACAACGAAGCGCCAAGCATTGGAGAGACTGTGCTCAGCATTCGCGCGGTGCTGAATAACTCGGGACAGTCGAGCAGCGAGATTATCGTTGTTGACGATGGCTCTACCGACTCAACAGCAGCTCAAGCAAGAATTTCTGGCGCTATCGTGATCAGACATCCTAAAAATGCCGGATACGGATTCGCTCTCAAATCCGGAATTAGTGCCGCTGCCTTCGACACCATTGTCATAACAGATGCCGACTTGACCTACCCCGCCGATGCTATTCCCAATTTGATTCAGGAATACTACAAGGGATTCGACATGGTAGTTGCAGCCAGGTCAGGAAAACACTATCACGAATCCGTCATTAAAATGCCACTACGAATGGTATTAAAACTGCTGGTTGAGTTTACGGCAGGCAGGAAAATTCCCGATGTAAATTCCGGGCTGCGTGTGTTCAGCCGGAAGGCGATTTTGCCTCACTTCCCGCATTTGTGCAACACCTTCAGCTTTACGACCTCCCTGACGCTCGCATTCATGATGGTTGGGCGCTTTGTCCAGTATGTGCCGATCGAATATCATCCCAGAATCGGACAAACAAAAGTTCGTCTCTTGAGAGATTCAGTACGCACGCTCCAATATATTACGCAAGCTATCGTGTACTACAACCCAATGAAGTTGTTTCTGATGCTATCGCTGACAACTTTGGGATTGTCTGCCATTGCTCTGATTATTGGTCTTAATTTGCACGACCAAATCTGCCTGTCTTTGTCTGCGAATTCGGTCCTATTAGCAATCTGTTTATTCGGCATGGGTCTCATTGCCGACCTTATCAGGCAAACAAATCTAGGCAAATCCTCAATTAACTCGGCGGAGGCACAGCCCATCGATTTTTCTGTACCCGAAACACAAGTTGATAGATTACCAGCAGCGCAAGCGGCTTTACTCGTTCATCAATCACAAGAAAGTAATGCACAAGTCTAGTACTCGAACCATCAACGACTTCGGGCAACAATGGTCGGAGTACTATTCCAATCAAGATACAGGCTACTACGGATCCATCGACTGCCTGATAGATATATTCGGACCGCTCCTCAATTGCAGTGATTTGCCAGGCAAGCGCGTGGCCGATATTGGAAGTGGCACAGGACGAATTGTCGGAATGCTTCTTTCTTCCGGTGTGAAATCTGTCGTCGCTATAGAGCCATCCGACGCTTTTTTCGTACTTCAGCGAAATTTTTCAGGAAGTGTCGATCGTGTGCAACTCATACATGACGTCGGAGAAGCCGTAGGCAAAAGCACCGATCTCGATTTTGTCTTTTCGATAGGTGTTTTGCATCATATTCCGAATCCGGCGCCGGTAGTTGAAGCCGCATTCAAAGCACTGAGAACCGATGGAACGTTCGTCGTTTGGCTTTACGGAAAGGAAGGCAACGAACTCTATTTGAACACTTTCGGCATCCTCAGAAAAATCACCACCAAGTTACCTGATGCGCTTTTAAACGGTTTAGCTGCAATTCTTGCAGTTTTTCTGAGTGCATATGCATTCGTTTGCCATTTCATCCCGCTGCCCATGCGGAGCTACATCTTAAATCACATAGCAAAACTTAGTTTCACGCAAAAACAACTGACCATCTACGATCAACTAAATCCCACCTACGCGAAATATTACGACCAGAAAGAGGCCAGAAATCTATTGGAAAGCGCCGGTTTTGTTGATGTAAGACTGTATAACCGACATGCCTACAGCTGGACAGTTTGCGGAAGAAAACCGGGTTAAGAGACTTTCTATGGCGTTTCAACACTATCAACCATACAGAAAAGACGCTGTTAGCAATAGTCGGCTGCGTCAACTCAATGAACTGAAACCATGGATTGCCATGAGAGACACCGCATTCGCCTGGGTATCGATTCTCCTTACCTGGATAGTTGTTGCCCACATACAAACATGGTGGAGTCTCGCTATTGCCATTCCAATCATCGGCATTCAGTACTACTCGTTATTGATAATTGGGCACGATGGTTTACATAGAAGATTGTTCCAGTCCGTACCACTAAACGACCTGTGGAGCGATTTATTCATCTTCGGACCGATTATGTGCATAACCCGCATACACAGACACAATCACATGAATCACCATCGCGAAACAGCGACCGAAGCAGATCCAGATCGGCACAAATATACGCATGCAGGCAAGCGCACAAATTCTGATTATCTTCTCTTTCTGACCGGGTTACCGACGCTGCTTCCCAGTTTGACCAATATTCTCTCGCGCAACAAAAACAAGCAAAACACAAAAAGCGCAGCCACAAGTCACCCAGGCCCAACACTTCGCGACGTCATAATACTGGCGTCCTGGCAGATTGCACTCTTGGGTGGTCTTACCGCTTCTATCGGCTGGTGGGCCTATCCAATACTCTGGATTCTGCCCGTTTATGTGTTCGGCTATCTAGCAGATTTGCTTAGAGTATTTTGTGAGCATTCAATGCTTTCGGATGATGAAACGGCAGACCAAAGCTTGCGTTTAATTTCAATCCAGGGCAACAACATCGAATGCGCGATTTTCGCGCCGCACAATATGAATCATCATGCCTCTCACCACTTGTGGCCATCGATTCCTTACTATAATTTGCCTCGCGCAACAACGCTTCTAAGGGAGTCTAAGTTTGCCGACGACATCATTTGGCGGCGCTCATACCTAGGATATTTACGGGAGTACCTCAACTTCTCTAATTCCTTAAATCACACTCCGAAAACAGCTTCTGAACCACGTATCAAGTGCCGAAACCAATAGATGTTCAAGTTCATATGCAAAACGCTCTAACCGCAGTCAAAGAAAAGCCTCCAACAATTTCGACACAACAAGTGCCGAAATGTGCTCTTTGCGGATGCATGGAGCACGCTGAATTTGCAGAAGGTCAGGACTATGAGCTTATGACATGCGCAAATAATTGGAGATTTGTGCGGTGCACTGACTGTAATCTAGTTCGCCTTAACCCTCGTCCGAGCACCAATGAATTGTCCGCAATTTACCCGCCGGAATATTATTCATATGATCTGACAGCAAGAATCAACCCTATCGCTCTTAAGGGAAAAGCATTCCTAGATGCTCTGAAATTCAAAACGATTTTGCATATATCAAATTCCAAACCGAAATCTTATCTCGACATCGGATGTGGTGATGGACGCTACCTCAAAGTGCTCGAGAAAACAGGCATCGCTCGGCAAAATATTTACGGAATCGAATTGTCCGAAGAGCCTGTAAGGGCCCTGCTTACTGCTGGATTTCGGGTAACATGCGAGCGTGTGGAAGAAAGTACTTCCATCCCAGAAAATTCAATTGACCTGATCACCATGTTCCATGTTATTGAGCATGTGGCAGATCCATCACTTGTAGTTGAAAGAATTGCCAATTGGTTGAGCAAAGGTGGGACGCTTGCCATCGAAACACCAAATCTAGATTCTATCGACGCAAAAATGTTTGGAAAAACTTTCTGGGGTGGCTATCACATTCCTCGTCACTGGTATCTTTTTTCAACCAGCACCCTTCAGCAAATTCTGGAAAAACATGGACTTAAGGTGATTGCCGTAAAGTATCAGACCGGTCACTCATTTTGGATGTACTCCTTGCACCATACGCTAAAGTACAACCGCATTTTGCCGATGCCAGGTTTATGCAAACTATTCGATCCCACCAAAGGTCTGCCGGCTTTGATCGCATTTACAGGATTGGATATCCTAAGACGCACATTTGGTTTTCCGACGTCTTCCGTCCTAATGGTTGCCACCAAAGAATAAAGGCAAAGCTCGGGGCAAGTGGACCTATGAATTCTGTTCAGATTCGATATTCAAATTTGACGCGCCGTGAATCTGCTGCACAAGATAAAAATCATTCTTGTAATTCAGCCATAAGTCACGCTTATCGATATAAGCACCATGCATTACGTTATACCAATCTCGATCATTGAACCGAAAAAGACCAGGGGACGGTCGTCCCAACAAATATTTGACGATCTGAAACGTTTGATAGATAAGCTTTACGACAAAACCGAAATGTTGCCATCTTGTGCGTCTCAACTTCTTGAAGGTTGCTAAATACTTTTTCTCGTACAATCTCTTTGCACGTTCCATTTTAGGCGTTCTGTCGCCCCCCCCAATTGCGCCGGGAGCGAGCTCATAGTCTCTATTGTGTAAAATTACTACATTCTTTGTGTAGGCGATTTGATGTCCAGCAAGGAGAATTTTCGTGGTTAGATCCGCATCAATACCGTAATCTCGAAACTCCTCATCAAAGTAATCGACACTCTGAAGAATCGAAAGGCGAACCAAACCCTGGTTGACGTTCAACACCCCTGTAGATGACCAAATACCTCCCAGGTAAGCGGCATTGACATAGCGACCTGCGATATCTTTGACCTTGAGTGAGAGCATACCAATAGAGGGATTGTTATCCATTGTCGTCACAGCTCGCTCAAGCTCGTCGGCAACAACAATGTTGTCATCACTAATCCAACAAACATACTCGCTTTGAATTTTGCGAAACACTTGATTCAAGCTTTTAGCTTGTCCCAATCTGTCGCCATCTTGAATTAGCACAACACTGGGATGAGTCTCTACGTAAGCAATCGAACCGTCTGTAGATCCAGCATCCGCAACGACAATTTGGTGTGGGATAGAAATTTTCCCCAGCAGCGAATTCAAACATGCGGTCAGATTTTCTAACCGATTGTATGTTCCTAAGACAATGGAAAGCTTCAGCTTCGGTGCCGCAATCATCTTTTGGTCAGTTGGATCTGTCAGCGTAATCATCTGATTGCTTACTTCATAGTTAGAGGATGCAGCTCATTTTGCTTCCGTTCGATAAATGTGGAGAAGGCGTTTCCATCAACCTTGGTGTTCCAATAGATGCCCAAGCGCCCAAATTCCTTGGTATCGTAGGTAGAAAGCTTCTTCCACTGTGCATTTCTTCTCATTTCCCTTGCCACTTCCGCTGCAACGGCCTTGCTGTAATCGTTATTGAGCTTGCTCTTAGTGACCGCTTCAGGGTCGTCAAAAACAACCGACAATTCAACCAGTTTGTTCGTTGCATTTATTACCTTTGACGCCACTGCTTGCGGCGTTAAATTCGGATATTGACTTGTCCAGCCAGACTCATGAATAGTGAAGTAGAGTTGCCCTGCGGGAATACAAAACTTTTTGGTCTTGTAGAACGCTTCCATGGTCGGTAGCCAGGCTCGCTCGTCAAAGAATTCATTCCAGACTAAAGCCTTATTTTGTTTTGCAACTATGTCTCCCATCGCGACATCAAAGGCTTTGAGTTCTTTTACCGTTTCAGGCGGAAATGCAGTTTTTAAACTGTGCAAACCGTAAGCTGTAACAAAGGAGAAGACGCTGAGCGCAATAAGACCGGCACAGTAAGTGCGCACAAAAGGCATGCGCAGACCATTGCGAATACATACAGGACTGAGTAAAGCAAAGGTCAATAGAGGCACACAATAGTATGTTTGCGGACCTCCGCCGTTGGCTCGCAGAACCAAAATCAAAAGTACATGCGTCGAAATACCCAGCCAAACAGCTATCGCTGTATGATGCCACCCGGCAGAAGCTTTACGGTTGAGCAAAATTTGCACAAGTGCAAATCCAAACATCGTCGATAAGACAGTGTCTTGAAAGAACGTTCTTGTCGCCCACGTTTCCTCAGTAAGCGATATTTTGAAAGCTTGGTTTAGAGAATAACAGCATTGTCTATAAAATTCGAAATTATCTCGGCAATTGACTATCAAGAACGTTCCTGCCAATACTCCGATAACCAACGCCATATAGGCATACGGCTTTAAAACTGACCGCCAGCTATCACCCTTGCGAATGCGAATAGTTGAATAGGTCAATAGAACTGGAAGACAGGAGAAAAAAATGAAACCTGCGGAAATATAACGGCTAAGTGTTGCGCATGCCGCAAAAATAGAGAATGCAATTACCCAGTTACGCGAACGAGTTTCGTCTGAATTGACCAAGCTGAGCGCGGCGGACCCTGCCCACAAAGCGGCTGTAAAATCCAACCAATACGTCGCAAACCCGTACGTGCAATCAAAAACACCATTCAGAGAACAAAATACAAGCATTGCCGCAACGGCCAGCAAAACACTCTGACTGCGGCGAAACACTGCAATGCCAAAAGTGACCAAGAAAGCCAAAAGCGCAGGAACCGATGTTGCAACGTGACCAACAGGGTTTGCCAACAAAGACGGTGCAAACAATGCTAGTGGAATAGTTCTCAGTGGGGAACGCCCGTTGTGACAGATTTCGTCCCAAACTGCGGCAATAACACCATTGCTCTGAATCTTGCTGTAGAAAAAAGCGTTGAAATATGAATAGGCAGCAGCGTCGAAAAAGTACGGATAATTTTCGAGAAACTGCAAGGCGAGGGTCGTGGAAACATATGTTACGGTCGCTGTCAGTAAGACAGCCGCAATAGATATGACTATCAGTCCACGTCGCAAAGGGTGAGATGAGACGGTGGCTGTCGAATATTCGGCGCTACTTGCCGTTTTCTCTGGCGTAACAGTAGTTTGTGCTGGCAAAGGCCCTTTCCTCATCGCACGGGACAATTCACGTGAATAGGCTTCTGGTGCTATGTAGTTCAATCTTCCTATAACTGAAAGTACATGTCATGAATTACACCTCAGGCAAAGGTGAAAGTTGTTGAGATGTGAGAAAGTATAGAGTTGCGATGAATAGAGGGCCGACAACGAGCATTGGCGTATCGGTCGGAGAGCTAAGCTCTCCCTGTCTTCCAATTGCAACTGCCATATTCGCCACAGTTATAGCCTTTTTGATTTTATTGCCTCCGCACCATCCAAAAGATGGGTATATGGCATCGATCATTGATAAACACCATCTCATCGACAGTGAAAAACAACCAAAGATTGTTCTGGTCGGCGGATCGAACTTGGCGTTTGGCACAGACTCCAATTTCTTAGAAATACGCACCAGAACACCCGTGGTGAACATGGGCATTCACGCCGGTTTAGGTCTGAAATTCATGCTGGATGAAGTGAAAGCAAGCTTGAAGCAGGGCGACGTAGTTCTCATAGTTCCAGAATTCGAGCAATTCAACGGCATGGCGCAGGGACGTTTGTTGCAGCACCTGCAGGTTTTGGCTGTCGCACCCTCTTTACTTTCTGAAAGTGCAAATTTTGATCGCGCTCTTGCATTTGCACCCGAATTGCCAGGCTATCTTAAGCGCAAACTCATTTTGTACAAAACTCAACTAGGGTCATGTATCAAAAACACTGTTCGGAGAGGAAAGTGTAAGCATGAACACCTGCAAACCTTTAACAACCCTGCTTTTCCGCCGTACTCACGAAACGCTTTCAATGCCAAAGGCGATGTGATCGCGCATTTGAAGATGTCGCCGCCGGGCATCGCCGACGGGCTAACTATTCCGAACCGGGCAGACGAAAAGTCAGTAGAAATACTGAACAGTTTTCATCATTACTGCCTTAGCAAAGGAGTAAAGACCTTTATTTGTTACGCATCCGTACCTAAAAGCTATTTCGAAAAAAACGCTGAGTCCGCACAGCAACTCGCTTTATACGTGAAAAAGAACATTGCTATTCCAGCAATTGCCTCGCCACGCAGATACGTCTTACCAGACGATTGTTTTTTTGATACATGCTACCACCTTACGAAAAAGGGCATCTCTTATCGAATGCCACTGCTAGCGGAAGATCTTGGTAAAGCATTGGCGTATTAACTCAGTGCCCCACGGCTGGAGCAATAAAGGTTGCTTGTTTTTCCGCTTCGTAAACGAAAGGCGTTCCATCCAGAATCCCCGAACACACAGTATCGAGACCGTCATCGCTTCCAGGAAGCAGCTCGGAAAGCGAGGCAACCTCTATTTTCAGCGGAGGCCAATCTTTTTGTGGTATCGCCGCCTTTAAGGGAATCATTCTACGGAAGAAGAAGTGATACGCGTACATTCTCGCTCTGCGGGTAATTTCCGGACTCAATCGCCTTTGCGACAAAGGCAAACGATCCAAAATTTCAAAATACTCAGACTCACTGTGTGCATCCATAGTGATGCCTTTGTTTCGGATCCAGGCTTCACCGGCAACGACTGTAGGAATACCCATGCTTGTCAGCTCCAGGCCGGTCTTGGTCCCATATATTATTGCCGCATCGCACTGCAGCATTACCGCGTACGTACTCGCTGAACTTTCAGGCGGAATGACGAAAACATTTTCTGGCAGAGTCGGAAACGCCTTGGCTATTTCATCAACTGCCAACTGTCGCGATGGTACAGTGCCTCGAATTTCGGCCGGATGCACGCGAATAATCAGCTGAAGATCAGGCCGTTTTTTGAAGTACTCGATAGTCTTAGTGAGCCACTCGAGCATGCTGGAGAAGGCATTTGCAGGATAATGAAGCTGTGCATCCCAAACTACATTCGTGAGCAAACCAATTGTGGGTTTTGAAAAATCTATTCCAAGTTCATTGCTGATCTTTTCCGGATTTGCCTCCGGATGCTCATGAAACCAAATCCAATCTTTTGAGCCAGTCCATCGACTTTTTAAATAGTCCATGATCTCGCGTTCCAGATCATCAGACCATTCAATGTCCTCCCAGACAGCAGTCGGTTCGCTGATAAGTGTGTGGTGATATGTGTCATCATGACTAAAAATGGCGCATTTTTTTCTGTATGCCAAACACCAGGTAACAACACGCTTTCCGAAGCTGTTGACAACTTCGCTCATTGGCCCGTGCGGAACATAAATGCCATGGTTCATAGCAACGCATTCGAATTGTTCCTTGTGCATCAGCGCGGACATAGCTTTAACGGTGAGAATCGACGCTTCAAGATATCGACGCAAAACCGCCTCGCCGTCAGGTTCACCGCTAATAGTTCCGCGTGCAAAATATCGAAGTGCACCAGCCATGGCATGTTCTCCAACAGCAATTTTTTTGTACTGGAATTGGCGGACCTCGTTTACAGAGATGGCGTTTGAGAGTCTGGAAGCTTCTTCCTTATCCTCTGCTGTCAAATAATCGGAAAGATATTGAATTTTCAAACCTGTATGCTCAAAGGCACTGCGGCCCTGGGCGAAACAAGAATCGCACAGGCGTTTTTGCGGTCCGCATTTAACAAACTCCTGAGGGTCTGATTCAAAATCTACCAGGCCAGATCGCAAGCATGCAGGCAGAGATTTATCACACAGCAGAACGTGCACATCCGCCCCTCGAGCAGCCAAACCCATCGCAATTAAGCTTTCCATGGCCACAATTACCGGGTTTCCACCGATCGCATTTGCCACCAAAACCTTTTTGCAATTCGACATGCGCAAGCGATTCCATAAAGCGCTATCGGAATTTATCACTGCAGCCCAATCTGGAATCACATTCGATTGAGGTTTCGACGGTTGCTGGGTGGGAGCCTCAGGCTCTGCAACCATCGATTGAATTTTTCGTTTAGCGCGCTTCAGAAGGTTTCTAAACTTGTTGAATTTGTCTTTCACTGAGCCCTCTCACACATTCGGAGTTAGCGCGTCCGAAACAATTTCGAGAAACCTGCGACCAAAGTCCTGAATTCGCTTTGCATTTCGGGACTTCATCAACGATTCTAATTCCAGATCTGGCCCCGGTTTAGCAACTCTGAACGTTTCAATGAGACGATCTGCCAACTCTCTTTCATCATTACGATTGAAAAACAGTGCCCATTCAGGTGCCATTTCAGTATGCACCGCCAAATCAGACAGGATAACTCTTTTACCCATTGATTTGGCCTCCGCTAGACTCATCGAAAGCCCTTCAAAGTTCGAAGGTTGAAGAACGCTTAGAGATTGCCTCATGAGGGCGAATACATGCTCATATGGTATCAACCCTAGTATCACGAAATTGCCTCTCACGCCACGGGCTGAAACCTCTTGTAGTATCTCGTTGAAATAATTTGGTTGGCGATGATCTTGAGTATTACCGCTGCACACAACAGTTATATCTGGAACTTCTTTTACTGCTAATTCCAATGCCCGAATCACTGTTAGGTGATTTTTGTGTCGAAAAAATTGATTCGGAAGGTAGATGAATCGCTCGGGAATTTGATAACGCCGAACAACAAAACCGGGATCTTGGTTCATACAGCCTGTCGGAATTGACGTAACGAATGGCATAACAACGGATTTAGGCCGGGCTTGCGGCAAAAACCGGTTCACATCATTCAGCACATCCTCACTCGTTACAGCAATACGATTTGCAAATTCGGCAATACGCCCGAAGTGCTGCCTTCTACTTCTAAGTTCATGGGATGAGAAAAAATCGGGCAAATGTTCGTGCTGAAAGTCAGGAATCCAGGAAATCAAATTTACACCAGACATCTTTTCGCATTCGTTTTTCGCAAAGAAGCTTGTAATGCCGTGCTCTAGAAGAAACGGTTCTAGTGAGGACATCGTGGGAACGGGATGTACAGGCAGGTGAAGCTTGCGCTTTACGGCCCTGTACTTCTCATGCCAAATTGGCAGTTCGTGCTCCTTAGGAGGCGGAATTTGAAGAACTTCGTCTACAAATGGAAGAAGAGAGCAAAGCTGCTCCTCTTTCATCTGCTTGTTAGTCACCAAGGCGATTTCAGGTCTTTCAGCTTTTTCCAGTGCATTGACAGCTTTTAGAATACTCTCAAGAAATGTAACCCCGGCAATCCAGTGGGGTCCGCCAAGAAATGAAAAACCAATTTTCACACGCTTCGTCGGCATTACAAAGAACCTTATGTAAAGACTGACTGTGACGATGAATTCATCGAAGAGTCATACCAGTCTAGAGTTGCTTTGAGTCCTTGCTTAAAACCAACTTGCGCCTTGTAGCCCAATTCTTCCAAACGGCTAATATCCGCTGCCCACTTCTCAGCATCACCAGAGCGAACCTTTCCTGAATACGAAACCTGTGGTGCGAAACTACATAGTTCGCACCAAAAATTGACTAAATCATTGATGGAGTGTGTTTCACCGGACGCGACATTGTAGACCTCCCCCTCTCCTCTGCTTTTGTCTGCAATAAGCATCATGGCCTCAACGACGTCGCCAACGTATAGGAAATCTCGTAATTGCGAGCCATCGCCAGCCACCTCAATGCTGCCTCCG
>PNKB01000075.1 GCA_013997645.1 Cyanobacteria bacterium PR.3.49
AATCGCTACAAGAATGCTGTCGATCTTCATATAGATCTCGAACGCATCTTTGATGGCAAACCCATTCGCCCTCATGTCCGTGTGCATAAGAAAAAAGAAGCACGCAAGAAGGTGTCCAAAGTTGCGATCGCCGCTGCTGTGGTTGTCGGCGCTGGCATATTGGCATTAGCTCCTATTATTTATTTTGCCACCATGGCTCCTAAAGCTGAGCAGGCAGACAAAAGTGTCGGTTTTCAAAAACCTGAAAAGTATCAGGACAAAACTCTCACTCAGTGGACGAGTGAAATTGAGAAAAATCCGGATGATCCCGATCTCTATCAAAATCGCGGCGAGCTGCATGCGATGCGTGATGAGCGGACAAATGCCATCGACGATTTCACCCAGGCGCTGGCACTAAAACCAAATTATCTTGCTGCGCTGGGCAGTCGCGCTTACGAATACATGATGATAGCGCAGTATGACAAAGCCTTTGCAGATGCAAATAGAATCATTGCTCTCACTCCCAATTCAGCAACTGGATATGTAAAAAGGGGAATGATTGCACAATCCTGCGAGATGTTTGCCGAGTCATCTTCAGACTACAAGAAGGCAATTTCAATTAATGGGAATGATCCCTATTTACTGTATGGTGCGGCCATGAGTTCGTTTAAATTGGCGCATTACGATGAAGCTGAGCGTATGCTGAAAAAGGCGATTGAAATAGGGGACAGAAATGGAACCTACAGCGCAAATCTCGGACTCGTGTATACCTTTCAGCAAAAATATCCTCAAGCGGAAGAATGTTTGCAGTTTGATCCTGCGGATGCGCATGTTCGCAGCGTCGAATGGGCGCAACGTGCGTACTATGACGTTTGTGTTGGGAAGATGGATGATGCACTCAAGGCTTTGGAGCAGGTCAAGGCTCGCGAAACTTTCCCGGCGCGTGCATTTCGCATGGCCGGTGAGGTCTATCGTTGTGCCGGTCAATTCGAGAAAGCCAGTCAAGAACTTACTTCTTCCACAAGCCTGGAGGAGTATCCGCCCGGCTATCGTCAGCGCGCCGTTACCTACTTCAGTATGGGGCAACCCCGCCAGGCTCTGGCAGATTTGAAAAAATCGTATCAGCTCAACTCCAAATCGTCGCTTACTGCGTCCTGGCTCGCGCGAGTTGAAAACAAGCTCGGCATGAAGAAGGAAGCCGCGCAGCACCTTGCACAAAGTTTTGCGACGAAAGTGGTGGCACCAATCAATTATGTGAATCGAGCGGCAATCGAGTTGGAAAATGGAGATAATAAGGCTGCGCTCGCCGCTGCTAATACTGCCGTGAAGCAGGATAAATGGCTGAAGGAAGCGTTTGAAATTCGCGCAGAGATTAAGAAGAAAACCGGCGATGCGACGGGAGCTTCAGCAGATGAAGCTGAAGCGAAAAAACTATTCTCGCACTTTGACCTGTAGCTAGATAGTGCTTAACCGATAATTTTTCGAATGTGGTCTTTTACGTAGTCTGGGTAAAAGTAGCCGTTGTTGTCCGTATCGTACAACTTCCACTCGGTTTTGACGATTTCAACAAAACCGCTGTCGGCTTGATCGGCAGCAATCGGAAGTGATGGTGCCATGATTGCGTGCGTAGCTAAATAGCCGTTCCACCAACAGGTTTCACATTTGGTGCCGTCGGCATTTGGTACAAGAAAAAATCTCAGACGGTCTGCCTTGCGACCATCGATGAAAATTTCTCCTTCTCTTTCCACCATGCCGAGATCTCTCATGATTGCACGCTTGCTCGTTGGGTTGAAGGAGACCCGCACGTCAGAAAGGTCTATTTTGTGATGTTTGTCAAATTCGTTGGTTTTCTTGAGCATGGCAGGGCCGGCTGACTCTGTCTGAGTGAAATTGCGTAACTTTCAACAGTTTAGCAGTTCACACGCCGTTCACCTGTCACGAGTAGTATGGAAAGGTAGGGATTTGGGTCAACTTTATGATGAACGACCAACACAAGCCGATTCTTGTTATTGGAGCCACCGGTTACGTCGGCAGCCGGCTGGTGACCTTGCTTTTAAACGAAGGCTTTCGGGTTAGAGCGGCAGGACGGTCTCTGGAGAAGTTGAAAAATCGGGCGTGGGCGCAACATGCAAATGTCGAGCTGCGCGAGCTGGATTTGAAAGACCTGCATTCGACGAGAAAGGCTATGCATGGGTGCTTTGCCGTCTATTATTTGATGCATTCCATGAATCCGCAAAACAAAGATTTTTCTGCCGCCGATAGGCTTGCCGCGCACAACGCAGTGAAGGTCGGCAAGGAAGAGGGTATTGAGCAACTCATTTACCTTGGTGGTCTGGGTGAAACATCTACGCACCTTTCAAAACATCTAAGATCGCGCGCTGAGGTGGCGGAGATTTTGACAAAGGCCGATTTCCCTGTCACTGTTTTTCGCGCTGCGATGATAATCGGCTCAGGAAGCGCATCTTTTGAAATTCTTCGCTATCTTACCGATAGGTTGCCTTTGATGATCACTCCGCGCTGGGTGTCGACAGATTCCCAGCCGATTGCTATTCGCAATGTTCTCAACTACCTGGTGGGCGCGCTGCGCAACGACAAAACTTACAATGAAACCTTTGATATAGGCGGTCCTGAAGTCCTGACATACCGGCAATTAATGGATACGTATGCCAGAGAGGCGGGTTTGCCTGCACCGATCATTATTCCTGTGCCGGTTTTCACACCGCGACTGAGCTCCTACTGGATCAATTTCGTGACACCCGTTCCCTCTTATATAGCGCGTCCCCTTGCCGAGGGTTTGCGAAATCCAGCGGTTTGCACTGAAGAGCGAATCAATGCAATTATCCCGCAAGAACTGTTGACTTGCGCGCAAGCGATAAAAATTGCCGTTGACCGTATCCAGCATCACAAAGTTGAAAGTCACTGGACTGATGCCGGAAAAATGCCTCCGGTTGAGTGGTTTAATTCGAACGATCCGCAATGGGCAGGCGGAACAGTCTACTCCGATGTTCGGAAAATTGAGATTGCGGGCAACGCTGCGGACGCATGGAATGCCGTGGTGCGCATCGGCGGTGTGACAGGTTGGTACTACGGCAACTGGCTCTGGAAAATACGCGGGCATGTCGATTTTCTTTTCGGTGGCATCGGACTTCGTCGAGGCAGGCGACATCCTGAAGAATTGCGCACCGGTGATGCCGTTGATTTTTGGCGAGTAAAATCAGTCGAGTGCGAAAAACGCTTATTGCTCGTCGCGGAGATGAGAGTACCAGGTGAGGCGGGCTTGGAATTTCGTATAACAGAAATTGAGCCTGGACGAACAGAAATAAAACAGATTGCGCGATTTCTACCATCGGGCTTGTTAGGCTTGCTTTATTGGTATGGAATTTCGCCATTGCATGAATTTGTTTTCTCCGGAATGCTCAATGGCGTGGGCGATGCATGTAAGCGACCCGTGATTTTGAGGGCGAAACGGGTTAAATCGGACGAAGGCAAATTGAAGCCTCGAGAAGCCTGAGTCTCCCACCTATTCACGGGTTGCGGGCGCCAGAGCCCAATGCGACCCATTAATACTTTGTTGTTACTTTTGCGGTGTTCAATAGGCACAGAGCCCCCCTGTGCACCCGAATATGCAATTGCGTCTGCATCCTGCAGTCCAAGGCAGCAAAGTAAAAGAGGTTTTCTCTTGGTTGAACAACATTCCCGTGCTGAAGCTACTGTGACATTAGACTGTCACTCGCAGCAAAGTTTTGATGTCAACGATCTTAGCGTGAAGCTATGGGATGAGTTTCGCGGTCTGGCACATAGCCAGAAGAGATTTCCTCTACTTCTTCCTCCGGAAGATTGTGTGCCAAAATCCGGGAGTCTGTCGCCAGATAACGTGATGGATATTCCAGTTATGCGGGTGGGCGAATCAGCGACGCAAGAAACAACTCAAATCTTTCGCAAAAGCGAGGATGCTGCCAGAGTTTACGACAAGAGCAAAGACGCAGTGGTCAAAATTACAACCACACGCGATGGTGGTGCCGTTACCGGCTCGGGCTTCTTTGTTGAGAAAGATGGAACAGTGGCGACGGATTACCACGTCATATCCGGTGCGAAGCGAATTGATGTTACAACCACTGATGGTCGCACTTTCACTGCAATGATTGACAAGCATCGTTCTACGTCGGATCTAGCTGTATTAAAAGTAGATCGCCCAGGCGGCGTCGGCGAGTTTCCCATATTGCCTCTTGCAAAAACGGCTGAGGCTTTGAAATCCGGCGATAAGGTCTTTGCCCTTGGACATCCGCATGGATGGGAAAAGGTCTATCTCTCCAGCGGCACGGTCGACAGCCTCAAATCCGGCGGTATCCTGGGCTACAATCCGCAAAGACTAAGTGTTGATGCTTACGTGCACGTTGAGCCTGGCAACAGCGGTGGACCTTTACTGAATTCCGAAGGTGAAGTCATAGGTTTGGCGCGCACAACGGTGCCTGATGCCACAAACAAAACCACCCCTCTGCAGCAAATGGTCGACACTGAGTTTTTGAAATCACAGTTCACTACTGTAGACGACCTCAGGAATCTGCTTGGTCGTAGTACCGACGAAGCGAATTCGAAGGGATATATTTTCCCAAGCCAGATCAGAGTTAATCAAGAACAACTTGTCTCAACGGTCATGGCCGCGGGCTCGACATTTGCATTGAAAGCCGGCTTAACAAATAAGGGCACCATCTGGGGCAATGCTCTGCTGCCTGCTCATGCAGCCAGTAATCTAGCTAATTCCGATTTCCGATTTCTGAAGAACGCATTTCATGACGGCACCGTGGCTGAGAAAGTCAACGCCGGGATCAATGTGGGCAGCGATTTAATGATGATGGCCGGTCCCGCGCTCTATTTTCATCCGCGCTTGAAAGTGGTATCAGGAGCGGTGCAAATGGCAGGAGCCGGAATCAGAATGACCAATGATTGGTTGGCGGGCAGAAAGTTCGATTGAGCGGTGTGCGTGCCGTGCACGTGAGGTGTTGCTTACGCACTTTTTCGAGTTTCGATAGGGCGAGGCTCTTTCAGCTCTTCTCCAGCCGCTTTTGCAAGGACCACTTCCGGCTTTAGGGTCATATCTTTGTCGCTCGGGTGTAGATCGGTTTGACCTTCGGCTTGAGCTGCTTGTGCTTTGGCTACAAGCTCCTGACCGACTTTGGTTTCGTTAAGAACCTTCTGATCGTCTGAGAGATCGGAAGTGCAGAATGCGCAGCGAACTGCTTTAAAAGGAACTACCGAAATGCAATACGGGCACTTCTTATTCTCCGGTTCTTTACCTTCTTCAGCCGGCTCGGAAAGGAACGAATGCTCGAGGCTTTTATCGAGATTGTTGACCACGCGGATGATCATGAACATAGCTAGAGCGACCAGCAAGAATGCGATGACGCTGTTGATAAACAATCCATAGTTGATTGTCACCGCACCTGCGGCCTGCGCCTTCTCTAGTGTGAGGTAGGGTGGTGCAACCTTCGAGCCCGCTTTCAGCAGGATGAAGAAATCTGAAAAGTCAGCCTTGCCGATAGCCAAGCCCACCGGTGGCATAATCACGTTATCTACGAGCGACTTTGCGATTGTGCTGAATGCGGCACCAACGGTGAAGCCTACTGCCATATCCATTAAGCTGCCGCGCAATGCGAACTTCTTGAACTCCGCTAAAACCTTCATTGCTCCCTCTCTTTCTGTGCCGCATAGTTTCGATGATGGACACTGTAAAGTAGCGCTTATTAAGCACCTGCGGGGTTGGACTGAATGGCGAGCTGAAAGTTCCCGCTCAGCTATTTAACTTTGCCGATTTGCTTCAAGTCCGCGCGAGCTTATCTTGAATAAATAGTGAGAAACCAGCCACTCATTGCCGGCTTTGTATCCCCAAAGCTCTGCACAAGCAAGAAAGAACAACTGCCAATAAACCCACCACTTGGTGACGTTTTGCTTGCCGTAAGTTTGAGCCAGAATAGGCTCGATTTCGGCGCGATTTTCTTTCATGCGAGCAAGCCAACGCTCTGAAGTCAGCTGATAATGTCTTCCTGAAACGCACCAATGTTTTTCAAGTTGGAGATGTTCTTGAAAATGCAAAACCAGATTATCTGATGGCATCATACCGCCTTGAAAAAAGTACTCGGTCAGCCAGTCGTTGCCATCGATATTTTCGTAGTGATACGCATATCGTTGATGAGTAAAGATGTGTAGAAAGAAGCGACCGGAGGGCTGCATCCATCTGCTTATGCGCTGAAACATTTCGCGGTAGTTTTTCAGATGCTCGAACATTTCTACCGAGACAATCCTGTCAAAGGTTTCACTCGTGTCAAAATCATTCATGTCTTGCGTGATGATTTGCAGATTCTTGATATTTCTCTTCCGTGCTTGCTCGTCGATATAGGACTTTTGTGTTGACGAATTTGAGACTGCGACAATCTGTGAATTCTTATACTTTTCGGCCATGAATAGCGAGAGCGAGCCCCATCCGCAGCCGAGTTCCAACACCTTATGCCCATCGCGCAATTCAGCGCGTTGACACGTCAATTCCAGCATTTTCACTTCTGCTTCTTCTAAAGTCTGTGTTTCGTTATCAAACAATGCACAGCTATACTTCATGTTAGGTCCGAGAACCTTGAGAAAAAATTCCGTCGGCACTTCGTAATGCTGCTCGTTTGCTTTCTCTGTCCTGATGGCGATGGGCCGCCGCTTCAAATCTTCAACGAAAGCAATTTCTTTAGCTTGCCTTTCTTCAACATCGGAAATCGTTATCTCTCTGAGTTTCATTGCAAGCATGTTTCTAATCCCCATCCTGATCAGCCATTCAGGAACGATGTTTTTTTCGAGGATCCGATAAATGTTCATGATTTTCGCTCCGCGTCTCTTGCGGGAAACCATGGAAAAAATGCGCTGGTGGTCGCCTGATAGTGTTTAAACTTTTCTCCCTTGCTTGCGATTGATTGTCTTTCGGCAGGCGGTATTCCTGTGACCTGGGTGAGTAGTATTAACATCAGGAGTGGTGCGTAAATCATCCAGATGCCATTGGCAGAGGAGGCACTCAAAGTAAAAAAGGACACCCAAATCAACCACTCGAAAAAATAATTCGGGTGCCTGCTGTATCTCCACAATCCGATGTTGCACACCTCTCCAGGATTGAATTTTTTGAACTGTGTCAGCTGTTGATCGGCAAGCGCTTCGCCCGTCAAACCTACGAAAAACAGGCAGACGGCTATGGAAAGAACGGCTATATTTTGCTCGCCGGTGTCTGCAAGATAGCAGATAAACGGACCCATAAGAATGAGGACAGAAAGTCCCTGGAGCTGATACATCCAAAACACTCCGGCGTCGAAATTTTTAGTCCACACCTTGCGAAGTTCTTCATATCTTGGATCGTCCTTGCGGCTCCGAATAAATCGACGGGTTATATGTATGCCCAAGCGCAGGCTCCAGATACACGAGAATAAGAGAGCCGTCAATTTGCGATCGGCTGTTGCTGGAAGAGTGAGGCATGCAACCAGCACCTGCAGTGCAAAACTGAAAGTCCAGAATGAATCTATTATTCCAATCAATTGAGTTCGCCGGTAGAGCAAAAACGCCAGTGTCATCCACAATATTTCGACGATGCAGGCTGCCGCCAACCATTGTATGTTCATTGCTTTAGTCCGTCAGTAGTGCCTCTGGTGTTTGCTTGTTTTTCAGTCGGCTGATTTGGAAAAGCACGTATGAAGACATCGCGATGTTACCCAAAAGCATAATGAGTACGAACCAGACAGCGCGCATGAGTATCATCGGCTTATCTTCCTTGCTAAGTTGGAGTTGTTGGGGCGAGTGTAGACAGCCTGAACGACGCTAATCTGGCGGGTGGCGAATGCAGCCTGACAGTAAGAGAAATAGTAAATCCATTTTCGAATGAATTTTTCGCTGAAGCCCTGCTGGCGCACTTGCGGCAGGTTCGCGACAAAGTTGTTGTGCCACGCTTCAAGGGTCATCGCATATGATTCTGCGAAGTCGTAAAAATCAAGGAGGTGCAGCGTTGAACATTTGTTGAGCGCTTCACTGACTCTCTCCGTCGACAGAAGTTGGGAGCCCGGGAAAATGTGCTTCTGAATGAAGTCGACTCCGTTTTTCAAAACGTTGTATCTGCAGTGGGGCGTCGTTATCATCTGGATTGCGAGCAGTCCGTCCTCTGCCAGCAAACGGTCGCAACATTTGAAAAAAATGTCGATTTTTGAATCACCGAGAGCCTCAACCATTTCCACCGAAACGATTTTGGAGTATTTCCCTTGCGCATGGCGGAAATCGCATATGCTGACGCTGACAAGATGCTCCAAGTTTTGCTCCTTGATCAACTGTTTTACATGACTGTTTTGCTCTTCTGATAAGGTCAAACAAGTGATTTTGCAGCCATATGTTTTTGCCGCATATGATGCGAAGTATCCCCAGCCGCAGCCGATCTCCAGAACGTTATCATCCTGGGACAATTGCAATGATTCGCAGAGCCGTTTTACTTTTCTCTTTTGTGCATCTGCAAGGCTATCTTTCTTGCTCGAAAATATTGCGCTTGAATAAGTCATTGTCTCGTCAAGAAAAAGTTTGAAGAAGTCATTACCAAGGTCGTAATGTTCTTCAATGTTCTTTTTGCTCATCGTAACTGTGTTGTCGCGCAATCTGTGCTTGATGCGATTGAGAATCAAAAGAGGATTAATCAGTTTACTTTTGAATTTTGACTCTTCGAGAACTGTAGATTCTTTTGCATTCAAAACAAACCATTCGATTACCGGTACCAAGTCGGATGAGGTCCATTCTTCGTCCATGAAAGACTCGGCAAAGCCGATCGCTCCGGAAAGAACACACCGTGTGTAAAAATTTGGATTGATGACATTTATCGGCGCTGGCTTTGCTTTGCTGTTTTCAGAACCAAATGTTCGGACTGCACCTGTTTCGTCTATCAGGCGAAGATGTCCCTTTCTCATTTTTGCAAATTGGTGAAGCAGCAGATTTTTGAAAATGCGTTGCGATGGCGTGACGAGTGAAGTTGCAGTAACGAGAGATTGTTTCATCGCTGTACTTGCCTCGAATAATATGGTTTTTGCACTTCCGGTTTTTCTTGCTTTGCGTAGTGAGGGACACCCTTCAAGTACAATATTCCTGCGTGCATGTGGATCGCTAGCCAGACCAAAAGGCAGCTGTAGGGATGGCATAAAGTCATTTTCCACAAATTGGTGGCATTCAGTTTTATTCTTTTGCCCCGCAATCCCGCCTGAAGAAGTTTTGTACTCTGATCAAAGGATGTCACCTCTAAATCCAAAATTTCCTCAGGGGCTGTAACGTGAAAATGAAAACGTCCATCTACTGATGAGAATGGGGAAACATAGAATTCTTTCTCGTGAACTTCATTGGTATTACCTTTTGAGAGGTCGATCAAATACAGTTTTCGCTCCCGAAATGTGTTTTCGACTTCAATGACCGAAGCGACTAATGAATCACTCGCGTCAAAGCAATAAAACACGGAGATTGGACTGAAAACAAAACCGGCAAACTTTAGATTGGTTAGTAATCGAACTTTCGTAATTCGATCGCGCAGCAAGCTTGATGACTCTTTGACGTAGTCGAGTACCTTCTCGAGAATGTCTTTGTCTGTCGCATCAATGTGATCGCTTTTGTTAAACGAGTAAAAAAGGGAAAGCACCGGGCCAATTGTTTGCTTCAAATGTTCAGGTTGTTTTAGCTCATCTAAATCCAGTAGCACCATGAAAGTGGCGAAGTTGAAGGCATACTTCTTGGGTGAAAGCCTGGAGTGCCATACTTTGCAATCATAAATGCAGGAAGTGTCCACTTTATCGCTCCGATACTGCAATAGCAGGTGATGTAAGATGCTCTTCTCTGTTCAATATCTCGGCGACTTGATAGCTCGAAAGAAGTGCATCCTCGTGGAAGCCGAAGTCAAAATAGCTTCCGCAGAAAAACAGGTTTGCCGAATTTTGATTGTAGGCTCGAAGCTGCTTTTGTGCGTCGAGGCAAGCGACTGAAAACACCGGATGTTCATAGACCAGCTGTTTCTTGATTTTTGAATGAGCAATGAAACTATCACTGTTTAGTGAGATGAAATAGTTGGTCTTCGTTCTAAGCGGCTGAAGGCTGTTCATCCAGTAGTGAACGGAGCCACTTTGCTGAGCGTGAGAAAGCAGATAATTCCAGGATGCCCAATTGCCTTTGCTTTGTGGCATTACGGAAGAGTCGGTGTGCAGGCTCACCTGATTTTCCTGGTAGCGAAAGTTGCTCAGGAGACCAAACAACTCGTCATTTTGTTGCATCGAGCGGTCCAACAGCTTCGCTGCTTGATCTGCATGAGTCGCAATGACGCACTTGTCGAAATAGTGGCTACTACCGTCTTCCGTTTTTACGACAATCGGAGTTCCATTCGCTGCTGCCCTCTGTGAAACATTGTGCCCTGGAGTGTTTCTCACCTCGACAACACGCGCTTGCAGTTTGTAATGCGCTGATGCGCTCTGTTTCAATTTCCCAACGTATTGCGAGGCACCGCCGACGACGGTTTTCCACTGCAGTTGACCGTAGGTGCTGAGTAGCCCGTGAGTCTGCATGAATCTCAGAAGATGTTGAATTGGAAAATCGAGCATATCGCTCTCATTTGCAGACCAGAGAGACGACATCATCGGCAAAATATATTCTTTCCGCGCCGATAGGCTTATTTCATTTTTTTCAAGATACTCTCTCACTGTTATGCGTTCTATGGCTTCTGTGCCGACGTCGCGTAAGCCGGCATCATTAAACTTCGAGATGTTAAACAACATCCGATAGAAACCAGGTTTCCAAAAATTAGACTGCCGCGCAAAAAAACGTTTGATACCTGTTCCAGACCACTCAACGTCTGAGGTTCTATCTTGCACGCTGAAAGACATATCCGTATCGACAGTTGCTACATCGAGAGTTCGGAATAACTCGGTAAGATGCGGATAGGTAGTTTCGTTGAAAACCATAAATCCGGAATCAATTGAAATTTGATTGCTGCCGTCTTCAACCGAAAGTGTATTTGTGTGCCCGCCGAGGTAATTATTCGTTTCAAAAAGCGTGATCTCATAATGATGCGAGAGCTTGTGCAAGATGCCCAAGCCCGCAATGCCAGAACCAACAATCGCCAATTTCTTTTTCATTTTGCCGAGTTTGCGACGGTAATCTCTCTGGTTCCAGGTTGTGATTCAAAGACTGCGGTCTCTGTATGAGACTGAGGTGTGCATCTAAGATCCCAGATAACACCCAGTTTTGCCAGCGCGGCCAGCAAATAGAAAGTGAGGTCAATCTGCCACCACTCCAAGCCCTGGCGAACAAGAGTCGGATATTTATGATGATTGTTGTGCCAGCCTTCACCCATGGTGACAAGGGCTAGAAAGAAATTGTTGCGACTATTATCTTCGAGTGAGTAGGGCTGAGAGCCAACTGTGTGCGCCAACGAGTTTATTGCGGCGGTGGCGTGAAACAATACAACAGTGCTGACGATACCCCAGCTCACGCACTGCCACCCATTAGTGTGCCAGTCAGGATGACTTTTCCCGACAAATTCGCCCAGACAATAAACTGCAATACCCATCAAGATGGGGAAAAACCAATCGAATCTGTTGATTAGATGCAACTCTGGGTAGCGGACAAGATCGCCAACTTTGCTGTAGTCGGTCGGCATGTAGCAGTCGCTAGTCATCCAACCAATGTGCGACCAGAGAAATCCGCTGCGAACAGGCGAATGGACATCGCCTTCTTTGTCGGCAAGCTTGTGGTGTACGCGATGATGAGCAGCCCACCATAGAGGCCCGCGCTGGACAGCCGTCGTGCCTAATGCCGCGAAAATAGCCTGTGCAACTCTCGATGTCTTGTAAGTCTTGTGAGAAAAGTAGCGATGGTAAAACCCAGTGACGAAGAACATTCGGATAAAGTAGAGGGAGATTGCCAGGTAAAGGGCAAATGGGCTCCAGCCGGTCAAAAACACTGAGAGACATGACAGATGCAGCACTACAAAGGGGAGTGTTCGTGATAAGTTGCATTCTGTTTTTTTCGACAGAACGGCTGTAACTCCACTCGGGAAGTAATCCGAATCTAAAAAGCGAAAGTAGTTCAACATCGCAATCTCACTGATAGTGAGGCGATCATATATCTGCAATGTGAACGGGGGGTGAACTGTGCGGCTAATCGAGCAGCTCAAAACCAGGCTCAAATTACATGGATATTTTGGTTTTCAAGGAGCGCGAATTGCCTTACTACGCAGGTTTTTGCCTGTTTTTATCTTTCCACCCTGATCTCACGGTTGGAGACCTCTTCCGTCTTGCTTAAGCTTTCATTCTGCATGTATTCGACGATGAGATCAGCGGCATTGGCACAGAAGTCCAATCCCGAATAGTCCGGATTAAGCCCGCCCATATAAGGCACCGCCATGAGAAAGACCAGGTTACTGGCGACGTCATCGCGATTAACGAGTTGAAAGTTGTCGCTGATATTGACGCCCGGAACATCAAGGAAATAGGAATTTCCTTCCTTTATGACGTGCTCATTCCCGTTTGCTTTCATTTCCTGACCAACTGCTTGTTCCCTAAATCGAAGTCGAGCCGAGCTGGTGACATTTTGTTTTTGCAAATCCTGAAATGGAAAGTCTTTTTCCTCCAGCGGTTTTTGACCAATACAATCAATGAAAGTCTCATAAACGTTCTTGCTGTTTTCCCATGAATAAACAATTTTGCCATCTTCAACCGTGACCGTGCCATTTTCTCCGTCGGCGATAAGAGTAATTCTTCCGGCTTTGTGCAAAGCGAGAAGTTCTTTGGCCGAACCTTGAGGAATGAACGCGATTACTGTGGCAACTAGCGGCTTCAGGTTCTTTTGCAACCTCAACATATCTTCTGCCGACATGTGCTTTGCCGGGTAGTTGAGCGCGATGCTGAGTGAAGCAAGCATCTCCTTCCAGGGCACCGACTCCTCTCTCTTGATGGATTTGAGCGAGTCATCATACTCTTCGCGAAACAGCTCGAAGGCATCTCTTTTGGATCTGTAGCTCATCATCTTATCGATGAATTCTTCCAGCGACAGGTCCTTCACCATCTCGAAGAATTTCGGATCAGATTCTTTCAAGGGCAGTTTGAAGCCTTTCTCGAAGAGAAAATCGAGTTCTAAAAATCCGTCATTGTCTTCAATGTTTTTCTCAATTTCTTCTCTTGGTAATATCTGGTCCTTTTTGACATAAGGCTCGTCCATATGCACTCGAAGACACGGAAGGAAACCCTGCTTAGAATGCATTTCAATCATGAAATCAGGCGAGTCTTCATTGATTTGATAAATCAACTCATCGTCCTTTTGGAGAAACTGACCGTTGTGTCTGGCCATGGTTCTGATTGCGTCAACGGCGGTGAGAGAACTTCCGCGCAGAGCAACAGTATGGTTGAAGCGCTTTGCCAATTTAGCAGGAGGATAGGGCGAGTCAAAGTATCCTTCTACTTTGCCTTCATGCGTATGCGGCCAGCGGTGTCCAGTGCAAATAACGATTTTGTCTAAATTGTATTTTTGATCGTTTGCAGAAACGGCTGCAGAGGTTTTGCTGCAGGTAAGTCCGGTGACGCGGGTGTCAAGCAGCACATCAACCTCGAAGCCATTGGCTCTGGCCTTTTCTATCTGACTGTGAAAAGTCGCTTCGAGAAAATCGCCCAGCAACAATCTTGGCACGACTTCCTTTTCATGGAAGTCATCTTTGTCTATGCTGTAAGTCTTTAGCTTGTCTTTCGGTAACGATTGAACCCATTCTTTTAAGCTCGTCTCAAATGGAGGCAATTCGTCGGAAGAGACGTTTGCTACGTGCTCGAGAGATGCTCCCCGCGATCCATAAGGCATCCCGCAGCCCAATCGAGAGCTCGATTCGAATATTGTCACTCGACAAGGCGATAAATTCTCTGTGAGTTTCTTGAAAAGCAGCAGTGCGGCCGGTCCGCCGCCGATCAGTCCAATGCTATCCATGTTCTAAGTTTCATGCCTCTGGGCTCTTGAACATAACCATGATGTCTGTAAATGGTCTCAGACTGATTCTATGACAGACGTTCAGCCGGATAGTTCCTGGCACTACTTGTTCATTCAATGTTCATTTTATCTAACTGTGCCTGGGTCTGCGGTATTCTTAAACATGGTCGGCGTTAGGGATTGCGCAAGTGCATGAAGACGATGAGCAAATGTCTGAGCTTGATAAAAGTGGACTCTGCTGCGTAATTAAGGACAATTATGGTGCCTTTGTTTATACCAATGAAACAATGTCGCAGATCTTCGGAATTCCTGGTGGCTTTGCAGGGCGAACTGATTATCACCTCATGCCGGACACCGATGCCGCCAACATACGAACCAACGATAAGAACGTTTTGATGTCCGGCGAACAACTTGAAACAGTCGAGACTGTTCATCAAATTGGTGCTAAACGCTATTTTGCAGTATGGAAATTTCGGATCATGGTCAACTCTATCCGATTCCTGGGAGTGTTTGCATTGCTTTTTGACGCAACGGATGACGAACTCGAAAAAGCATCGAAGCAAGCTCAAAAGCAGCTGAGGGAAGAGGCTGAGCCTCTGCGTCCCACTTTGGAAAGTTTGGCAGGCAAATTTGCTTACCAGGAACGAAAGTAAATAGCAGTTTCAACCGCCTGATTTGCGTCCCCACATCACAGAGTCAACCGCATAGTGGTGCACTGAAATTGCTGACAGGCAAATTGTGCTGAATTTCAGCCAAAAGACATTTCCCATCGTGAGCAAGTGATCTTGAAAGATGCTTCCTGCGACAAACAAGAGCGCCCAGAAAAGCAGGAAAGAAGCTAATTGAGGAAACTTTTGATAGAAGGTCGTCGACAATTGTGTTTTTGAGCGATGCCTCGATTCAAATAACCAAACAAGTGCGATGTATTGAATAGCGTGAAAAATAGTGACAGTCATAAATCCGCGCTGAAAGTTGGCGACTGAAAGAAATCCATAGTAATGAATGAAGTAATAGGTGCAAAGCGCAATTAGTGGTGTGCAATCAAATTGAGTTTGATTAGCCATGAAGCGTTTGAATTCGAGGCTGATACCACGCGAAAAACCAATAGCGGCAAGCACTACGCAAGCGACTATTATGGCTATTGGTACGCGCACAGGAATAATCGCATCAGACGGGACACCATTCCACACAGTGTAGAGCACATCCCATCGCCCCAAGATAAAGAGCGGCATTGCCAGATGGTAGGCCCAGAAGAATTGCTTGCGATCGTCTGGGTCGGTCTTTCTGTCGCCCGCGTAAAGCGAGCTGACGCCATAAACTTGCCGCACGTAATGATAGGACTGCCAGACGTTGACAGCGGTCATCGTCACAAGGAAATGTCCTGCCATGGTCAACAGAGAAAGAGCTGCGACAATCCCAACATACAAAGGAATGCCGAACCACCATGACGTTTTTCCTTCCCTGATTTTGCGTTCGAGCCGGGCATAAGTCGCACACGTGTGAGGCATGCTGACGATGGCATTTACCCAGAAGTACCAATAAATCGGTTGCTGCTGGGCAAGTCCACTTTCGCCCAAGAACAGAATAAAAGGAAGGAAAAGCGGAAGCCCGCCCAGAACGACAAACATCATCTCAAAGGATGAGAGATTCCCAATTCCTATGAGTCTGCCGAAAAGTTTTGGTCGAACTCGAGCGGGTAGAGAGACGGTGGTGTTCATCGTTTGGCTTGCCAGACCGGATTCCATTGCTTTTAAGCATTTTACCCTTGAGCATAGGCGCGCAATTATATGGAATGGCTGTTTAAAAGCCCCCAGCCGGGGGCTGAGGGCTTTAATGGGTCAATTTTGGGGTGGCTATTTCGCTGCGCTGTTCAATTTATTTAGCCGCGATTTCCACCTTCAGTCCGTCGGTCCACTTCTTGTGCTCGTCCGTGTAATAGAGGTACGAACGGCTAGCGGGTCCGGTATATTTGCCGGGCACTGCGGCGATGACGCTTATTGGAATTGCGACCTTTTCGTTTTTGTCTAGCGCGCGCCAGTACAGTACCACCTCACGTCCGCGCACTTCGTAGGCGTCAATTTTACGACCTTTCACAAGTTCCTTTAGTTGTGCATGGCGTGGCTCGAGCCCTCCCGGCAATCCGATGATGGCGATTGGATTAGGCACGATGGCGCCTTCTTTGTTCGTTACAGTGGCGATGACTTCTGCGGCAGAACCTTCCACTAATTTGCGCTGCGATAGGTTGACATTGAGGTCGACCTTGCAGAGCTTACTGCTCTCGGGCACCATTCGGTTGTAGTTGACTGCCACCGCATATGGCATCGCCGAGCCACCTTCCATTTGCAGTTCGATTTCATGCTCGCCAGGTGGAAGCATTTTTGCGAGCTCCGGAAGTTTGATAGACTCCTTCGATTTCTCGTCAAAGGTAACCTTGCCGATTGACTTTCCATCTGCCATCACATTGATATGTCCTGGCTTCTTCGGATGTGCATGCTTTTTGTCATAAGCAAGAATTGCTCTCAGCGACATTACTGTAGATTGAGTCGATCCGTAGCGTCCAGCTTTGCATGACTCTGCGAGGAATTTCATGCTCTTCTCGACGTTGGGCGCAAATTCTTCGTTGCGCAGCCATGCCAATGTTGCAAGCGAAGTACCTTCGATTTCGAGTGCTTCACCAGTGCTGCCTACGACGGAATTCTGCACTTTATCGACGCTGCCGTTTGGCAGCTGGTTAGTTGCAAGGCGTTTCATCAGCGTTTTGGAAAACTGCTTGTCGCCGGCGAGATCTAGCGCGTTGGCCGCAAGAGCGATCACATAATTGTCCTTACTTGTGGTGGCAACGTTTTTCAAAGAATCTATTTCGGCTTTGAGATTTGCTGCCGGTTCGCCTGTCTCCAGCAAAGACCAGACGATGTAAGCGTTGGAGCAATCTTTGTCTGCCGTCCAAACATGAATGCTTTGCGCTTTTCTTGTAAACCCGCCCTTTCCGTCTCTTTGTTTCATGAGCCAATTGCGAGTAGTGTTGAACATAGCTTCGTCAATTTTCGCCACTTTTCTCATGTCTGCAAAATGCAACAGACCGTATGCAGTCAAAGGCTCGTGACCAGGATCGTGACCAAACCATTCATAACCACGGTCTGGGCACCAGAATGAGACCAGCTTTTTGTAACCATCTTCCAGCTTTTCGCGCGATGTTGCGATAAGCTTTGGATCAACGTCTTGATGAGATTTGAAATACTGTTGAGCCATTGTCAGCGGATAGCTGGTCGATGATGTTTGCTCGAAGCAACCACTCGGATCTTGAATCAAACGCTCAAGTGCGCTCGTCAGATTCGCAAGCGGTGCCGGATAGATCTCCGCTTTGGAATTGAGACTTGACGGCACCATGCTGTCTTCGATGTTCACTGTCATCTTCACGGATTTGCCAGGTTCTAAAACACCAGCGAAGGCCTTTTCAGTTGGGAAACCAGCAGGGCGAACTTCAATTTCTCTCTCGACGAGATCAATGTTGTTGCCGGCTTTTGCTTCGATTTTCAGATGAGAAACTTTGTCCGCATTCCCTACTTCAATAGGTTGCAAAATTCTGGCGCGTTCGCCGCCACTTAATTGTTGCGGCAACTTGATTGGTGTGAGCAGCTTAAACGCTTGCGGCAATTCAACCTTGAGACCAACTGCATTAAGTACATTGTTGGTGCCATTGATGAAGTTGAGCGGCAACATTATCTGGTCGCCGGAGGTAACTTCCAAAGGAATTTTTGCCTCAGCGTAGAATGGTCGCAAAGATTTGATCTCTATCTTCTTCGCTCCAATCGATCCAGCATCGGAAAATCCGTCTGCCGCAACTTCAAACGATGTGACACTGTCGCTCAAGTCGAAGCTGACTGTAGCCTCTCCTGTGCGAGCATCAGTTTTGGTGCCCGGTGTCCAATAGAGTGTTTCGCTAAAGTCTTTGCGATCATTTGCTTTTCGGTCAGGTCGGGCTTGGTGAGCGAAGACGCGCACGGCAAACATGGAATTAGCGGAGTTGTTGCTGCGACCAGGGAAGAACGTGTACTTATCCACGCTGCTCAGTTGAGCAAGATCTCCACTGCGATGCTGCCAGGGACCTCCTTCGTCGGGAATCGGCGCACCTTCAGGAAGCGTCGGACTGGTCTTCTGATGGCGTTCTGCACGTCCGGTCGTGTAGTGTCGCTCGTCTATAACCGTCGGCTCGACCTGGAACATATTGACGTCGCGAGGTCCTTCAACTCTTCCCACCTCTTCGGCAAGTTTCAATTGATCACCCGCAGCCTGCCCATTTGCGTATTGATTAGGAGCAAACTTAAAACGTGCACCCGGACCTTCGACGCTGTTCGGATCGAATTTGCGCTTCAGGTTTGACGCAACCCCGAGTGCCGCACCGGTAGCGACACCAACTGGTATTCCTGCACCTATGCGCTGTTGGCCAGCGCGAGTGCGGTGTTGCGGCCATCCTTGTTGATTTTGCTGCTCCGTAAATGCAAGGACGCGTTTTGCCTTGTCGCCGTACTGCTGCTTAAACTCTTCGCTGTTCAAGTAAGCAAATCTGCGCCATCCTTGTGTTCCGAGCAAAAGATCAGTTGCAAGTCCTGATTTGGGATTTCCCGAATTGAGATAGAACTGCGCATCTGCCAGATCTTTTACTTCTGGCTCTAGAAAAACCATCACTGGCAAACGCGGCGGTTGCTCTCTTTTCTCGATCATCTGCAACACGCTGTCGTCAGTCACTGTCAGTCCTACCATTGCAGAAACCGGCTTGCCGACTTCATCGGTGGTGCGCACAGTAATCTGCGCTTTCTCGCCAGGCGCATATTGTGTCTTGTCAGCACGCACATTGATGTTGAGCGATTTGTTGGGCTCTCGGAAAATCAATCTTTCCGCCAATGGTTTGTTGAACTCATTCCATACTGTTACAGTCAAGACTCCATCAGCATCCTGCGGCAACTGCATTTCAATTGGCACCAGCGCGGCGTGTGCATTTTTGACGGTGACAATTCTCGATGCGATTTCTTTTTCCTGTTTTGAAATAGTGACGCGGCATGTAGATGCCGAGCCTACCTTCAGGTGAATACCCTGTCCTTTCTTGATGGTATCGCCGTCAGTTCTCAGCACAGCACCTTGTGAATTCACTTTCGGCAAAGGATAGAGCTGCTTGATTCCCGATGG
Organism: Cyanobacteria bacterium PR.3.49; assembly: GCA_013997645.1. Classification (GTDB taxonomy): domain Bacteria; phylum Cyanobacteriota; class Vampirovibrionia; order Obscuribacterales; family Obscuribacteraceae; genus QKMZ01. The sequence continues at coordinate 19,162 of PNKB01000075.1, forward strand.
TTTCAAGACTTGCAAGAGATATTTTTTGTTGGCTTTGGGAGTAAATTCAAAACGTCCACGTCCTTCATGCTCAGTGCGGAAAAGCGCGAGCGGCTTGGAACTTGCTAGTGATTTTGAACCTGGGACCTGCTTACCAATTGATTCTTCAATAATGTGCGCTTGAAGGTCAGCGGGTTTTCCATTTGGAAGAAACGCTTGCACATACACTCGATTTGCGAATCCCGCGACCAGCTCGCCGCCCTCAGGGAACATCTGCAAATCAACGCTCTGCAACAAAATCGGTATTGTCTTTGATGCTGTTTCAACAACACCGCCGTCCTCAATCACGAGAGATAGCGTGCCGTCTCCGCGCGCGATTTTTTTCGGCAAGTTGAATGACACTCGGCAAAATCCATTGGCATCCAACTTGCTCGTCCCCGCTTCGACAGGAATGCCGTCGACAAGCGGTTTGATGTTAACCTTTGCGCCTGCGGACACACCGCCTTCAGCTCGCTTCGAATACAAAGACGCGGTAACAAGTTCGCCCGGTCCATAGCCGTCGCGTGCAAAAATGATTTGAGTTTTCAATCGTGGTGCGCGGTACGAGCGTATATCGATTTTACGCTCAGCAGGTGCGTGCCCACCTTGCGGGTAGTTTACCGATATTGTGTATTCACCGCCTGTTTGGTCGCGTCCGACAGTCCAGCCCATAGACCAAACGCTGTCTTGTACGTATGCCGCACTTGTCGCGATTGTTTCACCGCGCGGTCCCAATATTTGCACGTTGGCATAACCAGCATGTCCGCTCTTGGGCTGATGGCTAGCTGAGTCAAGAAGGACCCCGCGAATATAGACACGTTCGCCACTCTGATACACCGGCTTGTCTGTGCTTATAAAAGTCAGAAAACGATTGGAGCCGCCCAGTGTTTGTGCGGATGTCTTCTTCCACAACTCACCGGTTGGCAGTCCGCCGGTCATTGCTTGCGAGCTGGCGACCGTCAGAGAGACGGCGATGAGCCCGAGTGCTACACCGGCCCGAGTCTTAGATTTTTGATTCTTGTTTCCACGAGACAGCCACTTATCTACAGCTAAAGAGCACATGTTTAAACCCCAGCACAGCGACAGAACGAGACCCCACGTTTGCAATTGCAAAAACAACCACACGGTGAAAATTACCACAACTGCGTCGTTTTGCAGCTTTTGGTGCGGGTGAAACTAATTTCCACCGAGTATCGGGAACAACTTACAAGCGGGAACAAATGACAAGCCCCGTACGACCTCATGGTTTTGGGATGAGATTTGCCAATTGAAATCCCTTCCTTTCGTCCTCCACAACAACGTTTTCCGTAATCCACGGTTGACTGTCGCTAACGAGTCCACCGCCGGTTACACGCCAACCAGTAATTTTGTCGTTGGCATCAAACGCAATTTGCAGCGTGAAACTACCCGATCCGCACGTGGCGTTAGGAGTGAGATTCATAATTGCTGCCTTCTCTCCGATTGTTGTCGACGGCTCAAGATATGGAGGACTCTCCAATTTCCCCATATGCTTTTCAAGTTCGACCACGGACATACCAATCAAATTGTAGTCGCGCAGCACTTTGTCGAACGCTGTATATGGATTGGAACCGGCATCTGCATTTTTTTTATCCGGCGAGGAGAGGGGACCAAGCGTCCAATGTGTTTCATCCGACATTGAAATGTATTGGTATTTAGGCTCAACGATCCAATTTCCCTTTCGGTCAATAATTCCGCAGACCTGTTCCCTGTCACTGACACCCTTGTATGCGATGGCTCGATTTCCAATGAAGGGATAGCAGGAAGAAAAGCGTGGCGAAATCACAACTTTTCCGTTTATGTCACAGTATCCCCATTTAACTTCGCCGCCCGCCGAATGAGTTTTTCTTGCGGTATCAGTGCTGAAGCCACACACAATCCAAGTATTCTTGTCCCACTTCTCCGGGGGCTGGACTGAGGTGCAGTTGGGAGGGAATTTGACGAAAACTTTGCCGCGGGCATCTATGATTGTGGACTTGTTGTTTTCACGCACAACATATTTGCCTCCGGCCATCGGACTTACGCTTTCATATATCAGCGGGAGTATGAAAGTTCCAGTTGAAGAAACGACACCGACTTTCGGCTTCCCTCGCGGCGGTGAAACGGATACTAACGCCATACCATTTTCAAACTTTGTGAGGTCACAATTGAGAAAAGGTCCAATTACCATTTTGCCTCGATGATTAACATAGCCGGACCATCTGCCTTCGCGATTTTCGAATGAGGCTTCTGCCAGACCATAAGAGAATTCTTTGACGTCGACGTATTGATCAAATCTTGGAAGTATCTGCCCTTTGCGATCGATGAATGCAGTCGGACTGTAACTGTCCCCAATATTGAGCAGCCCTTCGCAAAAACGGCGATTGTCTGTGCGTGCCCATTCAGGCAGTCTGGCTATCGTTTCACCATGATCGTCGAGCAGCCAGCGGGCCGTGGATCCATCATCGTTATATTTGGCGACGGAGAACAATCGGTCACCGACGTATCTGACATCGTTAAATTTTGGAGCGATAATCAATTTGCCGGTTGAAGAGCAAATTCCCTGTCCTTCGTCTCCTGCTACTAATAAGAATTCGTCTTGTTGTTCTACCATTCTTAGACCAGCCGGCAGTACAGGTTCGGGCGCAGCGGCATAGGTCGGCAGTACGCATAACGCCAATGCAATACAAAATATCTTTAGGCTCGTGTTCGTTTTCCCGATAAGCAGCGCAATAGTATTGCGGATTATACTGTTGCTTAAACAAGACATTTGCTTCATATTGATTTTCCACTTGGTGTTCTGGAAACCGCCAAACATGCTCAAGCAACTAAGAATACTGGCAACTTCTCTTGCTGCATTTTACACAATATGCGCTCCTGTGACCGCTCAGGCTGAGGAAAGTAGCTCGCAGTCAACCGCTTTAATTAGTAATATCCGCACAAATCAGAAAGGCAATTGGACTGAAACAGTAGAGTTGATATTCGATTACCTGTTTCTTTTGAAAGAGGAAGGAAAAACATCGAAAGAGCGCGTCGAAGCTCTTCTGGCATTGTACGAGCCAGATCCTGTAAATAAGGGACTGTTTAAGTTCTCTGCGGTGTCCTGTGCTCATTGGCTGATGGTACTTAAAGACTTTCATGTCGAAAACTTTGATGACATACGTCTTTTAAATCAAGCACTTGCCAAATTTGTTGACGCTGGTATACAAAATGTCCCCAGTCAAGATTCAGCGTGGCTCTTAAATCTTGGTCGCTCTGTACTGAAGGTTGAAGCATCATCGAAGGATGCACTCAAGGTAAAAGTTTCAACTTTGCGGCAATTGGCGTTGCTGACGCAGAAGGATAAGTATGTTGGACGCCAGTTGGGTGTTAACGCACTTGAGCAAATGGCCGATTGTGGAGATGTTTCTGAGTATGAGAGGCGAGACCTGATCAGTCGAGTTTTCCTTTCCTACACCGGTGAGCAACCAGGCGGAAATGACGATGGGGATTTACTATTTCGCGATGTTATAGCAGCGGCCAAAATTGTCCATCAAACCAAAAGTAGATATGACTTTTCGAATCTGGACGGAATATACAACGAAGTTTGCAGGCGCTGTACCGATGAGCAGGCACTGGCTGCTCAAAGAGTATTAGTGGAGGAAGCACATCTGGTTGGGCTGGACGGAGAGCCTCTTCATGCATTGCTTTTGCAATTGACGAACGCTCTCTTGAGTGCCGGACGTTTGGATGAAGCAGTTGATGTTCTGTCAAAACAAATAAAGAAGCCACAGCCAATCGATAATCTTGTTTTATCTGCGTGTCTTCTCAAGCAAAGCAAATATGCTGCAGCAGAAAAGTTAGCGCACCAAGTTGCTGTGACACGATTTCCCATCAATGAGAAGTATCCGAGTCATTATGTTGCGATGGCCAGTGCAATTCGAGCTCATGCGCTCATTGAGCAGCGTAATTATTTTGGTGCAATAGAATTGTTGATACATGCGGACAGTTGGTTTAGCAAGAGTCTGGCGCGGCAACATGAGGAAACAGAAGGAAAATACCCATTTTTCAAGGATTTGCTTCCTAGTGATACCAGCATTCTTTCGGATCTGGCCATGGTATATGAGAAAACTGGACGGAAGTCAAAGGCTGATCGAACCAGGCAGGCACTCGCTAAATTGAAACTCGAAAAGGAGAGAAACTCGCTCGCCGTCGAGACCAATGCATTGACGCAATTTGCCTCGTCTGAAAGTGGAGAGACTTTAGCAACTGTCAAAAACGCGAAGCGCTTTATTGGAATTTGCCCTCAGTTTGAAAAGGTTCCGGAGAAAAGGCTTCAGCTAATCTTGGGATACATTGAGGCTTTGATTAGAAGCGGCAAACTGATAAGCGCTCAGATGTGTATTGATGCTTGCTCCGGTGCTGCATATGCACCAACCAACTCGCAGCCGAAATTCCGTGCGCGGATTATTGTGGACAATATCCTGCTGAAGATTGAGAAAGACAATTTAGTAGAAGCAAATGAACTTATGAAAGGTTTTTTGGCTGATGCCGAAGCAAAGGCCGCAATTGACGATTTGCGATTTGCCGAAGTCGATGCGAGGCTGTCTCTCCTCTCGGGCGATTATGCGCGAGCTGAAAGCAAATCACGCGTTCTTCAAGCGGCATTAGATGCGTGTCCCGAAGTACCGAGCATCGAATATCATAGCTCTCCACGGGATGAGTTGGTAACATTGCATCCTGAGGCGATTCTCGACCGAGCACAAATACTCAATCACCTGAAAAAGTATTCCCAAGCGGCCAAGTTATCTCGGTTGTTGTTGCTTAATTCCGACAGATTCATTA
>PNKB01000076.1 GCA_013997645.1 Cyanobacteria bacterium PR.3.49
TTAGCCTGATCCTGGCTGGTCATTGCACTGTCGGGCTTCATTTCTGTCAATTCCCTAAAATATGCAGCTTAAATCAAATGCCAAGGACTAAAACAGACGGCACCGGTGGGAATATAGCTGCAGACCGGTTTTTGAGGTAGAGTAGATTTATCGGGTTGGTCAAACTGGCAATACCAGCCTGTTTTGAGCTCAGGAGCGCAACGATGAACGGTCTGGACGGGCAAAACGACGTACAACGGGACCTTAAGCGGGAGTATGCTCAGACTCTGGAGCATTACAGGAGCCAGCATACGACCTTGGGCTGCAAGTTGACGCATATGATCGGCGTGCCCATGATTGCTCTGTCTGTGCCTATGCTGCTGGTCAGCCCCAGACGCGCGGCTAATCTTCTGGCAGGCGGCTGGGCGCTCCAATTCATCGGTCACTATGTTTTCGAGAAGAACAGTCCGGTGGTTCTCACCGACTATCGCAATCCCCTGGTCATGGTCGCCGCTCTGGATTACGTGACGGAAGGCTGGGTAAGGCTTTTCAAAGGGCAGCCCCTGGTCGAGACCAGGAAGCCCGAGCTCATAACCATGAAGCCGGACGGCAACGGAAAAGGGCAGTAATAGCAAATAAAGCAAAAGGCGGGCTTTTGACCCGCCTTTCTAATTTTTTGCCTGAGATAGTCAGGGCTTAGCGTCTGAAGCCGCCGCCTGCATTTTCTCTGGGGCGAGAAGCATTCACGACGATTTGTCGGCCGTCTACCGTCTGTCCGTTGAATTCGCTGATAGCTGCCTCAGCCATATCCTGAGTTTCCATTTCAACAAATGCGAAGCCCCGCTTTCTGCCAGTTTCTCTGTCTACTGGCATAGCGACGGAAACGACTGTACCGGAGCGGGAGAAAAGTTCTTCCAGCTCTTGCTCGGTCAGTTTGAATGAGAGGTTGCCGACAAATAATTTCGTGTTCATAACTGTCTATCCTTGAAATAAAGAACGAATGCCGACGCTTTTGGCGCAAGCATTAGGCTGTTTGGCCCGCTACAGTATCTCATGACTTGTCTCCCGTGTCTCTTAAACCGGGCGCTCCGGGAGATTATTTAAGCTCTAATCAGCCGAATACGGGTGCATTAAAGGGCGGTCTAACCCTATTTTTCGGCTGCGGGCGAAGTCCCGGAAGCCTTACCCTGTTTGACGGAACCAGCCACGGAGGTGACGAATTTGTCGATTCTTAAATACTTGCGGATGGCGGCATTGACCGTCGCCTGGCTTTCCGCGTTTATTCTCAGGCTGAAATGTTCAAGAAAGTCCAGGGACAGGTCCATCATCGAGGCATATGCCAGCTGGCTGGCAATGGTTCGGGGCGACCGGCTCTCGACTATGTATGCACCGGTCAGATGTCCCTTCTCGCGCTCTACTTCCTCTTTGCTGATTCCCTCTTTCACGTATTGGCTGACGATTCGATGAATGTGCTTTTGTGCTTTCTCAAGATTCTCCGGAGCTACTGAGTAAGCAATCGCCCAGATAGCATAAGGAAAGGATGCTTCAGTCAATGAGGAGTTAATGGAATATGTGAGCCCGTATCGGTCTCTCAAAGGGGCCAGTCGGCAGGCGAAACTGTCATAACCTAAAGCGGCGCTGGCTATTGTCTCGGCATAATAGTCCTTGGACTTGATGGAAAGCGACGCCGGAGCACCCATCACAACATCCATATTGGTTTTGTCAGGCAAATTCGCCATGATGCGGCGACCGAAAAAAGTTGAATTAATGCTCGCATCATCAATGGATATAGTGTCGCCTTTGTCACCCTTGTAGCTTGCGAATTCCTTTGCTACAAGCTCGATTACTTGCTCGGTTTTGATGTCTCCGACAAAGGAGATGAAGGTGTTGGCCGGTTTGAATTGGCGCTTGTGGAAATTGACGAGATCCTCGCGCGTCACTTTCTGCAAGTGTCTGAGTTGGTCTTCGAATTTGTTTGCAAAATACACAGATTCCGGTTTGTAAAGCGCATTTCTAATCGTCATCCAGGCAACCGAGGTCGTGCTGGCTTTTCGTTCGTCGATATCCGATTCCATTATTTTTCTGGATTTCTCGAACTCTTCTTGCTGGAAAAGCGGGCGTTGCATGACATCGGCAATTACCGAAAGCGCTTGCTTTGTGTCCGACGCGACGACGTCGACGTTAAAACCCTGGAAGAAATTGTCGCAGCTGAAATCGAGGGCGGTTCCCATTGATTCGAGCAGTTCGGAAACTTTGAACTTGGAATAGCGGCTCGAGCCTTTTGTCAGCAGTTCGGCAACCAAAGGTGCTACTTTGGAGCGATCGGAAGTTTCAAAATAGCGACCGGCCTTTATTTTTCCTGCAATAGTGACAATGCCTGTATCCGGCATCGGCAAAACAACAACAGTCAGTCCGTTATTGAATTTCAAAGTCTCGGTTCGACCGCCCAGTTTGCCTTTGCCTGGCGTGCGCGAAACGAGCTTAAGCGGTTCTGCGGCAGAAGGTTCGTCTTCTTTCACAATTTCGGAATTTGGCTCAGGCTTTTCCCGGGCACCAGGGGCAGTGGCAACGCTCTCTGGCTCACGCTCACGCTCAATTTCTGCGGTTTCTTTTTCTTCGCCCTGTTTTGCGTTCGGTTTGTAATAACCGACGGTCATATTTGTTTGAGACAAATATTTCCTGGCCGCTGCTTGCACTTGCTGCGGTGTCACTGCATTGATTTTGTCGCAGTAAGTAGTCCACCATTTCCAGTCGGCTACTCCTATAGCATCACCAATTTGATCGGCTCTGCCCAAAGAGTCGACGGCGTCAAGCCGATAACGCTTTGTGATTTCCTGCCGGGCTCGAGTCACTTCATCTTTTGACGGGCCTTCTTTGGCAATTTCTTCAATTACTGCTCGCGCTGCCCGTTCGAGTTGCTTCAAACTCACTTCTTTTGCCGGTGTGGCACCGAGGAAAAATAAACCGGGATCGCGCATGACATTATTGAATGCGTATGCATCAACTGCCAGACCATTGTCTACGAGCGCTCTGTACAAACGGCTGGAGGTTTTGCCTTTGTCGCCGAGGATAGACTGCAAGACCTCCAAAGGATAAGTGTCCTTGTCCGTTGCCTTGACAGTGTGAAAGCCCATGAGCAGCCGCGGAACGTCTTGACCGCGCACGACTGAAAATCTTCTTTCACCTTCTTGCGGCGGCTCTTGTGTGTAAACCGGCGGAAGTTTTTTCTGACCTCTTTTTATCGCTCCGAATTTGGCGGCGATATCGGCTAGAACCGACTCTTTATTTATGTCGCCAATCACCAAAAGCGCCGCATTTTCCGGCCAGTAGAAGTCGTGGTAGAACTGTCTGAGTCTTTCGGTGGGAACATTCTCGACATCGCTGCGCCAGCCGATGGTCGGATGGTGGTAGGGGTGCTCGCGAAATGCAGTGGCGAAAACACCATTCATCAATATTTCGTCCGGATCGTCCTCGCCTCTTTCCAGCTCGTTTCTGACCACGGTCATTTCACTGACGCGATCGTCTTCCCGCAACAACAAATTGCGCATGCGATCGGCTTCTAAATCGAGCAGCAAGCCGATGTTTTTGGCTGGTGCCACTTCATAGTAATTAGTGCGATCCTGGGAGGTGCTGGCGTTATTGATCCCGCCTACCGGCTTCAACGTATCGTCAATGCCGTTTCCTTTCATGGGATCGTATTTTTTTGTGCCCTTGAACATGAGGTGCTCGAGAAAATGCGTGGCACCCGTATATCCGACCGCCTCATTTCGAGAGCCGATTCCATATACCATCATTACTGCAACAACCGGAGAAAGGTGCTGCTCTTGAATCAGCACCGTCATGCCATTGGACTTCATTCGATATGGAAAAAGTCCATTCACAGGCCCTTTCGTAAGCGGCTCAAATAAGGAGAGATCCGCTTTAGTCTTTGAAGACGCGCATTGAGCAGGCAGCGAGGCAATAAAAATCGCCGCCGTCAACAGCCCGGCTAAGGTGCTGATTGGCAGGCGGCGATTTCTCATTGTTGGATGTTATTTACTCGTTTTAAAGAAACAGATGCACTATTTCTTGTCTTTTCCGGTGGCTGCTTTACCCACATCTTCAGCGCCTTTGATGACACCTTTGCCTACGGCAGCGGTGTCCTTGACTGCAGCTTTGCCGACATTTTCGGTGGTTCTGATTGTTCCTTTGCCAAGAGCAGCGGTATCTTTCACTGCTGCATTGCCCAGGGCTTCAGTGCCTTTGACGGCTGCCTTGCTGATGCCTGTGGTCGTTTTGATGGCACCTTTGCCTACGGCTTCAGTGCCTTTGACCGATGCATTCACGCCTGCTTCGGTGCCTTTGACAGCACCTTTGCCGACTGCTTCGGTGCCTTTGACAGCATCCTTGCCGAGCGTCTCTGTGCCTTTGACAACAGCCTTGGTACCTTTGCCGATGCCCTTGCCGACGGCTGCTACGTCTTTCTCAAGAGTTTTGATTATGCCACCACCCTTTTTGGTGGTTTTGACGTCAGTGCTGGTTGTATCTTCCGCCGAGACTGCGGTTACGGCGGCGGCACTAACGACGCAAAGCGCGATTAGTTTTTTACCGAATTGCATGTGGGAACTCCTTCTCCATAAGACTTGAAGATTTTGGCAGTTTTTTGAGAATCCCGCTACTTTTCACGGACTTGTTAACAAGGGTGTAACCTACTCAATTGCGATATCCATAGATTTCGAGGTTGACATGAGAGTGCGCGGTTCGATTATTTCTACTCTGACTCTGGCAATGTTCGTTTTTGTACTGGGGGCCAATGCGGCAGTACATGTTCAGAGAATAGGAACACCGAAAGAAGCAGCAGTGGACTTTGACAGTGCCGCTCAAGAAGCGACAAAAATGCTCTGCCAGTATTTGAAGATTGATACTACCGTGCCGCCTGGCAATGAGAAGCTGGGCGCCGAATATCTGGCTTCGGTTTTAAAGCAGAACGGCATCGAAGCCCAGTTGTATGAGACAGCTCCGAATCGATCTTGCGTGTATGCCAGATTGAAAGGAACAGGAAAAAAGAAAGCAGTTGTATTGCTCAATCATATCGACGTCGTGCCTGCTGTAGCTGCAGACTGGAAGCATCCTCCTTTTGCCGGCGAAATTATCGACAATGATATCTGGGGGCGCGGCGCACTCGACATGAAGGGCTTCGGCATCATCGAGCTGGAAGCGATGCTGATGCTCAAACGTCAGGGCGTAAAACTCGATCGTGACATCATTTTTCTGGGCACTCCTGATGAAGAAGTCGGCGGTGATTTCGGTGCCAGATGGATAACCGAAAAACATCCGGAGCTTTTTAAGGATGCAGAATTTCTCATCAACGAAGGTTCTCATATCATTACCGGCAGCGATGGTAAGCCCAAATTCTGGGGAGTGAATTTCTCGGAGAAAAACGTCTTGTGGCTGAAGCTCACATCGACAGGCCGGGCCGGTCATGCTTCGATGCCCATCAAAGATTCGGCAACCAACCGCCTGGCGCGCGCACTTGAAAAACTCGTATCGGTTTATCCGATGCAAGTGCGCTCACCGCAGGTAGTGCCGGATCTTAAAAAGATTAGCGAGACCAAACCCGAACCGCTCAAAGGATATTATGCCGGTGTGGTGGAAGACATGAAGGACGAGAGCTACATCTCCAGCATTGAGAACGATCTCATGCTTTCGTCTATGCTGGTCAATACTGCTTCTTTGACAGTCCTGAAAGCCGGATACAAAACCAATGTCATTCCCGGTGAGGCCAGTGCGGAAATTGACTGCCGCCTTCTGCCGGGAGTGGAAAAAGATGATTTCATCGCGCACGTGCAAAAAATAATTGCCGATCCGACTATAAAAATTTCTGTTTTGGAATGGAACGTTGCCGGCGCCTCTGATATTCAGACCGACATGTTAAATGCCATCAAGAAAGTCGCCGCCGAAGAATCGCCGGGAACTCCTGTGCGTCCAGTAGTTGTGCCCTGGTTTACTGACTCGCATTGGTTCCGCAAGCTGGGCCTCACCTGCTATGGTTTTGAGCCGTTTGAAGTAAAGCCGGAATTGCTGGCCAGTATGCACGGCATTGACGAACGTATACCTGTCAGTGTTTATTCAACAGGCTTGCGTCGTTTCTACAAGATCTTGCGAGAAACAGTTGAGGCAAAATAGAGACAGATCTAGGTTTCGGCCGCTTCCTTAGACTGGCTGTCCACTGCTGTCACCAAACCATCCAGAAGCTGCTTTACCGAATCGATCAATTCTTGCTCCGATGTCTTCGACTTGATCAGATGTTTGGTCAAGCCGAGCGTGAGATCGTTCATCTCTGCTTTGGTCAGGTCGCGACTTGTATAGACAATGAGCGGAGTTTCTCTTTGATCGCTTTTGCGCAATGATTCGACAATTTCAAATCCGTTCGGTGCCGGAATGCCCACGTCTAAAATTATCAAGTCTGGATTCTCTGTGCGAGCCAGGTTTAGCGCGCGCACGCCCTCAGTCGCTTCGATCAATTCCACTGGAAAACGAGAGACATGGTCTACGAGCAATTCGCGTGTTGCTTTGTCGTCTTCGATAATGAGAACTTTGGCCTTGGCGTTTCCCTTATTGCGGACGGCATAGCGGACGGCTCTTTCCAGTCTCTTATCCTCTGTCGGTTTTATCAACCAATCAAAAATGATGGCCGTGCCGAAAAGCTCAGGATTTTTTTCAACACCGCTCAAAACAACTGTCGGTATCGAGAATTCGTTGTTTGACTGCTGTTTTTTCTTCAGCCAGTCGAGTCCGTTGCCGTCCGGCAAAGTTACATCGAGAATGATTGCCTTGGGAGTAAATTCTTTTAGCCGCTGATCTGCCTCTTCCAGCGTACCGGCAATTTCAACGTCAAAGCCTTCCTTTTTCAGCAAGCTTTTGACCAGTTTGGAAAGCTGTTCGTCATCCTCGACCATCAGCACACGGGCAAGAGCAAAACTCTTCAAATCCTGGCTGGTAATACGAGCACTAACAGAATTGGCCGGCAATTCTACCCAGAAAGTCGTGCCTTTGCCCATAGTCGACTCGACCCCGACTCTACCGCCGTGTTGCTCGGCCAGCCCTTTGCTGATGGCAAGACCCAGTCCCGTGCCGCCTTTCTGTCTGGTGTCGCTGGAGTCGAGCTGCTGGAATTTTCCCCAGAGCTTATGCATCTCACCTTCAGGAATACCCGGACCCGAATCGGAAACCGAAAACCGGATCATGGTGCCGATGCTTTCCACGCGCAGGCGAACTTCAGCTTCATGGGGAGAATACTTGATGGCGTTGGAGAGAAAGTTGGCGAGGATTTGCACTACTCTGTCGGCATCGCATTTTATGGAGCCGTGATATTCAATCTCTTGTTTGAGTGTCACCGCGGCTTCTCGCGCCATTCCTTGTGTGGCGGCGAAGGCGCCGAGAACAAGCTCATCGACCGGTTTTTCACTAAGCTTCAACTCCAGACGGCCGGCCTCAATTTTGCGAATATCGAGAATGTCATTGATAAGCCTGATCAAACGATCCGATTCGGTGCGCGCAATGGTGACGAGGCGGGAGATTTTGTCTGATACCGGGCCAGCAAGACCGCCTTCGATCAATCTGAGACTGGCATGAATAGAAGTTAGAGGCGTTCTCAATTCGTGGGAAACCGTCGAATAGAACTCGCTCACGCGTTTCTCGGCTTCCTTGCGTTCGGTTATATCGTGGCCGATACTGTATATGGTTTCTAACTGACCGTCTTCATTCAATGTGGGAAACGTCCGCGCCCAGATCCATCGTATTGTTCCATCCGGTCTCACCACTCGGTGCTCGACTTGTTGCGACTTCATCTGGATATTTGTTTGCTCGGCAAAATTGCGAACCAGCTCGACATCTTCCGGATGCACGCCCTTAAAGATGTTTTGCGCGCTCTCGTATAAATCTGCAATTGGGCGCCCCCAGGTCTCTTCATATGCCGGGCTGACATATACAAAGGTGTCGTTTGGTTTGGCGACGATGAAGACTTCTTTGATTTGCTCGGTCAGTGTGCGGAAGAGAAGTTCTCGTTCTTCCAAAAGCAACTCGGCCTGGTTTCTCTTGATACCGAGAGCGATACCATTGGAAACGCCGGAAAGGGTCTCTTGCATTTGGCGTGAGATGTTTTCTTTTCCATACATTGCCAAAACACCCAGCAGCTCCTTTCCAAATACCAGAGGATATGCGGCGATCGATGTGAAGCCGGAGCTTTCTATGAGGGCTCGATCCGGAGCTTGCGCGGATTCCAAAAGGTTGTTGGATAAAAGAGGACGTTGTTTTTCAGCCACTGTGCCGATTTCGCCGGTTCCGATTTCGATGATATTTTGTGCATCGCTGGTGGTGCCGACATTTCCGGAACTGGCTTGCAACTTCAATTCTCTATCATTGCCGATTGCCCAGATGCGCGCAAGTCCGGCATTTAAATGACGCACCATCAAGCTAGTGCACTGTTTCAACATCTCATGCAAATTGGCTTGCTGGCTCAATACATATGCTGTCTCTGCCACGAAATTTGCCAGCTCTGCACGCTCGACAAGTTCTTCTTTGGCACGCAGTGCTTCTACGAACAAACCGATTTCCTGTCCAAAAGAAGAAAGATTGCTCAGTTGTTCAGTATTGTTCAGATTCAGTTTTTCAGAGAAAAACTCCATTACTCCCAGCAGTCCGGTTTGCCCGTAAATCGGGAATCCAAGCCCCTGGCGCAGCCCGTCGGCCATCGCAGCGCTTTTTCGTGTGAATTTTTCAGGCGGCAAGGTGACTAGATCGAACAAGTGCGGAGCCTTTGTCGAGCACACTTGCCCGGGCAGTTCATCGTTGATGCCCAATTTTGCCAATTCGGTCGCTTCTTTGAATTTCTCGACATTAACGGTCTCGTCGCTCCAGCTGGTCACCAGTTTTAGTTCATTGCCATTTTGTCCTGAAGTGACCAGCCATGCGTCGGCAAAACGGAAGTTGTTCATTTTGCCCAGCACTTGCAACAGACGCTCGAAGGCGAATTGAATGTCTCTTGATTCGTTGAGCACTTGAGTGATGGCTAGCTGCGTTGCCAGCCTGCGAGCCACGTTGTTTTTCTCTTTGAAGAAATAGATCAAAATGAAACTGCACATCACAAGGGCTGAAGCGGCCAGCGCCAACAAGGTGGCAAACAGTTCCGAATTATGAGCAGTTTCGCGATCCAGTTTTTCGGAGCGGAAGCGCAACAAGTTCTTTTCCGAAGCGATCATTTCGTGCAATATATCGTCGGCTTGATCTTCTACTGTTTCTTGTCCTCTGTGTTTGACGAATTTGCGGGCTGCATCCGTGCCGTCTTTTTCGCTTACGGAAATGACTTCTTTCAAGTAATCGATGCGCCTGTCGATTGTGCGTTTGAGAAAATGGGCCCGCTGCTCCTGAGTCGGATTGTCACGAACCAGGATAAGCAGTTTTCTGATTTCTGCTTCCAACGCCTTCAGGGAGGCATCAAAGTCGCTTTTGAATTCGATTTTCTGTTTTATGAGATAGCCGCGCTCGCTGGATACCAACTCTTCCAGAGCCACATCAATCTCTTCCAGACTGAGCAGCACATCGTAGGTATGAATCAGCCAGACCCTGTGGTTGTGCATGACTTGCTGCTGACGGGCGCTGGCAAATGTTGCATAGCCGGCGGCAGCCAGGGTCAGGAACAGCGTTCCTGCTATGCCGACCAGGAATGTCCATCGATGGCGCATTGCATTCAGTGTAAAAGCTAACTCTTGCTCAATATTCCCTGAATATCATCAGGTAAGGACATGGGATCGAAAGGCTTCGTAATAATACCTTTGGCACCCATTTTCTGGTAAAGCTCGACTTCATGGGTTTGCGCTTTGGCAGTCATGAAAATCACAGGAATGTCGTTGAGCGATTCGACTTTTTTCAATTCACCGAGCGTTGTCGGTCCGTCCATACCCGGCATCATTACGTCCAAAATTATCAGATCCGGCTTGATTTCGGCAGCTTTGCTGAGCGCTTCGGCGCCAGATGAGGCCAATTCCACCTTCCAATCAGTCAGGCCTTCCAGTCCCATTTGCGCCAGGGTGCGAATGTTCAGGTCGTCGTCCACAAGGAGGACTTGTTTAATTTCCATTGCCGTGGTCATTTTTACCGCCAAATATTTGCTAAGACAAAGCCGAACGCTGCCTGAGACCTCTCAAAGCATAGTCTCTCAGCTTCTCGAAATTATCCCCTTCCAGAGGGAATTCGGCTGTGCTGAAAGCTAAATTGGTTTGAAACTCTTTGCCTCTGACACTGGGAAACCACATTTTGTCCCAATCTTCTCTAAACAACTCAAAAATCATTGTCAAAACTTCGGTTGTTTCCCCCGGCAAAACTATCATGAACTCGCCGCCGGAAATTCTGCCACGCAAGTCTTCTGCGCGTAATCTTTCATTTAAGAGCTCTCCCAGCTTGCCGACGGTATGTTCGGCAGAGAAAGCTCCGTGCAAAGTGTCCAGCTGATCGTAGTCGACTATGGAAATTATCCCTACAGCCAGATTCTGCGACTGTTGATGACATATATTTATCAGCTGTTCGCTTTCCGCCAGGAGAGCGTTGGCGGTCAAAACTTTTGATTGTGGGTCGATGCGGGTTGATGCTTCGCTGAGGGTCTTGGACAAATGCGCTTTTACACGTGACAGCAATTCATCCATAAGCACAGGCTTGCTCAAGAAATCGGTACCACCTGCGGTGAAAGCGGCTCGCTTGCCTTGCGAGTCGCTCTTTGAGGTAAGAAAGATCACGGGCACGTGCTTCCAGTCATCGTGCGATTTGAGCAGGCGGCAAACTTCATATCCCGTCAATCCGGGCATGATAACGTCCAGCAAAATCAGATCAGGTTGAAAGTCGTGCATAACATCTAATATGACAATCGGTTCGTTCAACGAACGCACTGTGATGCCGGTGGGCGAGAGCACTGATTCTACAAAAGATGAGAGCAGTGGATCGTCGTCGACGCAGAGTACACGCGGTTTTCTCATTTGCCCTGCAATCGTCATAATCTGCATGGCTTCACTCAAGTTCCCCCTTGTGCCATCACCGCTGATTAAAACTGAGGCGCCACCATAGACGATATCAGCTTGCGTAAACTCCTTTTCTCCATCGGCGACAAAACAAAGCGGAATAATTTTCTTGGCCGCCTGTCGCAGCTCTCTTGCCAGTTGAAACCGTCCTGAAGTCATATCGAGCGAAAGATCGATAATGGCTGAATCAAAAGCATTTTTTCCAAATTTGACTATGGCACCGACCGAGCTTCCCACTAAATCCAGCTCGCAATTAGCGTCTGCTGCCGCGCCTTTCAATTCCGTTGGATATGCACCCTCCGGCACCACTGCCAGACAAGACATGGCGGGCAGTTTCTGGCTTTCCGCAGATGTCGACTGCGAGCGGGAAATTTCTGTTATGACCTGATTGCCTTCCGTCACGCAACGAATGATTTCAGCCCAGACGACTTCTTGTTCGGTGTCGGAATGAGGGTCTACGGTGACCAGAAAATCCTCGACGCGCTCGGCGAATTGCCCAACTTTTGTAAATCCATATGAGCCGGCAGTTCCTTTCACTTTATGCGCGACACCCATTGCATCTTGCAAAAGCAAAAGATTTTTCGGGTTTTCCCGCGCCTTCTTAACTGCCGATGTGAGGTCTTTCCAAGCCTCAGGCAGTTCTTTGACGAAGGCTTCGCGCGCTTTACTGATCGCATTTTGTGTTTCGATTTTGCGCTTGAGCTTTTTCAAACGCTCTGCCTCTTCTGGGAAAGTTTCCTCATCGGCAAGCATTCTTTCAATCTGCTTCAGCGACTCTTCTACTTGAGCGGCATCGAGAATGGGCTGAGCTTTGAAACCTTTCGGCTCGTCGATTTCGCTCGCAGGGACCGGTGATTTTTCGGCCGGTGGCGGGATGATGTTTTCCAAACTATGGACAAACAGCTCAGGCACAATCGGCTTTTGAATAACGAGCGATACGCGCAAGATGTTTCTCAGCCAGTTGAAAGTTTTTTGATCGCACCAATTGCCCGTGCAGAGCACAATCGGGAAATTGAGATTTTGCTCTCTGACATTACTTATCCATGTCATGCCGTCGGTTTCAGGCAGCCGATAGTCGACAATGGCCAGCGCCGGCCTCTTTGCTTCCAGTGTTGCCGTGGCCTCTTTCGCGCTGCGCGTCAAAACGACTTCATAGCCCCTGCTTCTGAGCAGGTCGCCAACCAGATCGCGAAAATTCTTGTCATCGTCGATAACGAGTATGTAAGTTTCTTGTTCTGTCATCATTTGCCCCGATACCAGCTAGCCCACTGTCGGACGGTTATGAGTTGACCGCGTTTTTGCCCAATGGTTCCCTATTTTAATGGATGTGATCAGGCGGCGGGCTATGTCCCGCCCATTTTTAAGTCACGCTGGAAATCCGTATCGGAGATTTGTTCGAGGTAGTCTTGTCGTGTCGAGTAAACAATCGAAGTGTCTGCGTTTGTTCCCATTGCGGCCCTCATTTCCTCGGCTTCCTCCAGGCGTTGCGCCAGAGGAGCGGTAGGTGCACCCAGTCGGCTTTCGAATTCGCGACAAAGCTCATTGGCTTTCTTGATGGTTTTGTTTTTCTCAAATGTATACATCAATCGCAAGGCAGGAATGGTCAAAAACAAAAGCGCGTAGAAGCAGAGAAAGAGAAACATGTAGCTGACTGAGTTCATGTAAGTAGGGCGGACCAGAAAATAGCAGGCGGTAAGAGCCATCACGAAATTGAGTGCGCCGAGACCCATGACTTTCTTCAATTCTTCCTTTTTCAAGGTGGTGAACGTCCAGCTCTTTTGTTCGAGCGAAGGGGGAAGAAGCGCATAAGATGTGACTTCGCTTCGCTTTTGCATGTCCGGAAAAATATAGACGATATTGCCGGTGCTGGACACCTGCGGCCTGCCGTTGAATTTGGCAAGAATTTCGAAAATCATATGTTCGTCTTCAGGATCTTTGCCCGTGTAGGGACTGAGATGCTCAGGCAATACTACGCCTTCGTTGAGCCGAATTACCTGAGCAAGCAGGCGCCAGCGCTCTTCATCGATTTCTTTGTTGGGGTCACCTTCACCGAAAAGAAAAGAATAACAATCGAGAAGAAAACCTTGTCTGATACCACCCTTGGTGCTGCCCGGTTTGAGTTTTTCTTTCCCCCAATGCAGAAGGTCCGTCAAAGCCAGTCTCTGCACCAGTCCGAAAAAGTCACGCCACATACCGGCAACCGCTTCAGTCGAGCCGGACACACCGGCAAGCAGTGTTTGAATAACAAGGGCAATACCGAAAAAACAGATTAGCGAAAACAGAAGTATCAACCCAAACGAGAGCCGGAAGAGAAAAAATGAGGCCGCAAATACGTAATGTCTTATCTGCCCGACAACGCGACTGACGCCCCGTGTGAAATAGGTGTACGTCAGGTGATCCGGGTAGCAGTAGTAAATGTCGCCATCCTGCGCGACCTCGAGATTGGCGTTGGTATCCGAAGCAATCTGGTTGAGTTCGTTGGAAACCTCAGCCAGCGGCATACCTGTTTTTGCCACCACATCCGCCACCGTGACCCGGCGGCCCAGGTCGCTGATAGCGTGGATGATTTTTTTCCGATTGCTCATCTGATAAGTAGTAAGCCAGGCCTTAGATCTCGTCAAAGCTCCTAGAGCTCTTTTATATTTCATATCTAATCTGCCACGCGGACAGACCGACCTAAGCACGAATGTCGGATCAAACTGTAAATTGCCGAAGGAGCTAACTGCCTGCGGGCATCAATGTGCTCGGTGCCTGTCCGGCAAGGAAGGGCAGCCAGAGTGAATGCCTGCCGCCTCCCGAGAGGGGCTCGACCCAGAAAGGCGCCATGAACATGCGGTCCATGTGTGCGGTGGTGGGGTCTTTACGCGAAACTTCCACGAAATAAGCGCCGCCTTTGTTGCCCAGCGTGTGGCGGAATTTCTCGAAACTGAAAGCATTGCCCATTTGCCGGAGTTCTTCGCCGGTAAGTTTTTGCTGCTGGACTACTTGCGCCAGGGTACGGTCACCGACTTTCTCGTCTGCCCACAGTTTGAACGTATATTGCGCTTCCGGCTCGACCTTTCCGCCGATTTGTGTAGTTAGCTTGAGTTCGTTCGTCACTGCTTGATCAAGCACCTGCCCCATCTGATAGCGATCATTAGCGACGACTCTGCCGTTCAGGCGCTCCATGTGCGTGGTGGCAAAAGTGCGACGCGCTCTCATAGCCTCCAGCACGCTCGGCTTGTCGATGGCGCTTGTCCAAATCCCCGTTTCAGCCGGCGTTCCCAGCGGATTGCCGAAGTGAGCGTCACGTCCGACTGTCGGCGATACGTGGAAGCCTTCGTTGAGATAACCGCGCAAGCTCAGCAAGTCCACATCTTTGGAGCCCACTTCTGCCGTGTCGCTCTGTTTCATTGCCTGGCCTTTGATTACTTCAATGCCGCGGAAATGCTTGTCGGTTCTTTGCACCCATTCGGCCTTGGTTTTAAATGAATAGCGACCGTAGTCGGCGCCTTTAGTGCCAGAAGGCAGGCTGGGAGAATGGTCTTGAGACCAGCGCGGGTGGGCCATTATGAAGATTGGATCTTGCCCGGTCGTGTCTTTGATGCGGTTCTGAGAAATGTATGTGACCAGCGCATTCATGTTGCCGTCGTTGTATTCGACAACTTGGGGCTCGACCACCGCAGGCTTTTCCTTCAAACCGAGAGCGCGGCGAAGAGGTGCAAAAGCCGTATCGAGCACGGTGTGCGGACGTCGTTTTGCCTCGAAGAACTGCGGGACATCCACCATCAGAAAGTGGTTTTTACCGCCCGATTTAGGGTTGCCTACTTTGCCAATCGTTCCCATCTCTGTGCCGATAATGGCGACGTATTTGCCGTTGACCGTCTGTTCTGCCGCTTCCTGGAATTGTTGCGCATACCATTTAGGTAATTCGGCAATCACCGGAACGTCTTGATCGGGAATTCTGGGATCGCCAGGCTTTACGCCGTCTCTGGCAGCCAGGTGGTTGTGGTCGGAAAAGAGCACGACATTTTGCTTGCCGGCTTTGGCCTTTTCGGAGATGCTCGTTACCGTGCCCATACCGTCCGATTGTTTTGTATGAACGTGCAAGCTGCCTTGAGCGAGCATATAGTCGTCTTCGATCCGGGCGATTCGTGGTCCGATTGTTGTCACTACATCGCGATTGTCGTATTGGCGAATTCGCTCGGACAAACTTGTGAAAGAGCGCTTGAACCAGCTGACGTGTTGCGGCAAGAGCGCTTCCGTATCGAAGCTGCTCAGTCGTATGACATTGGCGCCTTCAGCGCCTCCTGTCGTATGAATGACGCCGACGGGAAGCTTCGGATTGATGCCCGGCTCGGAAATTTGGCGCACATATTTGTTGTTGGCGATTGTGGAGAGAAATTTGTTTTCCGCCTCGAGAATGCTGCGCTGAGCTGTCTGCCCGAAGCGCCCGACTTTGCCAGCGTTGCTTTTGATAGCGTAGCCGCCTTCTACACCGCCAAGTCCGCCGGCCATATTGAGAACAAAATCGGTTGAGCCTGAAACCGTACTTCTGGCTAGCTGGCGAGCGACATAGTCGGGGTTGGCACCAGGCAATTGCGCGGCTTCGGTGGCTCCTGTAATTGCTTTATAGCCCGAATAAATCAAGGGAACGGTGAGACCAATTCCGACTGCCCAGGCGGTAGGACCTTTAGCCGGCAGGATATAGCCCATGAGAGTACCGATCATGGCTGATGTTCCGACTGTCTTGACGGCATGTCCCATGGCTTGACCTGGTTTTTCCCAGGCTTCGCTGGCTAATTCGGCAGTGGCGGACGGCAGCTCTTTAATCGTCTTGCCGTAAAACTCGAGGGCAGAAACGGGGCTACTTGTCGAAGCTTGTGCAGTCTGGTTTTCGGGCATGGGAGCTTGGAACGGGCAAGAGAGGTGCTGAGATTTTAGGGGTAGCCGCTGCCGTTTCCAATGGGGAAGGTACGAAAGGTGCAAAACGCATCTTGGGGGATTTTTCCGGGAATTCCTGAAAGCCTGCAATGTCCCGAAAACCTCAACTGGTGACATTTCTTCTTTTCTCAAGCGTGAGCGACCGCTTGTGTCAAAAGCAAAAGTGCTGATATACGGGCGTTTTGTCCGTCTTCATATATTCAGAAATTTCCGGGAATTCCTGAATGCCTGGATGAGAGCGAATTTCCTTTAGCGGTTGTGCAAAAATGCCTGCAAAATTTGCTCATAACGATGAAATCAGCAAATTATTCTAACGCTTGAATAG
Organism: Cyanobacteria bacterium PR.3.49; assembly: GCA_013997645.1. Classification (GTDB taxonomy): domain Bacteria; phylum Cyanobacteriota; class Vampirovibrionia; order Obscuribacterales; family Obscuribacteraceae; genus QKMZ01. Next base: position 16,276 of record PNKB01000076.1, read on the forward strand.
CTGCTGTATGGCGAAAAGGCAGAGCTTGACGTCCGCTAATATATAGATTATAATATAATATGTAAGTAAAAATATATCAGGCAGATCCCCGTGCCCAGGCTCAAGCTCAAACTGAAAAAGGTGGCTGACAAAAAAGCAAGAAAGCGGTCTCACAGTCTGACCGTGAGACCGCGCGCGTCATCAAATTTTGTCGACCCGGTCAAAGAGCTGCTAATGGTGCGTATCAGTGACGAAATCGAAAAGCGTCAATTGACGCAAATGCATGCGGCAAAACTTCTCGGTGTTTCACAACCACGGATTTCTAACTTGATGCGCGGTTTGACTGAGAATTTCACCATAGACACCCTGGTGCAGTGGAGTGGTGAGCTGGGCATCAAACTAAAAATTGATACCGAAAGTGGTGCCGGGCTGAAAAGCATGTTTGCCTGGTTGGACGACAGCGAGAAAGCAATTCCTTACTACACCAGACTCATCGCTTTAAACCCGACTGACGCAGAAAGCCACTGGAAAAGAGCACATGCCTATCATCAGCGAGGTCAATACGACCTGTCCGTTGGCGACTATGCAAGAGCAATGGAGCTGGATCCTTCATTGCAATATTTGCGCATCAATAGAGCGCAGTCTTTCATTTGTCTGGGTCAATTTGCTGCTGCATTTCTCGATTGCGACCAGCTCATCTCACAGACAGAAGATGTGTCTACTTTATCGTGGTCTTACATCACACGCGCGTCTGCGCATCAAGCGCTGGGAAATTTTGAAGCAGCTCTGGCTGAATACGAAAAGGCGATCGAGTCAGATCCGGCATCTGCAGCACCATATTTTCATCGCGCCTGTTTGCACGAGCAAATGAAGAAATGGAAGCGCGCCCGAGAAGATTTTTCAAAAGTTGTCGAGCTTGAACCGGACAACATGCAAGCTCGACAGCATCTTCAGCAAGTCGGAAAACAACGTGGAGATAAGCGCGATGATGAATAGTTACAACATCGAGAGAGTCTGCACATCGAGCGCGGAGAAGGCGCTCATGTTTGCCCGTCAGGAGGCCAAAGACAGCGGTCGAATCGTCGATGCAAAATTCTTGATGCTTGGTCTTTTGAAAGAAGGAAAAGGCATCGGTGCAAAACATCTGGCATACATGAACATCAGTGCCGAAACACTTATGAAGCTGGATGCAAATGGACTGGCTGACGGTGTCGAACGTTATCTGGAGCGAGCTTTTGAAGAATGCCACCGTTTGGGTCATGAATTCATAGGCTCGGAACATCTGCTTCTATCGCTACTGGCAGAGGATGCCAACGGCGAAATTTTTGAGAAATTGAACGTTGATCCGGATTCAGCAAGACATAAATTGCTGCAATTTCTGGGAGCTTAAATTCACTGAGAGTCAGCCGCGAATTTCGCGTGCGCGCGAGAACATGCGTTTTGCTTCACCTTGCCTGTTCGCTTTAGCCAGTGCGCCGCCGTAACAATCAAGAAGCGCAGACAAAGAAGCGTGACGAGGACCATTTATTTTCTCGGAAATCTTTACGGCATCTCCGTAATACTGCGCTGCCTGACTGCTGTTTCCTTGCTTGATGCAAATATGCCCCAACTGGATGTCGCAGTCCATCACATATTTGCTGCCCTTGCCGTAAGCACTTTCAAAGCTGGAAAGTGCTTCTTGATAGAGAGACTTCGCTTCGGACAATTTACTCAAATTGAGAAGGCATTGTCCGAGTCCGTCGATTTTCGCGAATGTCTCCGGCTTTTGTGCGCCCAGAGTGGTTTTGCTGATTTCCATGGCCCGTCTGTAAAGCGGCTCAGCCATGTGATATCTGCCTTCATCGCAATATAGCTTGCCGAGATTCTCAAGGCTCGATGCGATCGCCATGTGGTCTTTTGGCAAGACACCGTGCCTCAGTGCCAGAGCCCGTTTGTATAACTGTTCGGCGGGCTGGAATTTTTTCACGTCCTTGCAAGAGCTCGCCAGTCCATCGACCAGAACGGCCAATTCCAGGTAACTGCTGGTGGTGGCTTTGCCGGTTTGATTCTCTGCTTGTTTGACGAAAATCTCCGCTTCTTCCAGCTCTTTATGCCGTTTGTAGAATTTGTTCAAAGTCTCGAAACTGAGAGCCACTTCGCGTTTTTCTTTCAAGCGCTGGTCTACATAACCGACGACACGATTGCAGATTGGCTCCGCTTTGGCAGGACTGTTTTTGAGATTGAACTGACAAAGTTTGGCTACAGCAGCGATCGTTTCGTAATTATCCGGACCCAGTGCCTTTTGCTTGATCCGGACAGCTTGCTCGAAAAGCGGTCCGGCTTTGGCATTTTGATTGCGGAAGCTGTACAGGACGCCAAGGTTCGTCAGCGATGTAGCCAGGCGCATATCGTTTGGTCCGAACTTCTTCGCCTCGGCCAGCGATTGTTCGAAATTTTTCTGCGCGACTCCGAAGTTGCCTGACTCATAGGCCCGGGCACCTTCCATTGTGTATTTGTTCCAGGCTGCCTCGTCCGCTTGTGCGGCAGGGGCGAGAAGGGTGGCGAGCAAAACCAGGAGCTTAGGCTTAATGCAAACTTTCATTAACAGGATCTGAGATTATGGGTCGCTTAGCAACCGCATGATTGTAACCCAGACTTAGCCAAGTGCCCTGATAATCTGCTCGTCATTAAATAAACTCTTGGGTTCCAGAGCTGCCGGCATCGGGTCATTGGGTTCGACGGGCGCCTGGTTTCCGTCGGCAATCATGCGTATCAGAGTGCGGGTAAGAATTGCTTCCTTTGAAGACCTCTCCTGCTCCTGGGCTTTGGAAAATTGCGCCATAACCAGAGAGGGGACCATCACACACGATTTTTTCAGGACTTTGGCTGTGCGTTTTACTGCTTCCGAATAAGTAATCGCTTCCGGTCCTTGCACATTGACCGTCTGCCTTTCCAGCTGCTCATCGAGCAATGCCGCCATGAGAATGGCGACCAGATCGTCGATGCTGACCGGGTTGATCTTCTTTTCCATGAGCCCCACCGTGGGCACCATCGAACCATTGTCCAGATGCTGTTTGATGGATGACAAAAAGCGGTCATATTTGCCGTAGACAATCGCCGGCTTGAGGATTGTGTAGTCGATTTCGCAGGCGCGAATCAGCTGTTCGGCTTCCCATTTCGACTCATAGTACTTGTTCATGCACTTGGGTCTGGCTCTTTGGCAGCTGACGTAGACTATTTTGCTGACACCGGCCTTGCGGGCAGTGTGAATAAGATGAACCGCCGATTCGACGTGATTTTTGTAGAAGTCGCCCGAATGCGGTTCGTAATTGATTCCTGCCAGGTGAGCGACGACGTCGCAACCCTGAAAAGCACCGAACAGCTTCTTGTCGTCCGTGAGTGAGACGGGCATGTAGGGCGCATTGGTCAAATTCCTGATCGATTCATCACGGTGATTGAGACCGCGGGCCAGAATTCGTGGGAAGTGCCCTTTGGAAACCAGAGCCCGTGCCAGGTGCGAGCCTATAAAGCCTGTGCCGCCGGTAATCGCTACGTTCACGAGTTCCTCTCTTGCGTCGACTTGAATTTATCTTTTAATGCAGCCGTCAAAAACTTTAGCAGCTATTTCAGCGGTATGTGTAAATTGCCGTCGGCTGTCACTTTTTAACCTTTTGCGGTACTCTTAGTAATTCTTTCGGCGACACATAAAAGGCTGAGGCTTATTAATGGTGAACACTCTTGACACGGTTGACAAGGTAGAACGGACTATTAAGGAGCTGGGCATCCGCCAGGTGACTGAATCGAAAAACGTTATCGAGTACGCGCTCGACAACGGGCTCAAGGTGCTTTTCCTGGAAAACCATACTTCGCCGGTCATTACGCTTCTGGTCGTTTACAAGGTGGGCAGCCGAAATGAGGCAGTCGGTTATACAGGCTCGACTCACTTTCTCGAGCACATGCTCTTCAAAGGAACCAAGAAGCACAATGCCGAAAAGGGAAACGGCATCGATGACTTGCTGACTCAAATCGGAGCATACTGGAACGCCACCACCTGGTTCGATCGCACCAGCTATTTTGAAGTGGTGCCGTCCGAATATTTGGAGATGTGCATCGAGCTGGAAGCAGATCGCATGCGCAATTTGCTGCTGCGCCAGGAAGACCACGATTCTGAAATGTCCGTTGTTAGAAACGAAATGGAACGCGGCGAAAATTACCCGGAAGAGGCGATTGAAAAGGAGCTTTATGCCATCGCTTTCCGCGAACACCCATATCACCATCCGACCATCGGCTGGCGCTCAGACGTGGAAGGCGTCGATATGGACCGCTTGAGAGAGTTCTACAACACTTTCTACTGGCCCAACAATGCCACTGTGATTTTGGTCGGCGATTTCGAACCGTCAAAAGCGCTGACTCACATGCACAAATATTTCGGCAAAATTCCCAAGTCACCACGGCCGATACCGCAAGTCTATACGACAGAACCTCCGCAAGAAGGAGAGCGCCGCTTCGAGATCCACCGCGCCGGCGATTTGCCCAAAGTCTGGATGGGCTACCACGTGCCCGAAGCCAGCCACGCAGACAATTACCCGCTGGCTGTCATTCGCCATATCTTGGGCTCTACATATGAGCGCTCCAGTCGCCTCTATAAAAAATTGATCGACTCCAGCATCGCTGCTGAAGTCTTTGCCCGTCATGATGATCTAAGAGATCCGGCCCTGTTCATCCTGGGCGCCACGCTCAATCCAGACGTGGATATTGAAAAAGCAGAAACCGCTATATATGAGGAACTCGAACGCCTGGCCCGCGAGCCTGTCAACGATGACGAGTTGGATCGCGCTCGCAGCGCCAACCGCAAAGGAACGATTTTATCCAAAGCAGATCCTTCCAGTCTGGCCTTCATGCTCGGCGAAGCCGAGTCGAAAGCGGATTGGCACTGGCTCATGGACTATGACGATAAATTCGATGCGGTCACCAAAGAAGACATCATGAAGGCTGCCGCCAAATATTTTGTAAAGTCCAATCGCACCGTCGGACACTTCTATCCAAAAGCGCCGGATATGCCGGATGAAGCAACCATCGACGATGATGGAGACGACGAAGAAGAAGGCGCGCCGCCAGAGCCGAGCAAATCTCACGGCAAACAAGAAGAAATCAATGTCACCGAATTCTTGAACAGCAGACCGCCCGTTGCAAAAGTGAAAGCGGCCAAATCGACTGCCAAGACTGCCAGTTTTGACAGCCGCGTGATTAAACACGTAATGCCTAACGGTCTGACTCTGCTCCTTTTGAGAAATCCTGGCACAGAATCGATCGGCATCACTTCCACGACCAAGGCTGGCAAATATTTCTCATACAAAGAGCCCGGTGCTCTGCCTGATTTTGCTGCTGATCTTCTGACCAAGGGCTCCGCCAATTACGGCAAAATTCAGATCGCTGAAATTCTCGAGCATATGGGCATAGCAGGCAGTCTCGAATTCTCCGTCGACAACTACCGCATGAGTTTCGGCTCTCATCTTGTCGCCTCCGATCTTCCCCAATTCACCGACTTGCTGGCCGATGTGATGCGTAATCCATTATTTCTGGATGAAGAATTGGCCAAAACAAAAATAGAATGGCGCGCTCGTTTGACCGAGGCCATAAGCAACACTCGCTTAATGGCGTGGAACGCGGTTCGTCGCAGTCTCTATCCTGCCGATCATCCTTTCTATGAACAGACTTATGAAGAGCAATTGAATGAAATCGATGTGATTTCGACCGACGATCTCAAACAGTTGCATAAACGCCTGTTCGGGCCGAAAGGAACAATACTGACACTGGTAGGCGACATGGATGTAGATGAGACCATCTCGCTTCTAACTGCCAAGCTGGGTGACTGGCAGGGCGGTGCAGCGCCGGATATCCAGATTCCGCAAGTGGCAATGCCCGCCAAAGGCAAGAGAATCGACATACAATTGAAAGATAAACGCTCAACCGATTTGATTATCGCTCACACTACCGAGCTGCAGCGCAATTCCAGCGACTTCTATGCTGCAAAGCTGGCCAATGCCGCCCTCGGTCAGGACACCATCACTTCCAGATTGGGTCAGGTAGTGCGTGACAAAGCCGGTTTGACCTACGGGATCTATTCCAGCTTCTCGGATACCGCATACGGTGCGGCACCGTGGTCGATATCACTGAGCGTCAATCCTGCAAACATCGAGCGCTCGCTTGGACTGGTATCGGAAGTGGTGCAGGATTATTTGAAGAACGGCATTTCCAAAGACGAGCTTGCCAAGGAAACAGGCAGGGCACTGGGCACCTTCAAGGTCGGCCTGAGCTCCTCTCTGGGTATAGCAAGAGCGCTCACCGAATTCGAGTTTCTTGGTTTGGGTGCAAAAGAGCTGGACCGGATTAACGATCATTATCTGTCCCTGACAAAAGAAAAAGTAGATGCTGCAGCTCGCCATTATTTCCACCCCGATAAGGCAGTGACTGTAGCGAGCGGAACTTTTTAATTTCGAAGGTTCTGCGCTTGCATGTCGACCGGCTGATAACGATCGGTCTCTTTCCGATTACATAAAAAAACATATCCAAGCGGTACTGTATGAGATACCATGGTGGCACTAGTCTAGAAAGCGAGTGCGCAGATGACATTTACCAACCTGAACACCAGTTTTGAGCCTCCCGTCATGGACCCTGCCAGTTTGGAAGGGCTGGAGCCTCTCTTGGACAGGGTTTTCTCGGCCGCGCCACCAGCCAATCCGGATATAAGACCATTCCTGACGCAGATTGCGCCGCCTCTGGATGGCACCAGTGACAGTGGCGACCTTTTCAGCGCCGATAGTGAAATCATTTCCTCCGGCTTGCCTTTTTCTTCTGAAAGAGATGATGCCACTCTGGTGATTAACGAGCTTTGCGCTACCATCGATTTGTTGCGTGCTCAGCTGGCCTTCTCAAATTCCGAGCTTCGTTTTGCTGCCGACAGAAATCGCTGGCTGGAAATGCAAATTGCCACCAAAGAAGATCAGCTGAGACTGATGCCGGATTTGATGACGCGTGCCGCTCAAGTGACGGTAGCCGAGCGCGAGCTGAAAGACATTCAAATTGACGCAGATCGTTTACTCGATGACACCCGCGAAATCCGTGAAATTGCCGAGCAACTCTCAGCCAGTTTGAACGAATCTTTGAAAGAACTGGAAGAAATGAATAAGCCGGTCTGGAAAAAGGTCTGGGACTTTCTGCTTGGACGCAACGTTCAGTAAACGTAAGCAATTGAAATTCATTCACGCCGTTTGGCTACTTTCCGGATTCGTTTATCTCTTTGCCTTTAATTCTCCTGCAAGTTCTTCCGCTACTTCTCATGCGATTCATATCGACAGGAAAAACAAAAAAATGCAGCTTATCGGCCCAAAAGGTAAAGCTCTGATTTCGTGTCCAATCGGTATAGGTCGCGGAGGGTTGAAGGCGAAAACAGGCATGACCGACTGCATAACGCCGACCGGTGAATTCGTCGTCGATGTGGTGCTCACTTCTGATGCCAATTTCAATCGCATTGCCGACAAGCAAAAATCAGCAGTTGGATCGCGCTATGCACCTTACGTAAAAGATGGTGCCGGTCTGGCAAAAGTTTTTGAGACTATGAACGCTCAAGATTTCAATCGCGACGGCAAGCCTGACCACGCCTATGGATTTGCTTTTATCGGCTTGGACGGGAAGGGCACCGGACCAAAATTGATCCGGGCGGGAAACTCGGCGCGCTGGTATTCGATTGCTTTGCACGGAACGCCA
>PNKB01000077.1 GCA_013997645.1 Cyanobacteria bacterium PR.3.49
CGGCAAGTTTGCTGACACCGTATGGTGAAACCGGCACCGTTAGATCAGACTCAGACACCGGCAAATTGACTGGATTTCCATAAACGGCAGCAGACGACATGTAAACCAGGAATGGTGGTCGAGAGCAGGCTCGCATCGCATCGAGAAGGTAAAAGGTATTCGCAAGCGTAGTGTGAAAGTCATATCGTGGATTCGACACAGACGGAGGCACATAGGCATTTGCAGATAAATGGAAAACATGATCGAAGGATTCAAGGTCAAGATTACCGGCAGTAATTAGTGAGCCAAGTTCACTTCTCTCAATGCGAATTTGATTTGCTGCCTGTGAAAGATTCTCTAACGAACCATTAGACAAATCATCCACAACAGTGACTGCTATACCGTCCGCCACCAATCGTTCAACAAGGTGCGAACCAATGAACCCTGCACCTCCAGTTACCAAAACGCTCTTGCCGCGCTTTAATCTCTCACCCATCTCAACTCCTAATCAGTTACTGCTTTTCGTTCTATACAGCAACGTTTTGAAAAAATGCTCCGAAGAAAAGTTGCTCAACGTCCGAGCGCAACTCACTCAGGTCCTTCACTGTATCAACGGTTCTCCAGAAAGCGCGAGTTTTGAATCCCTTTAGCTTGCCTTCACGGGCCAGCTGCGGAAAGGTCAGTTCTTCGTGATCGCCTACGTCCGGGAGCAAATCGAAAATTTCAGGCTGAAGCACGTACATCCCTGCATTAATCCAATACGGCAATTCGGGTTTTTCTGTAAACCCGGCAATGCCTGCTCCTTCCCCGCCATACTCAACGATTCCATACGGACTCTTCAGCGGTACAGTAGCAACGCTGGCAAGTCCGCCTTCCTTTTTGTGAAACGCGGTAAAGTCGGATAGATTCAAATTGGTGATTGCATCGCCATTGATAGCGAGGATAGGTGTTTTAACGTGGCGAATTTGCTTAAGCGCGTTTTTCAAACCGCCGCCCCGACCGAGCGGTTGTTCTTCAATCAAATACTGAATGCTGACCTGATGCCTTGAGCCGTCCCCAAAATGATTACGGATAACTTCATTCATGTATCCGCACGAAATAAGCACATTCTTGAATCCACTGGCTCTCAGCCACTTGAGCTGAAATGCGAGCAACGGATTTCCCATCACAGGAACCATCGCTTTCGGTCTGTCCTCTGTGAGGGGGCGCAATCTCTCGCCCTTTCCTCCTGCCAGGATGATTACATGTTCCATCTGATTCTCCTGCTTGTGCAAAAAAAATTCGGCAGTCCTAGCGCGCTGTTTTGCCAGCTGACAAAACTTTGCTTGCAGCGCCGCTCTCATCGGCTACGCCGATTTTTTCTCGCCAATAATCAAGCAAATCAATCATCATTTGCTCGAAGGTAAATTCCGCTGTCCATCCAGTCGCCTTCTTGAACTTAGAAGGATCTCCATGCAAAACAAGAACATCACTTGGTCGCAAACGGAGCGGATCGACTTCGACTTTGCACTCGGCGCTGCTCTTCGAAATCAGGAAGTCGAGCATTTCCTGGATCGTTCTTGTCGTGCCGCTGGCGATCACATAGACCTCGCCCGGCTCGCAATGATTGACCGCCAACCAGTATGCTCTGACGACATCGCGCACGTCACTCCAATCACGCCGCGCTTCCAAATTGCCGACTTTGATGACTGGTGGTCTTATTCCGGCTTCGATTTCAGCAACTTGCTTGGCGAAATTGCTGGTTACGAACACATCGCCGCGGCGCGGACCTTCATGATTGAAGGTGCGGGTGCGAATTACCTTCAAACCGTAGCTTTGCTGATACTGGTAGGCAAGCATATCCTGTGTGACCTTGCTTACTGCATACGGACTGAGCGGTCTGAGATCGTTGTTTTCATTGATGGGCAGCTCATTTTCGAAAACTCTGCCGTACTCTTCGGAACTGAGTGCGACCTGAATAACCGGATCGAGTTTGTGCGCGCGCACAGCTTCAAAAATGTTGAGCTGCATGGTGATGTTGTCAGTGATAGTGGCATGCGGCCCCGTCCACGACTCAGGCACGAAGCTTTGCGCCGCCAGGTGAAAGATGTAATCGGGACGGACTTCGCCGATCATTTTGGTGACTGCAAAAGGATCGGTAAGGTCGCAATCAATCAAATTGATGCGGTCGGCGGCATGCGCGATATTATCCATTCTGCTGCGCCAGCGCTTAGTTCCAAAAACTCCCACCTCGGGATGCTCCGCAAGCAGGAAATCTGCCAGATGAGACCCAGCCATTCCCGTAATTCCAGTGATTAACGCTCTTTTCATGAATTTTCCGTCAATAGAGTTAAACTACCCGAGGCGCAGGCGCGCAACAGCAGGAAGCATTGTAATATTTCCGGAATCTAAAGGAGTTACCTGGACTTAAGCTCCAGGTACTGAGCGGCTGAAGCCATATGGAGGCGCAATGTTCTCGAACACAACAGTAATGGTCACCGGCGGAGCCGGCTTCTTAGGCACCCATGTGGTTTCCGAGCTCAAAAGACACGGAGCTGAGAACATTTTCATTCCCCGCAAGAAAGAGTATGACCTCACTGAGCAAGCGGAAGTTCGAAAACTAATCGCCGAAAAAAAACCACAACTAATTATTCACCTTGCAGCCTCCGTGGGCGGAATCGGCGCAAACCGTGACAATCCAGGCAAATACTTCTATGAGAACCTGCTAATGGGCGCCTTCTTGATGGAAGAAGCGCGCCTGGGCGGCTGCCAGAAGATGGTTGTGGTCGGGACTATTTGCTCCTATCCGAAGTTCGCGACGATCCCCTTCAAAGAAGATGATCTCTGGTCGGGTTATCCGGAAGAAACCAACGCGCCCTACGGCATCGCCAAAAAGGCAATTTTAGTACAAGCACAGTCATACCGGCAGCAGTATGGGTTCAACGCCATCTATCTCATGCCGGTCAATCTCTACGGTCCTCGCGACAATTTCGACCTGGAAAGCTCGCACGTAATTCCCGGACTGATTCGTAAGTTTCTCGAAGCCAAAGAATCCGGGCGCAAAGAAGTGACGCTCTGGGGAGACGGCAGCCCGACGCGCGAATTCTTGTATGTGGAAGACGCGGCACGCGGAATCGTTGCAGCCGCTACTCAATACAACGGCGGTGAGCCGGTCAATTTAGGCTCGGGAGAGGAAATATCGATAAAGGACCTTTCCCTTCTGATTGCTGAACTGGTCGGATATGAAGGCAGAGTCTTGTGGGATACCGATAAGCCTAATGGTCAGCCCCGCCGCAAACTTGACGTCACTCGCGCCAAAGAGCTTTTCGACTTCCGTTCTCAAATTCCTTTTCGTGAAGGGTTGCAAAAAACTATCGACTGGTATGAAACCGAAGGTCGAAAGCAGTGCGAAAAACAGGAAGTCGCCGGCGCTCGCTGAGCCCATTTGCAGCCGACTAGCTCAAGGCCTTCACTATAGAATCACCAAATTCTCGCACCATCTGTGGTGCGGATTCCCGGGCAATTTCAAAACCGATTTCATGGTTCGATGAATGAGCTTCGGCAGCAGCATCCTGTATAGACAAAAGAGCCGCTAGCTCTGCGGCATCATGCGGATTGAAAAATATTGTTTCTGCAGGAGCCAGTTCTCTGTGAACGGCAATATCAGAAGCGATGATCTGTTTGCCCAGAGTCTTTGCTTCGGCGACAGTCATGCTCAACCCCTCGAATAGCGATGGCTGAAGCACTGCAATCGAGCGACGCATCAGTGCAAACATATGTTCGCGCGGAACCAGACCCAGAACAATAAAATTGTTTCTCAATCCCAGTTTTGAAATCTCCTGCAATAACTCGTCCATGAAGTGCGGGTGCCGATAGTCGCGCATATTGCCCGTTGCAACCACAGCCAGATCTGGTCTTTCTTTCAAAGCTCGAGCCAGAGCATGCAGCACCAAAGTATGATTTTTATGCTTCCAAAATTGATTGGGCAAAAAGAAAAAACGCGCCGGCAGATTGTAGAGACGAGCTATTTCTGCAGGATCTTGCTGCAGCATTTGAGCGGGGATACTGGTTGCAAATTTTAGAACATGGCATCTGCCGCTTATTTCCGGGTAAAACTTTCCCACGTCATCACTCACGTCCTGACTGGTCACGACGAGCTTTGCAGAATGTTTCACAAGAAATGAGAATTGCGAGTCACGCGCGGTCAGCTCTTCTGCCGCAAATAGCTCCGGCATTCTTTTATGCTGAAAATCTGGAATCCAACTGATTACAGGAATCTGCGGCACTGCCCAATTCTCGGCTAAATGTGTGGTGAAAAGAAAGTCGGCTTCAAACTCGTTGAGAGCCTTATTCATTGGCGAATTCAATCTGTTTGCATAATTTTTCAAAATGCGGCCCGCACGAGTGCGACTGTGCGGTGTCGGATTGAAAGTGATTACTTTGTCAGCCAACGCGAGCAAGTCGCTGTGCTGAAATTTGAGGTTTTCATCGTCTTGCATGATAAACGCCAGTCTAAAATTGCGCTGCGGTGCCAAACTTCTCAGCGCCCGGATAACGTTGCTGTAGAAAATTGCTCCGGCAGACCAATCCGAGCCACCGGCCAGAGTAAAGACGACATTCGATGTGCCTTTCTCAGCCATTTACCTTACTAACCTGACTTTCTGAGGCAGGGCGCTCGCTATGGCTTGAATTCAGCAATGTTGACAGCTGTGCGCGGCACACGGACTCATTCAATTCCTCGCGTCGGCAACGTTCCATTTCACTTGCAAACCTGGCGATTATGTCGGGATTGTCCACCATATTCGAAACGCATTCCAAAATTGAATTTGTCTCGAGAGAATGGCAGAGCATGCCAATTTCATACTTGCGCATATAGTCCGCTGCGGCACTCTCGGATGGTCCGTGAAAGAAGACCGGACAACCGACTTCGACATATGTATTCAACTTATCCGGAAAAGATAGTCTTGCTTGCAATTTCATGGACGCATCGAATGGATAAGGCAAGTATGCACAAGTCGATTCGGCCAGAATTTGCAGCATTTGCTCGCTGGAGCGATAACCCAAGAATTCGATGTTTAACGGCTTGCCTGCGGCAAATACGTCCAAATTTATATTACTTCCGGTCATGATCAGTTTTACAGATTTATCCTTCAACTGCCAATCGCAAGAGCACAATGCTTTCACTAATGCCGCAAAAACCTTAGGTGCATAATTCGAGCCGGAAAATACGATGTCGATTCGATCTCGCGGCGGCTTCCACGAAAACTGTTTTGCATTGTCAGAGAAAACTCTGTGCAAAACCAAGGTGTTGGCGCCAAATTGGCGTTCATAGGTCTCAGCCATGGGATCCGAAACGCAAGCAACCATGCGTGCGCTTTTGAGCGTCTTGGAAAATTCATCCAGCATCAAACGAGTGGAGATCAAGTCAAGTTTGCGATCGCGCGCTATCGCCTCGGGCGGATCCCAAACCAGTGCCACGAGCGGAACATTCAGTCCTCGAGCCACTTTTCGAGCCATCTTTATGGTCGTGGGACTATTGAGAACGGACCAGACGAGTTGCACTTCTTTCTGTCTTCCGAATGCAATCGCTTGTTGAATAAGGGCATCCACTTTCTTCGTGTGCAACGGCTCATACAGTGCCCGCGCAGCTTTTCCTACCAGTCGCTGAACAATGGGTCGAAATAGGATAGTTTCGCGAGGGACTTTCTCAAGCACAATGTCCATGTCCTTGAGATTCTCCGCCAATGGGCCTGTGAAATAGTCGCCGGAAACGCAGGCGAAACAGGCAAGCTTCTCTTTAGGCAAGAGCCGGCACACTTCGCGAAGATAGATTTCTCCGACGCTTCCATCCCCTGGCGGCGTAGAGGTCAGCAGCAGGGTTTTTGATATGTTCATAATCCCCAGGCGAAAATTTCTCGATAGGGGCGCACTTTCAACTGCCTCAACAAAAGCTCTCCCAACGTCGGCAGTATAGTATCAAAAGATCTCCATGGAAATACATGACACAATGCTCGTTACGGCACTTGCTAAACTATTCCCTAAATGAGTTCCTTCGACGAAAATCCAAGTTCATCCCTAGAGCAAGTGCCCGTACTGGTTTTATGCGGCGGCAGAGGCTCTCGCCTGGGCTCGGTTACTGAGACAGCCCCGAAGTGTCTCGTAGATATAGGTGGAAAACCCTTTATCGAGCACCAGCTAGGGCTTTTGAAGCGCAAAGGCGCGAAAAAGGTGTATTTGCTGACCGGATATTTGAGTGCTCAGGTCGAGAAATTTGTTAGTGACGCCGGCGATTTGGGGCTCTCAATCGAATGCCTTAGCGACGGGGACGAGCTAAAAGGCACAGGCGGTGCAGTGGCGCAAGCCGCAAAGAGTATGAGCGGCACTATGGCGGTAATGTACGGCGACTCTTATCTGGACATACCGATGTCATCCGTGTGTCAGCGCTTTCAAAAATGCGCACGGCCTTCCCTGATGACAATAATAGAAAACCATGAGGCGATCAGCACTCAGAAAAGCAATGTCGAGTATGACCCTAAAAGAACGCTAATCAAAGATTACAACAAAAAAAATCCGACCGAAGCCATGCGTTATATAGACTATGGACTTTCTTTTTTCGATGCCGCGATTTTTCAAGAATTGAAACGGCAAGACCCCTGCGATTTGGGGGACATCTTCACTGAATTGGCGGGCGAAGGGAAACTTGCAGGATACGAAGTTCAACATCGCTACTACGACATCAATACTCCGGAAAGCTTGATAGAGACCCGCGCTTATTTAAGCCAAAACAATCTCTGGTAGGCTGGTCGGGCGGATGGAAAAAATTTTTTGAAAGTTTCGATCGTTATTCCCCTCTTTAATCAGTGGCAGTACTTACAGGAGTGCGTTGAAAGCGCGCTTTCGCAAACGTATTCCAATGTCGAAGTATTAGTAGTCGATGACGGCTCACCGGAAAGACCAGACGAAACTCTGCTCCGATGGCTGGAAGGAAAGAATGTCCCGCTTTTCACAACGGGAAACAAAGGACCCTCCGCGTCACGCAATTACGGCATAGAAAAAGCAACAGGCGCTTTAATTCTGCCTCTCGATGCGGATGATCGCATCGCGCCTGAATACGTCGAGGCGGGCGCGAAGCTATATTCTCAAAACAATAATGCGGGAATCGTTTATTGTGATGCCGAATTCTTCGGTGATCAGTCAGGCCCGTGGGAATTGCCACCATATAGTTTTCCCGACATCCTCCTCGACAATTTTATTTTCGCTTCTGGAATTTTTCGCAAAGCTGATTGGCATACAGTCGGCGGCTACAATGAAAACATGATTCACGGGTGGGAAGATCATGATTTTTGGCTGTCGATAATTTCACTGAAACGCGATGTTATCCGTATTCCAAAAACACTCTTTTACTATCGCAAAGTGGCTAACTCTCGCACACGCAGATTCACGAACAAGCAAAAGCTCGAGATGCTGGACACTATGGTCAAAAATCACCCGCAACTTTTTGCCGATAACTTGCAATTTCTCGTTCATCGGCTCGGAGAATACAAGCTTTTGCTGGAAGACGAATCTTCAGAGTTCGAGTTAAAAAATGAAGTTCAAAACCTGCGTGACAGAATCAGACAGATGGAATCAAGCGGGTTCTGGCGCCTGCGCAATCACTGGCAAGAAATAAAGGGCAGCCTCGGCATCAACTCCAAAGTCAAACACAAGTTTCGCAAAGAGTAATTATTCAGCAAACACAAAAGCAGCAAACGCACGGGTTTCTAAATCGCCAAATCCGCCCCATTTGTATCTGCGCATCTCGAACAATCGCACAGGCACATCCACGCCCTGCACAAAGACCTTGAGCGTGAGAACCTGACGATCCGAACTCTCAATCGGCGGAAAAATCAGTGCAGTTGGAGAGTCGTCTTTTATTGCGGTGACCGATGTCGAAGTCTGGGCAAGCAATTCCTGTCCTTCACCAAAAATCTGCAGACAGATTTCTCCGCTGACAGTGGGCACTTCAACGACCGGTGCCAGCAACACACCGCTCAAATTTTTTGTTTTCAAATCAAGTTTATAATTCAAAAATGGTACGCGTAAAAGACTGACACTAGGCTGCAAACGGAAGGTCGATAAGCTATTGGAAAAGATAGCCGTATCATCTTTGAGTCTCTGGAAACCTTTATTCATCAAGTTCCAGGCATCAAATGTGTTTCGGAAGCGATCGGATATGCTTATTGCCCGGCGCTGTCGAAACAAATCCAGTTCAAGAGCAATAAACTTGCTCTTCTCGCGCGTAAGCTGCAGCTCTTTGCGCAGCAAATCAATATCATTTGTAGCATTGGCCGTTTCCAGCTCGAGTGTTGAAAGTGCCATCAGCAGACCGCCCTCGCTGTGCTTGCAGTTCTCGATTTGTACAGCATTTCAATCATTCCCGATGGTGGCACCCAACCGGGAGCGGCATCAGGATTTTCACTAAAAGCGACAAAGCGAAATACGAATTCTCGTTTAGTAGTATTTACAATGGGCACAAATGAAATCTCTATGTCCCCGTCATCGAGCCGCTCTACATTTACGCTGGAAGCGTCACGCAGCAAATCGCCATTGGGCGTCAAAACCTCAAGGAGAATTCGACCAACCTTATCGCCGTCAGGAGAATGTGATGGTATGCGAATTCCATAGAGTCCGGCAAAATCGGTGCGCACACGCATTTCGGTGACAAAACGCGAGCTGGATTGAGTGAGGTAGGGAATATTTTGGAACAGCAATTCATTGATTTGCTGCATCCACTCATCTTCTACAAGCTCTTGCCTGTAATGGCTGAAGACTTCATCGTAAGCGTTCTTCTTAATCGTCTCGATCAATTTTCGATCTTTGATGAGACGCACGATTCCTTCATACCAACCATCGGGAGTGTTGGCAACAAGAACACCGGTGCGGTTGTCCTCTATGCATGACGAATACAAATCCACGTTGGAATAGACGCCTGCGACGCGACAAGCCCCGTAATCTCTGAATTTCGTATTATTCTTCGAGCGATGGAAAACTGTATCGGGAAGCGGTGCCAGTCCTATATCAAAGCCTTTTGCAGAGAATTCTCGAAGGAATCCTTCGTAATCAGGAAATAACGGCAACAATTCTACGCTCTGCCGGCCGGCCAGCTCGCTGGGTTGGCATCCCCACAAAGTAAGTGTGATCTGATCGCCAAATTCATCAAGAACCCGCAATATGCCACCAAGAAACTCGTGATACTGGTCGTCGACAATGCGGCTGGTGGCATAGACAATACGCACTTTGTCATGGGTGCGCGCGTCTTTACGACCCACCAGTGAAAAATCGAAACCAGATTTTAATTGGCGGATGTTTTTGCTGAATTCGCTGACACGATTTGCTAAAACCGGGCTGTAAACACGCACAAGTGTAGAAAGTGTCAGATATCGCTCCAACTGCGACAGGCGCGGCGGCAGACGGTGATAGCGGGCCAGTTCGGGGTCCGTTTCGTAAGGAATATCCCAGAAATTGTCATCCAGGTCGTAAACAATCGGCTTGGAAGTGCAAACCGCTTCGTTCAGCAGATTTGCATAAGCCGGCTCAGTGTTTCTGCAAAAGACAATCAAATCGGCCCAGTGAATGTCGGCGGCATCGGCTTTAGCCTCAAGTCGCCAGCGAAAATCGATCAGTCCCCGCGCCGCCAATTTCTTCATCGGCTTCAACACATTGATGTGGCAAGACGCGATTAAAGTCGGAACGATGGCCAGAATTTTTGGAGCGCTACGCATGGTGTCTCAACAGGGCAGAGATCAAATGACAATTATAGGCTTATAGCGCCCCTGCGCATTACCGCTGAACCTGAAGCTATATTCAGCCACCCATGAACAAAAATTCAGATTGGCTGCAATTGCCGTATTTCGCACCTTTCTGGCCACCCATATATGGCCCGCATCTCTTGATATGTGAATTAAACTGAAGGGGTCCTCTTCGATATGCAGCCTGGCAGATAGTTTTGTCAGTAGCACCCCGATTGCCAAGACGACGAACCCAAGCAATCATCCACCAGATATACCTCGGGTTTTTAGTTGTAATTACTGGGAATTACTCCTTTAAGAAACTGCCGACACGTGTCCGATAACGTTACCCACATAGATTGAAAGAGAATTAGCGATGTTTGGCGCACAAAAACCGCAACCGCCGCCCAGCCGGGGCAGAATCAACCTGCCCAATCTCAAAAGCACTCCGACCATGGACATCTACAGGACCATGTACGAGCAAGCACAGGCCAATCAGCCGCGCGAAGTAGAGCAACTTTTCGTGGCTCCCAATACCAACCTCACCTACAGCCTGAGCGTCAAATTCGAGAGCGGCAAGCATAACCCGGTCTGGACTTTGCTCGAGGACGACGGCACTGAAGCGCAAATGCTCTGGCAGCAGGAATCAGGCGACTTCGACCTGATCAACGATATGGTTTGCATGTCCGCGCAGAGCTCGCGTGCTATGGACAGGTCGAAAACAAACATGCCCGCCATGGACCCGTCGGCCTCACTGACTCAACCGTCCTATGAGCAGCAGTCGAG
Source organism: Cyanobacteria bacterium PR.3.49 (assembly GCA_013997645.1). Lineage (GTDB taxonomy): Bacteria > Cyanobacteriota > Vampirovibrionia > Obscuribacterales > Obscuribacteraceae > QKMZ01. Next base: position 10,512 of record PNKB01000077.1, read on the forward strand.
TGGATTTGCCGGCGGTTACGGCGGGGCGACCGGTGGATATCCGGGCGCACAAAACTCCGGCGCATTCAACCCGGGAGATCTGCAGGGCCAGCCCGCGCATTTCGAGCCCACACGCTCATCGGGCACCTTGCCTACCCTCAATCAACAGGGCTCCGGCAATGTCGATTATTTGGGAGACAAGATGCCGTCTCAGTCACAACATGGTCCGCGCTTTTCGGAAGCCGGTCAACAGCTGGAGACCAAGACTTTCGAAGGTTCTGTCGACTCGACCCAGGTCTCAACGCTCGTCAATTCATTGCACAATGACGGACTGACCGGGCGTCTTGAAATTCTCGGCGATGAGAGTGTCGGCGAAATTTATTTCTTGAACGGTGTGCCGATGTACGCGCACGTAGCAGGAATTCTCGGTGACAGTGCCGTCAGAGAGCTGATCACATGGCGCAAAGGAACATTTGCGTTTTTCCCAGATGAAAAAACCGACGTGAGAAATGTGATGCGCCCACTGATGGAAACAGTGATGGAGGGCATCGCGCTATTAGACAAGAAAAAACATCTTGAGCGCATGGGCTTGACTGCCGATGCCTATCTTGTCAAAAAAGTACGCAATATGAGCGAAACAGAAATTCGCCTGATGCTTTCAAAAGGCGAAGCGATAGACATGAATCGCCAGTTGGAAGTTTTCAAAACTATCGCTCACAAATATTCGCTTAATGACCTCTTGCGCGACAGACCGATGGAATCAGCCGATTGGATTCCGATCATTTTCAACTTTCTCACTTGCGAGTTGATCGACATCAAACCGCCCGATGCCGTCAAAGTTGGAGCACTGGATTTTCTAGGCGAAGGCAAAACCGAAGTGGACTCGCTTCTCGATGCGATGGTACGCCAAGAGACAGGCGTCATGAGCTATTCGGCATTTTTGATGTTTCTGCAGCATGAGTTCTTCCGCTACGAAGCATACGGTTGGCCGATGTCCATCATCCTTTTCGAGATGAACCGCAAGAAAGATCACGACACGAATCAAAAGCGCGGAGACTTGCAATCCATGTTCGATATCTTGCCACCATCTGCAGTGCAGAATGCCGCCAAGCGCATCGAGATGGTGAAGCGACCGCTGGACATTCTAGGGCATTACGAGATGCTGGAATTCGCACTGCTTTTGCCCAACACGCGCACGGCATCGGCGGCTTATGTGGCAAACCGAATATTGCAAACGCTTACTGTCACCCCGCTTATCAAAAACCTCGACAAAAAGAGTCTAAAACTTGCCTTCGGCGTTGCCAATCTACCGGCGGATGGAGACAGTGTTCAGCAATTGCTGTCGGCTGCCCGTGCGGCTAAGAACAGAGCAGTGGAAGCTAATTTCCCGTTGATTATCTCCAAGAGTTTCAAATAATTCAAAAGTCAGACATGTCGGAAGATCATTTTGTACCTTTTAATTTTAGTGATGCCGACGATGTCGGCAGCGAGAGCAAGCTGCCAATCAAGATTGGCGACTTGCTCGTACAGTCGACCATGGTCGATCAGGAAACACTGGATAGCTGCATGGCCTTGTGCATAAAAATGCATGTGCCTTTAGGCCGCATTCTCGCCATGGAAGGGCACCTCGCCGAAGATCTGCTGGGCAAAGCTCTGGAAATTCAAGAATTAATTCGCACCAATGCGCTCTCAGTGCCGAACGGTATCACAGCATTGAAGCTGGTGAAACAGCAGGCGTTAACGATCGAGGAGGCGGTGGCGCGCGTCAACGCCTTGCCTACAGCCGCCGGAGTGAAAGCCAGCCGCTTGGGCGATCTATTGAGAGAATCAGCGGCTGCACAGCAAAAACAGATTGAAAAGGCGCTTATCGACGGCATCAATGCGTCTCTTCCCCTGGGTCAAGTTCTATTGAACAGAGGAATAATTACCATCGATTTGCTCAATTCGGCATTGATGGGACTGCGCATGATGCGAGACGGAATCGCCAGCCGCAGCCAAATTCTCCAGGCGCTCCGCTCCGCACGCCTGCGCCAATTGCCTCTCGTACAGCCACTTATAGAAATGGGCATCATTGAAGAAGATCCCTATCCATACAGTGACATTGGTTATTTGATGTTTCTTTCCGGATTGATTAATGAACGCGAGCTGATTTCCGCCCGCGAAATCGAGGTGACCGAAGACAAGACTGTTGACGAAGCATTAATCTCTTGCGGCTTCTGTTCTGAAAAAAGTGTCACAGCCCTGAACGAGCTTCTAAACATGCTCATGGAAGGCGCGCTGCAAGAAGATCAGGCAATTCAATTATTGAAAAAGTTAGAGACAGTGGACTGGGAAATTCCCAAAGTTTTGGAGGCTCTCGATCAGGAAGAAGAATACGAAGAGGAAGAGCTGGAAGTGGGCGAGCTTCTCAAAGTAACCGGCTGCATACATCCGGAAGATTTGGAAATCGCAACCAGCCGGTCTTTGAAAAAACGGCAGCCGCTCGCCACTTCGCTGTTGGAATCGGGCTTCATTACGCAATTGACTCTTGATGGTGCCAATGCGCTCAAGTCTCTGGTGGCGCAAAGAATTCTAAATTTAGAACAGGCACGAACACTCTTGGCCTACTGCCATGAAAACGATGTAGAGGTGGGTGCCGCCATCAAAGACTTCGATTGGCTTCCTCCGGCAATGAACTAGCGCAATCCGGTGAGACTGCTTGTGTGGAGGTCTTTTCACTCTGCAAAAATGCTGTCAGGATAATTTTGGCTCCACTTTCTGCCGACATAGGAGACTGGATTTCCGTTTCCATCTCTTTGCTGAGCAAATCCATCACCATCTGTTATAGCTCTCAATATAACTGTTTCTCTGCCGCTCTCGTCGACAGCATACAAGTGAACATAACTGCGGTCGGAACCTTCCGACACCGGTTGAACATCCATGCGAACAGTCAATGGATTGCCGTCTGCATCTTCAATTGTGGCCGTTGTTTGACCGGCAGCGACAAGCGCCTTCACAGCAGTCAACTGCTCCTCGACAGTTGAATCTTTATCTTGCAAATCACGCAAATATTCGCTGGGTTCGTCTGACTTATCGGCATCGCCGCTCAAGACCTCTTCGACTGTGACAGGCGCATCACTCGGTCCGTCATCGCCTTCCTCGGCCCTGCGCTCCGCTCTCTCGCCGGTCAAACTGACGGCTTCTGCTTGCGCTGCAAGTCGAAGATCTTCATGGGTGAATCCGTCGTTCTCATCCCCGAATTCATCATCGCTCAGTTCTTCGAGGTCACCCATCCGCGCTCTTAAGTCTTGCAGTTTTGCCGCATCAGATGCGGAAACACCACCTGACAGAGTTTCATCAATCTCAGCACGCGTCACATATCCATCACTGTCCGCATCAAGCGTTGCGAAATTTTTGTGCGCGTAGGACAGTTCACTCGTGCGCGTTTCACCATCACTGAAAGTGTCCGGATCAAAACTCATTGCACCCGGGATTGGATCTACAGGCAGTCCGCGCGCATCTCTGAACTCATCCAGAGTAAACTCGGCAGATGGACGCATGTAAGCTTGTTCTGCAAGATATGTCGCCAAATTCTTAGTAAGTGTATCTGCGTCCTCGGAATTAGCCACTCCTAACAATTCCCAATAGGGCAACTTTCCATCGCCATCAGGGTCGAGATTTTCACTGTCATGGAGCACCAGCCCAGGCAGAAGGTTGTTGTCCTTAAGACTGGAGCCGATTTCGTCAGGGCGCAAATTTCCGGCCGCCCAAATAGAATTGAGTTCTTCTCTGGCATTTGCTGCATCATCGGGACGACTGGTAACAACTTCGTATGCGGCGTCGGAAGCTAAATCACGCGCTGTATCAACCATGGAAAATCTCCTTACCTGGAAAGAAACGCGGCTAGTAAAGCCCATCAGCGAGTCCGCTGGAGTCGCTTGAGCTGTCTAGTTTGCGGATGGGGGCGTCTGTCTTCGTTCCTCAAGATAGGCAAGCAAAGTTACTGCTGTGTGATTAGTTTGTTACGGCTGCATTACTAACCTGAGATTGCGCCAGGGGGAGCGTAAAGATGAACGTGCTTCCCTGCTGCGAACTCTCCGCCCAAATCTCGCCGCCATGAATTTCAACGATTGTCTTGCATATCGTCAAACCTAATCCCGAGCCGCCCTTGTTTTTTGCTCCGCCGCTTTTCAGTTGGCGAAAACGCTCGAAAACAGTGGAGAGTTCTTCCTGCGGTATACCGGGACCTTCATCTGCAACGGCAATGCGGGCAAAACCATCGGACTCAGTGCAAGAAACACGGACGGATTTTCCCTTTGGTGAAAAACGAATGGCATTGGCAACCAAATTGCTCAGAACTCTATCAATCAAGTGTTGATCCGCCTTCACCCTTGCGTCGGTATTTTCAAAATTCAGCTTTATGCCCAGTTCGTCGGCGGCGGAGGAAGACAATTCTTCGCAGGCAAAAAAGCAATCAGCCACAGACAGGACACGGATCTGAACATTCATGTTTCCGGATTTAATCTTCTCTATATCAAGAAGATCGTTTATCAAAGAAAGCATGCGTTCGGTGTTTCGGCGCGCCATCTTGATATAACGCGGACCTTTTTCATCATCCGAACTGGCCGCCAGTCGCTCAAAGTAGTCGAAGACCCCCATGACAGTGCTGAGCGGCGACCTCAGATCGTGAGTAATCATGGCTGTAACTTCTTGCTTTAGTCTCTCAATTCTGCTTCTTTCCGTCACATCGTGAACTACACAAAAAATCGAATTCTCTTCTTCAGACCAATATGCCGACCAGGAGGCCTCAACCGGAGGTCCACTCGCCGTCCTCATTTCAAGCTCAATCGGTGTAGGTTTTTCCCGTCCCTTTAGACCGTCAAGATAATCGAGCGCGCGCTTCTTATCCTTGTCAGTAAAAAGTTCAATTGCATTTTTGCCAATCAGTTCGGAAGGCTCCATTTGAAACAAGGTGTTGGAGGCCGGATTGGCTGCTATCAAACGCTTGTTGGCGTCCAGCGTGCAGATGAAATCGACGGCGTTCTCCACTACCGCTCTTTCCTTGCGCGATGCTTCCTTGATTTCACCAGCCATCTTGTGAAAAACCTGGTCCAGCTGAGCGATCTCATCATTGCCACTCATGACCGGGTGCAGCGGCAAGCCGGCGGCCAGATTTGCCGTGTTCTCAGTGACCCGCTTCAATCGGCCGGTTATGCCTCGAACCAGAAACAAGGCAAGAAAAATTCCCAGAGCCAGATCAAAAATACCGAGCGCAATCATGATTGCTTGAGCTCTCTGCCTGAACATCGCCTGCTCTTCAGGAACCTGGTCAAAGGCTTTTCTTTGCTCCTCGGCGATAATAATCAGGCGCTTCATGACCATGGCCGAGCGCCCTTGCCGCATTCTGCGCGAGATAAGAACCTTTTGCCGGACCAACCCCGGATCCATTGTCATCAGCGCTTCTTTAACCTGTTTGAAGGCTTCCAGCGATTCGCGCGTCATTCTTTCGGAGGAAATTACGGTGCTTAGAATCTCAGGCTTATCCTTGGTCAATTCCTTGAGCTCGTCATAATGCCTCCAGACCTTGCCGATAATCGCCCGGCCGATTTCATCATCGAGCGGAGTGTTTTCAAGCGCCTCATTCGACTGGTACCGGCGAATAACGTCATAGATATTCGATGTGATTTCGTGGATTTTGTCTGACACGGCCTTGCTGTGAGCTGAGGCTTGCAGCGCATCCTCGGCTTGCTTTTGCAGAAAAGCCAATGCTCCCAAAAGCCCTATTTGTATGAGCAGAGGCAGGGAAACAAAGAGCAGTACTTTGGCGGTCAGTGATAATTGCGGTCGCATGGCGACATTATGCCAGCGCAAAGTAGTGTACGTTCATAAAAAGGTATATTTATCGAAGATCAAGCCCCCGAAGTCAGCAAATAATATCGTGGCAAAAATATTGTTGGTTGAGGATGATGAAGATTTGGCAGTCACCATCAGCGATATGTTGACTGACGAGCGTCACACCATTGATACCATGCATGATGGAATCAGCGCTGCGGAATTGTTGAAAAACCAAATCTATGAAGTAATAGTTTTGGACTGGAATTTGCCCGGACTGAGCGGGATAGAAATTCTAAAGAACTTTCGCGCAGCCGGTGGCGGGACCCCGGTCATCATGCTTACGGGAAATGGAGCGATTGCCGAAAAGGAGCAGGGTCTGGATTCTGGTGCTGACGACTATCTTACGAAACCATTCGATTTGAAAGAGCTTGCCGCTCGAGTCCGTTCTCTTCTGCGTCGACCGAAATTGGCGAGTTCGAATGTTTTGACCTGGGGCAGTCTGGTCTTGGATCCGGCGAAATTCGAAATTTCAAGAAACTCAAAGCAATTGCGACTGCTTCCCAGAGATTTTGCTCTGCTTGAATTTCTCATGCGCCACCCGACCCAAATATTCAGTGCTAAAGCACTTTTGGACAGCGTCTGGAAATATGATTCGGACGCCACTCCTGAATCATTGAGAGTAGCGATTCGCCGCATCAGGAAAGTAATCGATGAAAAGGACGATCTCGAAACCTCGATGATCGAAAACATTTCGCGCGTCGGTTATCGAATGAGGGCGCAAGACCGCTAGACCGTCCAGAGCTAGAATCATTGTCGCGCCAGCCTGTGATGAACAAGGCAACATAGGTTGCTATTGAAATTCCGGAAAACAAAACCACGTTCGAAAGCAGCAGAGAATCCATAAGACATCCTCCTTTCCTAGTTTGTCGAGTCTTTCCAACCCTTGTAGTTTTGAATACGTAATCCGCAAGCAAAAAGTTCAAGGACTGAGATTAAAACTCAAAACGGGCGCTATTGCCGCTTCATTCTTTCCACAAGGCGATGCATCTGGTCTTTCATATCAGAGGCCGGCAATTTCACGCGATCGCCATGCCCGGCCAAAATCCACTCGAATTGAAATTCGCTCAACCTTTCCATTGATGCCGTCTGCTCCGTCCACGAATACCAGCAGTGGTTCCTGAAAGCATAGATTTCGCTCAGTTCTGGATCGAAAGCTAAATGGTCGCCGGTAAAAAGAAACTTGTTCTTATACAGAAGGACCATGTGCCCTTTGGTGTGACCAGGCACGGGAATGATCGTGAAGTTTTCGCTGAATTCCTGAATGCTGTTGCTTTCGACGACAATTTCCGACTGCGGTTGCGCACTCAATTCGGCCGCGTGAATAATTCGACTCGAAGAAAAACGTCCGGCGTACTTTTCTGCATCGGCAACATCATCTCGGTGCGTGAGAAAAATGTATTTGATGCCGCCCAATTCCGCAAATCGATCGGCCAGGAATGGCAAGTATTTCGGCGAGTCTATCAGCCAATTTCCGCCCTCTTCCAGCACGAAAAAACTATTGGCACCGTATGAGTGCGGCGAGTTGAATCCACTGTAGTAAACGTTTTCCTCAATCGGCAGCGGAAACTGCGCGCGCGTCATCTGGATTTTTGCTGTGTCTTTCTCTTTAGTGCCGATCGATCCGGTTGGGCAACAAAGCAGCGCTCTGGTAGCGGCCAGCACCTCCTCGTCAGTGGCAGGCTGATGAGAAACAGACGAATATTCACCGGCATCCTCAAAAGTAGTGGGTGCAAGTTGCCTGCACGTGTCGCAATTTATGCAGGTCGTGTCGACAAAGAAATTTCCGGGAGCATTGTTGGAAACAATTTTTTGAGGATCTGCCATGGCAACCACCATTCTAAATTCAGACAACAACAATTACAAAAACGCGTCCCAGTCAGCATTTCTGTTCCATCATAACCAATTTTGAAACATCCCGCCTGGGCACAGCTAGCGCCTTAAACGCGATTGAACTGTCGCTTCTCAAATTAAATTCATGTTGAGCTGCCGATTAGAAAAGGGTTCGTTCGTTTGCCAAAATGCTCCAGCTGGTATTATGTGCGCGTATTCATAAGCACCACTAGACCTCCAAACACAATGATGACAACAAAAAAACTCGAACACGGTAAAGCGCAAATCGACGACTCGATAATCACAGTCATGTCGGGCGAGAAAGAATGCAATTACAGAAGCTATGTCGGCAACGTCGATGATTACGACATACAGGCAGCTGAACAGTTCAAAATTCTCACCACCCTCGGGCTTCGCGATTGCCACAAGTTGCTCGACATTGGTTGCGGCTCATTGCGTTCCGGTCGAGTCATGATTCCCTACCTGCAAGCCGGGAATTATTACGGCATCGAGCCCAATAAATGGCTGCTTGAAGAATCCATGGATCGCGAACTCGGTCGCGACATCATCAGAATCAAACGCCCTACTTTCAGTTATTCAGAAGATTTCAATATTTCGGAATTCAACCAAAAGTTTGATTACATGATGGCGTTTTCCATCATCTCGCACACCTCCCAAGCCCAGACGAGAAGATGTTTCTCTCAAGCGGCAGCGGCGATGGAAGAGCACTCGCTTTTCGTCTTCACCTTTGCAGAAGGTCCGGAAATCTATACTGGTGATGAATGGGTATATCCTGGCGTTTCGACCTATACGTTCGATTTCATGTCACAAATGGCGGCAGAGTCGGGCTTGAAATTGGAGCGCCTTGATTATTGCGAACCCGGCTTCCAGACCAGGGTAGTGGCTTTCAAACCGAGCTACGAACAAGCCCTCCTCGACATTTTGAACAGAAGTCCTATTTTTAAGACAAAGGGAGACTTGCAAGCGCGGTTCAACACAATTCTAGAAGAGAACAAATACCTCACCGAGAAAAACAAAGAGCTGAGCGCGGAGAATGTAGATTTGCATGCGCAACTGCACGAAGCGAAAACCAATTTAGCGAAATTCTTGAGCAATCCGGTAATCAAAGGAGCTCTTACCGTGCGGCGCGGGCTCAAGGGCAAAGGCTAGAACTCAAAGGCTCGCCTTAGACAACATCGACTTGCAAGAATAAGCGAAAATTCGCATGTAGGCCAATCCCATCAAGCCGCCGTAAGCAATGGGATCTAGGTACCAGCGCCCGCCTCGATAGTGCTTATGCCAGAAGCGATATAGTCCTCGATGCGAAGAGAGGATCATTCTGACTTTCACCTGCTTGATCGATTGACCGTAATGATGAATCACTTTTGCCTGCGGCGTGAACCAGATTTCGTAACCGGCTTGACTAATGCGATAACACCAGTCAACTTCTTCGAATAACATGAAAAAACCTTCGTCGAGCCAGCCGACTTTGTCCATGACTGAACGACGAACGAGCAGGCATGCACCTTCCGGCTGATCTACTCTGCGCACGTCGTCATGATTCCAATCAAGCATTTTGTAGCGCCCGAAGGTTTTATTGTCGGGAAACATTTTGCTCAGTCCAATCAATTCGTAAATCATGCCGATGAAGGTCGGAAACTCACGGCACGACCGTTGCACGCTGCCATCGGAGTTCAATAGCTGCGGTGCCACAATGGCCGCATTAGGATGCGAATCAATAAAATCGATCAACGTCTTTAAAGCGCCAGGCTGCACTTCGGTGTCCGGATTTAAAAGAAGCACCAAACGTCCCGTAGAAAGTTTGAAGGCTTGATTGTTAGCCTTGGCAAAACCCAAATTGTCCGCATTGGCAGTCAGTTTTACCCAGGGATGCTCGTTTTGCACCATGTCGGCCGAGCCGTCGGCCGAATTGTTGTCGACGAGGAAAACTTCCCATTTGAGCGAATCGCCGAAACTTTCCAGCTCGGTTTTCAATGTCGTCAGACATTTGCGCAGAAGTCCGCAAGTATTCCAGCTAACTATGACTACCGAGAGATCCATTGGAAATATTCAACTGTTCAAAAATCAATTGTTCTTTGCACCACAGGTTACCGTAAAATTGAGCGCATGTTTTTGAAACGAATGACAGACATCATAATTTCCCTCGCTGCGCTGATCGGCCTTTCATGGCTGCTCGTCTTGACAGCCGTGATGATTAAGGTCGACTCGAAAGGACCAGTCATATTCCGGCAAAAGCGCGTTGGTTTAAACGGCGAATTCTTTCAAATTTATAAATTTCGCACTATGAATGTGGGCACCCCAAATGTGTCTACCGAAGAGATGCTCAAGCTGCCGAGCCCGATAACCGCAGTCGGAGCGAGGTTAAGGAAGTACAGCATCGATGAGCTACCCCAATTGTTTAACGTGCTTAAGGGCGAAATGAGCTTAGTGGGACCGCGGCCCGCTCTGTATAATCAGACCGAACTTACCGCCAAAAGGCAGGCGGCTGGTGTATTGCGCTTTCCACCCGGAATCACCGGTTGGGCACAGGTCAACGGCCGAGACGAGCTGCCTGACGACGTAAAAGTTGAAGCTGACAGATGGTACTGCGAGAACTGGAGCTATCTGCTCGACTGGAAAATCATGTTCTCCACTTTCGGAGCCGTATTCAGCAAGCGCGGCGCCATTTGAAGCGAACTAAGCAAAGCAAACAGGTGCACAACGAATGAAAGGACTTATTCTCAGCGGCGGCAAAGGGACGCGGATGCGCCCGATTACTCATACGGCAGCAAAACAGCTCCTGCCCGTGGCCAATAAGCCGATTCTTTTCTACGCGGTAGAAGCGCTCATTGAAGCTGGGATCAAATCCATAGGCATCATCATCAGCCCGGAGACCGGAGAAGAAGTCCGCCAGTGCGTGGGTGACGGTGAGCGCTGGGGCATCGAGATCAAATATATACTGCAAGACCAGCCGCTCGGACTGGCGCACGCGGTAAAAACAGCCAGAGATTATTTGAAAGACGAAACTTTCGTCATGTACCTGGGCGACAATCTGATCAAAGACGGCGTGGCGCCTCTTGTAGAACGTTTCAAAACCAACAAGCCCGACGCGCAAATTCTTTTGAAAGAAGTTCCGAACCCCACCTCGTTCGGTGTTGCCGAATTGAACGGCAACGGCCGCATTCTTTGCCTGGAAGAAAAGCCTGCCAAGCCAAAATCCAATCTGGCACTGGTTGGTGTTTATCTTTTCACCGCCAAAATTCACAATGCAATCGATGAGATCAAGCCGTCCAAGCGCGGCGAATTGGAGATTACAGACGCAATCCAGCGCATGATCACCAAAGGCGAGCACGTCGACAGCCACGTTTTGACGAGCTGGTGGCTTGATACCGGAAAGAAAGACGATATGCTCGAAGCCAATCGCGTTGTTCTGGATGAGATGACCGATGTGTCCATGCTCGGCAATCTGGACGACCAATCGCGCCTTTCAGGACGCGTTCATGTGGGCAAAGGCAGCATTTTGAAAAATTGCACTGTCAGAGGACCGGCAGTAATCGGCGCCGACTGCGTTTTGGAGAATAGCTATGTCGGACCTTTCACTTCAATCGGCGACGGGGCAAGAGTTTCACACGCAGAAATCGAACACTCGATCCTGCGTGAGAAATGTCAAATCTTGGACTTCAACGGTCGCATCGAAGACAGTTTGATAGGCGTCAATGTCGAGCTCACACGCAGTCAGAGCAAGCCTGTAGCGTTTCGCCTCATGCTCGGCGACGACAGTAAAGTAGAAGTTGTTTAGACAATATTTAAACAATTTCATTCTGACAGCTTTCTAAGATTATTTGATGGACGTTGATCGATTGACGTCTGTCAAGGGACAATCTTGAGCATTAATTGCCGTTCGAACACAGCTTTGTCGAACACTTCCACTTCTATCTCAGCGAGGGAATCGTCCATGCGAGCCATGCAATTGCTTGTCACTGGTGGGTTGGGCTTCATCGGAAGCAACCTGGTTCGGCATTTGCTCAATACTTATCCGAATTACACGATAATCAATCTGGATGCGGCAACTTATGCCGGACATCCGGAAAATCTGGCTGATGTCGCCGACAATCCGCGCTACAAGTACGTGCATGGTCGTATCGAAGACGCAGCGATTGTAGACGACATCGTATCCGGCAAGCGCTTCGGTCGCATCGACGGCATCATCAACCTGGCGGCCGAAACTCACGTCGACCGTTCAATCAGCGATCCGCAAGTCTTCGTAAAAACCAATGTGCTGGGCACGCAAGTATTGCTGGACGCCGCCTTCCGTTATGGACGCACGGCAGTCGATGCGGCGCAGAACAAAAAGGATTTCTCCATTCGTTACGTGCAAGTGTCTACCGACGAAGTTTATGGAACGCTCGGTGCAGAAGGTTATTTCCACGAAACCACACCACTGCAACCGAACAGCCCATACTCTTCAAGCAAAGCCGGCGCCGATTTACTCTGCCGCGCTTATTTCGAGACCTACGGCTTCCCGGCAATAATTACTCGTTGCTCCAACAACTATGGACCGTATCAACATCCTGAAAAACTGATTCCTTTCTTCATTCACAGCCTGCTTCAAGGCAAACAAGTGCCCGTATACGGCGATGGATTGAACGTCAGAGACTGGCTGCACGTCGCCGATCACTGCAAGGCTATCGATCTGGCGTTCCACCGCGGAGTGCCGGGGGAAGTCTACAACGTAGGCGGCTCCAACGAACGCACCAACATGCAGATCACCAAATTGATCTTGTCTGAGATGGGCAAGGGCGATGAGATGATCAAGTACGTCGCCGACAGACTCGGGCACGATCGCCGTTACGCAATCGACTCGACCAAATTGCAAGAAGAATTGGGCTGGACACCGGACTACTCGTTCGAAACAGGCATCCATTCAACAATCCAGTGGTATCTCGACAATAGAGAATGGATGGAAGCGGTGACCAGCCAGCCCAAACATTCAGCTTTCGATGCCACACCGCCGGCAGTATCACAACCGGCCCAGCAGACGCCTGTCACTCAACCGGCCAGCACTGCACCGGTTGCCTAGTCATAAAAGAGAATCACAAACACACGGAGCTAGATAGCAATTATGAAACTGTTGGTCACCGGCGCCGGTGGCATGCTCGGGCAAGCGCTCGTGCCCTGCCTCGAAGCAAGAGATCATCAGGTTATTGCCCTGCCTAAAGAAGATCTCGACGTCACGCACTACACGCAGGTGTTGGAGGCGGTGGCCAGGGTGAAGCCCGACCTCGTGGTGCATTGCGCGGCTTACACAAAAGTAGATCAGGCTGAATCAGAGCCCGGACTTGCCTATTTGATCAACGGCTACGGCACCGAAAACATCGCTGTGGCCTGCGCCAAATTCAACGTGCCGATGCTCTATGTAAGTTCCGACTACGTTTTCGACGGCGAGCAAAATACGCCCTATACGACCTGGGACAGAACCCGCCCGCTGTCCGTATACGGCAAGTCGAAGCTGGCCGGTGAGAAGGCTGTGCAGCGC